>NZ_JACJFK010000001.1:0-370319 GCF_014164535.1 Pseudoalteromonas sp. SG41-2 | reverse complement strand
CTATTATTTGAATGCAAGTCAATTCCACCATATAGTTTCATACCAAGCTCCTCGGATTCAGTTTATGTTTTGGTCAACACAACTGTATCGAAAAACTCGAGGAGCTTTCTATATGATTATCAAATTTTGACTTCAAATATCACGATTTATCAATGTCCGCTTTGGCACATTCCAGACTATTCATCGCCAAGTTATTAAGTTTGTATACCCAGAAACAAAAAGAGCAAAGTAAAAACTTTGCTCTTTTTATTAGTAATAGTACTAATTAAAATAACGCTTGTTTATTTTATCGAGTCATTAATTTCTTTAAGAACCGCAACTGGGTCTGCGGCTTGTGTGATCGGACGGCCAACAACTAAATAATCGCTGCCATCTTCAATTGCTTGCTTTGGTGTCATGATACGTTTTTGATCTCCTGCATCACTTCCCGCAGGGCGAATACCTGGCGTCACCAATTTAAAATCGTTACCGAGTAGCGATTTTAATTGCTTGGCTTCTTGCGCTGAGCACACTACCCCGTCAAGGCCAGCTTCTTTAGCAAGTTTTGCTAAATAAATAACCTGCTCTTCTGGGGTTTTATCAACCCCTAAACGAGTAAGCTCTGCGGCATCCATACTGGTTAGTACTGTTACAGCAATTAGTAATGGCGCTTTATCACCAAATTGCTCAAGCGCTTGTTTGGCTTTAGTCATCATTTCAACACCGCCACTGGCGTGAACATTCACCATCCAAACACCCATTTTGGCAGCTGCGGTAACCGCTTTGGCAACTGTATTTGGAATATCATGAAACTTTAAATCTAAGAATACGTCAAAGCCAAGGTCAATTAATTCTTTTACAAAAGCAGGTCCAAAATAGGTAAACATTTCTTTGCCTACTTTTAAACGACATGTATCAGGCGATAATTGCTTTACAAAGTTTAAAGCGGTTTGCTGATCATCGTAATCGAGGGCGATAAGAATTTTTTTTGAATGTTCGAGAGACATAACTTTCCTAAAACTGATTGTAGAAGTAAGTGAATATTTTTATAGAAAACTAAAAACCGTCTAAACCACGGCTCGGTACTATGGTTTCCCAATGTTTGCACGAAGGACAAACCCAATAAATTGTATGACTGGTAAAGCCACAGTGTTGGCACTGAAAATCTGGCTTGGTCGCAATATAAGATGTGACCAGTTTATCTATTTGGTCTAGTACATCTTTAATATCATTATTTTGTTTTGCTAATAGCTGTAATAAAAAACTAAAGCCACGAATTGTCGGCTGACGTTTTAAACTATCAGTTAAAAATTTAATTGCTTGTTCGGTATGCCCTTGCTCAAGTAATGCTTGGCAATGTTTTATTTTTATTAGCACCCCACCCTTATCAAGTAGCTGCTGTAATAATTCATGAAATTGGTGGGTTAGGTTTAATTGCTCATAACTGTGAGCTAAATCATCTATAAACAAGGGAGCAAAAAAAGTGAAACTACAGATAAGCTCACGCCAATAATAAATTGCTTTTACGTAATCTTCTTTTGCAAATGCTGATTTACCTAATTCATATAATGGGCGGATCGCTTTATGATTTAGGCTAATGGCTTTGCGCATAATTTGCGGATCATTGCTAAGCAACGCAGCTTCACAATAAAAGTTAGCAATGGCTTTGAAATGTTGCGGCTTTGAAAATAAATCACTGTGTGCTTCAAACATATTGATACCCTTTTCCCATTCGCGTGTTTGCGAATATAAATTAAGTATCGGCTCTAATGCATCACTGTGGTTGGCTTTTACTAACCACACTAAATGTTCTTCGGCGCCATCAAGCAAACCCGCCATAATATAATCTTCAGCAAGTTCAAGGCGACTAGCAGCAGCTTGTTGTTCATTAAGGCTTGGGTGTTTGAGCAGTAATTCGTGGATTTTTATTGCACGATCTAATTCACCTCGGCGGCGAAACATCGTTGCTAATGTAGAATAATGTTCAACAGAGTCAGCGGCGACTTCAAGCAAGTTGATTAAGTGCTCAAGGCCTTGATCTTCCTCTCTGTCGAGTAAAAACTTTAAGCCTTTACTGTATTCAGATGTGATCTGACGATTAAGTTGATGAGCTTGGTTTTTAGCGCTATTTTTACCCATGATCCAGCCATAACCAGCCGCAACAGGTAAAAGTAAAAACAAAAGCTCAATCATAGTTAGGTGTCTTTATTAGCAACAAGCTTATTATTATCTTTTTCAGGCGCTAATTTTTTTTTCAAACGATAGTTTTGCCACTTTAATTGCGAAAACAATTTAAAGCTAATAAAACAACCAATTGCGACACCTAAAGCAAAGCAGATACTTATTATCATTGCGAGGGGTAAAGTATTGCTGGCAATAATATAATTTATTTGCACTAACTGTGGATTTTGCGAACCAAGTACAAATGCAAAAATTAAGCATATTGCTACCAGGATAATTTTTAATACCCTAAACAAGTAACTACTCCAACTAAGTAACTAGGCAATGCTCGCGTTTACGCGATCTCGTAACTCTTTGCCTGGTTTAAAATGTGGTACGTGCTTACCTTCTAACTCAACCGTGTCGCCAGTCTTTGGATTACGACCTGTGCGAGGTGAACGAAAGTGTAATGAGAAACTACCAAAGCCACGGATTTCAATACGATCTGAGCTTGATAATGAGCCGGCCATTTGTTCAAGAATTTCTTTAACAGCATTCTCAACATCTTTCACAGGTACATGCGCGTGTTGCTCGGCTAATTGTTCTATCAATTCTGACTTAGTCATAACGTTTCCTTAAAAAGAGATAAAGGAAGGGCAACACTGCCCTTCCAATTAAGACTGATTAATTAGTCTTTTTGTGCATTTGCGAATGCAGCTGCCATTGCGTTTTCGAACACTGGCTCTTCTTTCTTAAGCTTTTCTAGTACTTCTTTCTCTTCTGCTTCGAAAAGAGCTTTAACTGAAAGGCTTAAAGTGCGGTTCTTACGATCAACACCAACATATTTCACTTCAATTTCGTCGCCTACAGAAACAACAGTAGTTGCATCTTCAACGCGCTCTTGAGCGATATCAGCTACACGGATGTAACCTTCAACGCCTTCGATAAGTTCAACAGTTGCGCCTTTCGCATCAACTTCTGTCACTTTACCTTTAACAATAGCACCTTTTTTGTTTGCATCAAGGTAGTTATTGAATGGGTCAGCTTCGATTTGCTTAACACCTAGAGAGATACGTTCACGCTCTGGGTCAACTTGCAATACGATAGCAGTGATTTCGTCGCCTTTCTTGAATTCACGTACAGCGTCTTCGCCAGGTGTATTCCAAGAAATGTCTGAAAGGTGTACAAGACCGTCAATACCACCGTCAAGACCGATAAAGATACCGAAGTCAGTGATTGATTTGATCTTACCAGTAACTTGATCGCCTTTGTTTTGTAGACGAGCAAATTCTTGCCAAGGATTAGCAATACATTGCTTAAGACCAAGTGAAATACGACGACGTTCTTCGTCGATTTCAAGAACCATAACTTCAACAGTGTCGCCTAAGCTAACAACTTTAGAAGGATGGATGTTCTTGTTAGTCCAATCCATTTCAGAAACGTGTACTAGACCTTCAACGCCTTCTTCGATTTCTACGAAGCAACCGTAATCTGTAAGGTTAGTTACACGACCAGAAAGTTTAGAACCTTCTGGGTAACGACCAGCGATAGCTGCCCATGGATCTTCACCAAGCTGTTTAAGGCCTAGAGATACACGAGTTTTATCTTTGTCGAATTTAAGAACTTTAACTGCGATTTCGTCGCCAACATTAACGATTTCTGAAGGGTGCTTAACACGCTTCCACGCCATATCAGTAATGTGTAGTAGACCATCAACACCACCAAGGTCAACGAACGCACCGTAGTCAGTAAGGTTCTTAACGATACCTTTAACTTCTTGACCTTCAACAAGGTTAGCAAGAAGCTCTTCACGTTCTTGTGAGTTTTCAGATTCGATAACTGCACGACGTGAAACAACAACGTTGTTACGTTTTTGATCAAGCTTGATTACTTTAAATTCAAGCTCTTTGCCTTCAAGGTGAGTTGTGTCACGTACTGGACGAACATCAACAAGTGAACCAGGTAGGAAAGCACGGATTGAATCAACTTCAACAGTGAAACCGCCTTTAACTTTACCGTTGATAACACCAGTAACAGTCTCTTGCTCTTCACATGCTTTCTCAAGACGGATCCACGCTTCGTGACGCTTCGCTTTCTCACGAGAAAGGATAGTTTCACCGAAACCGTCTTCAATTGCATCTAGTGCAACATCTACTTCGTCGCCAACAGCAACTTCTAGTTCACCAGCAGCATTTTTGAACTGCTCTGCAGGGATAGCACTTTCTGATTTAAGACCAGCATCTACAAGTACAATGTTGTTCTCGATAGAGATAACTGTACCTTTAACGATAGAGCCTTGCTCTGCTTCAAAACCCTTTAAGCTTTCTTCAAATAACTGCGCAAAATTTTCTGACATACGAATATACGTCTCATATATTATTACCAATAAGCAACCATGCTGCATGGGGTTGTTAAAATAGCACTGGCATCCTGCTGGCGCATAAATAGTTTATCGTCGTTTTGGAAGTTTACCTTCGACGATCGCTGCATCTAATAAAGTCATAACCTTATCAAACACTTGCTGTGCATTAAGCTCGCTAGTATCGAGTTCAATAGCATCGTCAGCTGGTACAAGCGGCGCAACAGCACGATTCATATCGCGGTCATCACGTGCTTGAATATCTTCTAATAGACCACTTAGTGTAACATCAAGACCGCGTTCATTCAACTCAACAAAACGTCGGCGCGCGCGTTCTTCTGCACTAGCGGTTAAATAAATTTTTAATGGAGCATCTTGGAACACCACAGTGCCCATATCGCGGCCATCGGCTATTAGCCCATTTTCAGTTCGAAATGCACGTTGACGCCGTAATAATGCTTCTCTTACGCGCGGTAAAGCTGCTACTTTTGAAGCGGCAGCTCCTACTTCTTCATTTCGAATTGTTGTTGATACATCTTCACCTTCCAGAATAACCTTTCCAGCGTTAGTTTGACTATCAACTAAAAACTGCACATCTAAGTTAGCAGCTAAAGGCACCAATGCCTCTTCGTTGTCTAGTGCAATTTGGTGATGAAGTGCTGCTAGTGCTAATACGCGATAAATCGCGCCACTATCCAGTACATCCCACCCTAATTTATCGGCTAACAAGCGACAAACAGTTCCTTTACCTGAACCACTTGGGCCATCAACGGTGATCACGGGCATTAATAACGCCTGCATTTAAACCTCCTGCAATGCACACCAAAATAAAACTGCGACATTATACGTTACTTAATTAAATATATCCGCTTTTTGTATGTAACTTTTTATATTTCAACTTTAGTCATTTATTGACTAACCGATGCTAGTACATTGAAAAATGTTGGAAATGTCTTGTATGTACACTTAGGATCATTGATAGTTATTGGCTTGCCGCCTACCGCTACCATGGCAAAACACATCGCAATACGGTGGTCGTCATAGGTATCAATCGCCACATCGTTAAAGTGTTTTGGCGGTGTTATTTCGATGAAATCTTCACCTTCAACTACCTCAGCGCCCACTTTACGCAGCTCCGTCGCCATTGCATGTAAGCGATCAGTTTCTTTTACGCGCCAGTTATAGATATTACGAATAGCGGTTGGACCATCTGCAAATAACGCCACTGTCGCAAGGGTCATCGCCGCATCAGGAATAGCATTAGCATCGATATCAACACCTTTTAATTCGCCTTTACGTACCACTAAGCGCTCGTCATACCAATCTATTTTAGCACCTACCTGCTCCATCACTTTTGCAAAGCCAATATCGCCTTGCACAGATTTTGCGCCTACGCCTTTGATCTCTATTTCACCACCGGCAATTGCCGCCGCAGCGACAAAGTAAGATGCACTTGATGCATCCCCTTCAACCATAATACGCTCAACAGCTTGGTATTGCTGCGCACCTTTTACAGTAAAGGTTTTATAGTTATCGTGAGTTACCAATATGCCAAAGCGAGCCATTACATCTAAGGTAATATCAATATACGGTTTAGATACCAGCGTACCCTTAATTGTAATGCACGTATCGCCATTAAATAACGGCGCAGCCATTAATAATGCGGTAAGAAATTGGCTCGAAATACTGCCATCAATTGCAACTTTGCCGCCATTAATTTGCCCACCAACAATTTTAAGTGGCGGATAGTCTTTATTTTTTAAATAACTAACATCCCCACCGAGCGCTTGTAATGCATCAACTAGGTGACCAATTGGACGTTCCTCCATACGTGGCTCGCCAATTAGTTCATAGTTACCCTTCACCGCTGCTAAAACCGCAGTCAGTGGGCGATACGCAGTGCCTGCATTACCTAAAAACAATGGCTCAGCTGGAGTCAAAAACTGCCCGCCAACACCTTTTACAGTGGCTACAGTTTTATCATCATTAAGACTGACATCAACGCCCAATAATTTTAATGCACCAAGCATATGACGAATATCATCACTGTCTAATAAGTTTTCTACAACCGTTGTGCCTTGCGCAAGTGCCGCTAACAATAAAATACGATTTGATAAACTTTTTGAGCCAGGTAAGGTAACACTGCCATTTACTAGATTGATTGGCTCTAAGCGTAACTGCTCCATTAACTGTGCTCCTTGGCAAATTTCGCCATAAAGTCAACTAACGCTTGTACACCGGCAAGTGGCATGGCGTTGTAAATACTCGCACGCATACCGCCAACAATACGGTGACCTTCAAGTGCAAGTAAGCCAGCTTCTTTTGCTTGGGCTAAAAACTGTGCATTTAAGCTTTCATCATTGAGCCAAAAAGGCACATTCATACGTGAACGACAATGCTTAGCAACCTTATTACTATAAAACGGTGATTCATCAATAAAGCCGTACAGCAGTTCGGCTTTTGCTATATTTTGCTGTTCCATGGCTTTAACACCACCATTTTTCTCAAGCCAGTCAAATACTTCTGCCGCTAAATACCAAGCAAACGTAGGTGGCGTGTTATACATGCTGCCTTGTTTTACTTCGAGTGCGTAATCAAATATACCTGGCTTTGCAACCCCTTCACGCTCAAGCAACGTTTTGCGAATGATCACAATGGCAAGGCCTGATGGACCAATATTCTTTTGCGCACCAGCGTAAATTAAATCAAACTGATCAACATCAAATTCACGCGATAAAATAGTTGATGACATGTCTGCAACGATCGGCGCTGTTGGGTGACTTGGTACATCAAACACTTCAATGCCATCAATGGTTTCATTTGGACAATAGTGGATGTATGAAGGATCGGCTGGAAATTGCCACTCACTAACTGGTTTGATAGAGAATTGCTCATTGGTGTCATTACGGACATCAAGCTCAGTGACGGTAGTAAATTTAACCGCTTCGTCAACCGCACCTTTAGACCACACACCATTTTCACAATATACGGCGTCTTTACCTGCTTGGTGCAGGTTCAGTGGCACTGCAGCAAATTGGCCTCGACCACCGCCATGCATAAACAGCACTTCAAATTCATCGCTGATATTCATTAACCGGCGTAAGCTTGCTTCACATTGTGCCGTTAATGCTAAAAATTCTTTACTACGGTGACTGATCTCCATCACCGATACACCTAAATCTTGCCAATCAAGAAATTCTTTTTGTGCTTTTTCCATCACAGCTGGCGGTAACATTGCAGGCCCAGCACAAAAATTATATATACTCATTACCTTTCCTCATTCCAGTAATTTAACAATTGTTTTTAATTGCTAATTTTAACAATTAATTTTTTTGATTTTTATAGTAAAAAAAAGCGGCCGAAGCCGCTTTAATGATTAATGTTATGCCTCTGGAGGATTATCCCCAGCGTCATCATTAACAGTGTCGACTAGTTCAACGCTTTCACCTTCGATAATAGCGTTAAGCTCATCGATTTCGATCTCTTCGATACGTTGTAAACCAACTACTTGCTCTTCGTCAATAGTTCTTATCAAAATAACACCTTGGGTATTTCGCCCAACGGTAGAAACTTCATTAACGCGAGTTCGCACCAGAGTACCTCGATTAGAGATAATCATGATTTCATCGTTATCGTCAACTTGTACAGCACCAACTACAGCACCATTACGCTCACTTACTTTGATTGATACCACACCTTGAGTCGCACGACTCTTAGCAGGGTAGTCACTGAGCAATGTACGCTTACCGTAGCCGTTTTCTGTCACGGTTAAGATAGCACCATTCGTCTTAGGTACAATTAATGATACAACACGTTGGCCTTCAGCCATCTTAATACCACGAACACCTGTTGCAGTTCGGCCCATCTGACGAACACCCTTGAACTTGATTTCCGGGTTACCGTTTTCATCAAGTACTGGGTTGCCGTTTTCATCTAAAACAGGTGATTCTTCTGCTTCTTTAAAGCGAACAACTTTACCAGCATCAGTAAACAACATGATTTCGTTGCTACCATCAGTGATATCGACACCAATCAAGCTATCACCGTCGTTTAAGTTAACGGCAATAATACCGCTAGCACGTTGACGGCTATACGCAGTCAATGGTGTTTTCTTCACGGTACCAAATGCAGTTGCCATAAAGATGTATTTATTTTCTTCATACTCACGTACTGGCAAGATAGCCGTAATACGTTCGTCGGCTTCAAGCGGCAATAAGTTTACAATTGGCTTACCACGGGCTGCACGACTGGCAAGTGGTAATTGATACACTTTAAGCCAATATAAGCGACCTGCCGTTGAGAAACAAAGAATCGTGTCGTGAGTATTAGCAACTAGTAGACGTTCAATGAAATCTTCATCTTTCATCTTGGTTGCTGATTTACCTTTACCACCACGGCGCTGTGCTTCGTAATCAGACAATGGCTGATACTTCACATACCCTTCGTGAGATAGGGTTACTACCACGTCTTCTTCAGTGATCAAGTCTTCAAGACTAATATCATGAGCCGCGGCATTAATTTCAGTACGACGTTCGTCGCCGTATTGCTCTTTAATTTCAACTAACTCATCGCGGATAACTTCCATTAAACGCTCAGGATTAGCAAGAATATATAAAAGCTCGGCAATTAAATCTAATAACGTTTGGTATTCGCTTAGAATCTTTTCATGTTCAAGACCAGTAAGCTTGTGTAAGCGTAAATCTAGAATTGCTTGGGCTTGTTGCTCAGAAATATAATACTGACCATCACGGATGCCTAAGTCATCCGCTAACCAATCTGGACGGGCAACATTTGCTTCACCGGCTTTTTCAAGCATGGCTTTTACATTACCTAATTCCCACGGACGGCTAGCAAGTGCTACTTTAGCTTCAGCTGGCGTTGGTGAGTTACGAATAAGCTCGATAATTGGGTCAATGTTAGCAAGTGCAATTGCTAAGCCTTCAAGCATGTGTGCACGATCGCGGGCTTTACGTAGGTCAAATACCGTACGACGGGTCACTACTTCACGACGGTGAATGATGAATTCTTCAAGCATTTCTTTTAAGTTGAAACACTTAGGCTGGTTATTGATCAACGCAACCATGTTCATACCAAACACAGTTTGTAACTGAGTTTGTGCATAAAGGTTGTTTAAGATCACTTCGCCTACGTCACCACGTTTGATCTCGATAACGATACGCATACCGTCTTTATCTGATTCATCACGTAATGCACTAATGCCTTCAATCTTCTTATCTTTAACAAGCTCAGCAATCTTTTCAATTAAGCGGGCTTTATTTACTTGATAAGGGATCTCGTGAACGATGATCGTTTCACGATGGGTTTTTTCGTCAACTTCAATTTCCGCACGTGCACGCATGTACACTTTGCCACGGCCAGTTAAATAGGCTTGTTCAATGCCTTTTTTACCGTTGATAATTGCCGCAGTTGGAAAATCTGGGCCCGGAATATAATCCATTAGTTCATGAATGGTTAATTCAGGGTTTTGAATAAGTGCTAAACAGCCATTCACAACTTCAGTTAAGTTATGAGGAGGAATGTTTGTCGCCATACCTACCGCAATACCCGATGAACCGTTCACTAATAAGTTAGGAACTTTGGTCGGTAATACGTCAGGAATTTGCTCTGTACCATCATAGTTAGGTACAAAATCAACAGTCTCTTTTTCAAGATCAGCCAAAAGCTCATGAGACATTTTCGCCATACGGACTTCGGTATAACGCATTGCTGCTGCTGAGTCACCATCAACTGAACCAAAGTTACCTTGGCCGTCAACTAACATATAACGTAAAGAGAATGGCTGGGCCATACGTACGATTGTGTCATACACCGCACTGTCGCCATGGGGATGGTATTTACCAATTACATCACCAACCACACGGGCTGATTTTTTGTAAGGCTTATTCCAATCATTATTAAGCTCGTTCATAGCAAACAAAACGCGGCGGTGAACAGGTTTTAAACCATCACGTACGTCTGGTAGTGCTCGTCCTACTATTACGCTCATTGCGTAATCTAAATAGGAGTTTTTTAACTCGTCTTCAATATTGACTGGCAGAATTTCATTGGCGAAATCAGTCATTTGATATCACATTCCTTCAGTATTGACCCACGAAAGTGCCACATATGGGCGCTTGCGGGGATTTAGTTATTATTACCAAGTCATGCTACCACAATTTATTTAGATTTACAGGCGCTAAATCTTTGCGATTTATTAATTTACCCCTATATAATGGCCTGAGATTGACGAGGAAGTTTTTTATGACCGAACATCAAAATGTAGATAGTGCAGAAATTGCAAAGTTTGAAGCCATCGCTGAGCGTTGGTGGGATCGTGAAGGCGAATTTAAACCCCTTCATGAAATTAATCCATTAAGATTAGATTTTATTGCCGACAAGGCCAAAGGCTTATTCGACAAAGAAACACTCGATGTCGGCTGTGGTGGCGGTATATTGAGTGAAAGTATGGCGCGAATGGGCGCACATGTGACTGGTATTGATATGGGTCAAGAGCCGTTAACCGTTGCGAAACTGCACAGTTTAGAAACCGGTGTAAACGTTGACTATATAAAAATACCTGCCGAACAGTATGCCAGCGAACACCCTGCCCGCTTTGATACTATTACTTGTATGGAAATGTTAGAGCATGTGCCAGACCCTGCATCTATCATTCATGCAGTAGCAGAATTAGCGAAACCTGGTGCTGATGTATTTTTCTCTACATTAAACAAAACCCCAAAAGCATATTTGTACGCAATTATCGGGGCAGAAAAATTATTGAAGATGGTGCCTGATGGAACCCATGATCACAAAAAGTTTATCAAACCAGCACAACTCATTGCATGGGCAGAACAAGCAGGCCTCAAAGTACGTGCTAGTGCGGGATTGAGTTATAACCCTTTATCAAAGCAGTACAGCTTAAATACCGATGTAAGCGTTAATTATATTCTGCATTTTGAGAAACTAGCGTAATGGCTGGTTTTAACACAGCAACCCCCGCAATTGATTACGACGCCTTTATTTTTGATTTAGACGGTACATTACTCGATACCGCAGATGATTTAGGGGCTGCGCTAAATTACGTACTCGCTGATCATAACCAACCATCAGTAACCGCTGATATATATCGCCCTGCAGCTTCTAACGGTGCAATGGCGCTGCTTGCAGCTGGATTTGGTCAGCAATGGCACGATCACCCAAATCAAGCTGACTTACGCCAGCAGCTATTAACTGCCTACGCAGATAATATTGCCACCCATAGTCAATGCTTTACTGGAATTGCACAATTATTGATCGCACTTGATCAACAACAGATCAAATGGGGGATCATGACTAATAAACCTGAGTTTTTGACTATTCCATTAGTTGCTGCAATTGCTGAACTAAAAGATGCACAGGCAATTGTCAGTGGTGACACCCTCGATATCGCTAAACCATCTCCTTTACCTTTACTGCATACAGCCCAACTGTTAGATGTTGATCCGAGTCGTTGTTTGTATATCGGTGATGCGCAGCGTGACATAATTGCAGCCAAGGCTGCAAACATGCACAGCGCTGCTGCGTTGTGGGGCTACATCCCTAGTGAAGCTGAAGCATTGAGTTGGCAAGCCGATTTTAATTGGCAATCACCTATTGATGCATTTAACCATATATAGTGCCATGTTAAATTTTAACCACTACATATTGTGATCGTGTTACTTTTTGCACATTGTTTGTTGATAAAAAAAGCAGCCAAAATTTATTTTTAAAATGCGTAAATTTAATCGATCATCAGTTGATTTTTATAAATTTCATTTTAATCAGATGGTCAAAGGTTAATGGCTACTAACACAAGCGTGTTATCCCAACGTTATCCACAATTAGGGGCGTTTATGCCCCTTGCAAATGATCGCATACCACACTATCTTGTGATCTAGAATTTGATGAACACCAGATGTTGTGGCTAAATGTTATTCAATTAAATTCGCGCTAATACAGTTTTATTGCAATAAAAAATTTATTTTAAGAAAAATGTGTCACTAAAAAATATTATATCCCAAGGAATACAGGCAAAACTATGAACCAACAGCTATCTGTAAGCAAACGTGACGGCCGTAAAGAGTCACTTGATTTAGATAAGATCCATCGCGTTATTGCTTGGGCCGCCGAAGGTCTAAATAATGTGTCTGTCTCACAAGTTGAGCTGAAATCGCACATCCAGTTTTATGATGGTATTCGTACTGAAGACATCCATGAAACCATCATCAAAGCGGCCGCTGATCAGATCTCTAAAGAGTCGCCTGATTATCAATATTTATCAGCCCGCTTAGCTGTATTCCATTTGCGTAAAAAAGCCTATGGTCAATTTGAGCCACCGCGCTTGTATGATCATATCGTTAAGTTAGTTGAAGATAAGCGTTACGATGCACACTTACTAGCTGACTACACAGAGCAAGAAATTGATCAACTGGATGAATACCTTGATCATGGACGTGATTTAAACTTCAGCTATGCTGCTGTTAAACAGCTTGAAGGTAAATATTTAGTACAAAACCGTGTTACGGGTGAAATTTATGAAAGCGCACAGTTTTTATATATTTTAGTTGCGGCAAGCTTGTTCTCTGATTACCCAAAAGAAACGCGTTTAGACTACATAAAGCGTTTTTACGATGCGGTGTCATTGTTCAAAATTTCATTACCTACGCCTATTATGGCGGGCGTTCGTACCCCTACGCGTCAATTCAGTTCATGTGTACTGATTGAATGCGGTGACAGCCTAGATTCAATTAATGCAACCTCATCAGCGATTGTAAAATACGTATCGCAACGTGCAGGTATTGGTATTAATGCTGGTCGTATTCGCGCACTAGGTAGCCCTATTCGCAATGGTGAAGCATACCACACTGGTTGTATCCCGTTTTATAAGCACTTTCAAACGGCTGTTAAAAGTTGTTCGCAAGGTGGTGTCCGTGGTGGCGCAGCAACCCTGTTCTATCCACTTTGGCATCTAGAAGTTGAAAACTTATTAGTGCTTAAAAACAACCGTGGTGTTGATGATAACCGCGTTCGTCACTTAGATTACGGTGTACAGTTTAATAAACTAATGTACTCACGTTTGATCAAAGATGATTACATCACATTATTCAGCCCGTCTGATGTGCCTGGTTTATATGATGCATTTTTTGAAGATCAAGATGAATTTGATCGTCTTTACGTACAATATGAACAAGACGAGTCAATTCGTAAAAAACGTATTAAAGCTATTGAGCTGTTTTCAATGTTTGCACAAGAGCGTGCTAGCACTGGCCGCATCTATTTACAAAACGTTGACCACTGTAATACACACAGCCCGTTCATTGCTAAAGTGGCACCAATTCGCCAATCTAACTTATGTTTAGAAATTGCATTGCCAACTAAACCACTTAACAATGTTAATGATGAAGAAGGTGAAATTGCACTGTGTACGCTGTCGGCCTTTAACTTAGGTGCGATTGAGTCACTGGATGAACTTGAAGAGCTTGCAGAACTTGCGGTACGTGCACTTGATAACTTACTGGATTTCCAAGACTACCCGGTGCCAGCAGCACATAATGCAACGATGGGCCGTCGTACACTCGGAATAGGCGTAATCAACTACGCATATTACCTTGCTAAAAATGGCAAACGTTATTCTGATGGCAGTGCCAATGCATTGACTCACAAAACATTTGAAGCAATTCAGTATTACCTAATGAAAGCCTCAAATGAACTGGCTAAAGAACGTGGTGCATGTCCTAAATTTAACGAAACAACGTATTCGCAAGGTATTATGCCAACCGATACGTACAAACGTGATTTGGATAAAATTTGTGATGAACCATTGCATTTAGATTGGGATACATTACGTGCCAATATCAAAGAGCATGGTATGCGTAACTCAACGTTATCTGCGTTGATGCCATCTGAGACATCGTCGCAAATTTCAAATGCAACTAATGGTATTGAACCACCACGTGGTCATATCAGTGTTAAAGCCAGTAAAGATGGTATTTTAAAACAAGTTGTACCTGAGTATGAACGCCTTAAAAATAATTATGAATTATTGTGGGATATCCCATCAAATAAAGGTTATTTAGAATTAGTGGGTATTATGCAAAAGTTTGTTGACCAAACAATTTCTGCCAATACTAACTACGATCCAAATAAGTTTGAAGGTGGTAAAGTACCAATGAAGGTCTTATTACAAGATTTACTGGGTGCTTACAAACTTGGCGTTAAAACCCTTTACTACCATAACACCCGTGATGGTGCATCTGATATGCAAGAAGATACACCAGAAGTGGAAGATGATGATTGTGCAGGCGGTGCGTGTAAAATCTAATCGGTAATAAATATAAATTGGAAGCGGGCTATACGCCCGCTTTGCCCTGTTCGTTTTTTGAGTGATCTTATGTCTTATACTACTTTTAGCCGAAACCATAATAACCAACTACAAGAACCGATGTTTTTCGGCCAAACCGTTAACGTATCGCGTTATGATCAACAGAAGTACCCTATTTTCGAAAAGCTAATTGAAAAACAACTATCGTTTTTTTGGCGTCCTGAAGAAGTCGATGTAAGTAAAGATCGGTTAGATTTTCAGGCCTTACCTGATCACGAAAAACATATATTTTTAAGTAACTTAAAATATCAAACCTTACTTGATAGTGTGCAAGGTCGCTCGCCTAATGTTGCGTTACTGCCAATTGTGTCGATCCCAGAACTTGAGACCTGGATTGAAACATGGGCATTTAGTGAAACAATCCATAGCCGTTCATATACACATATTATTCGTAACGTTACCCAAGCCCCTGAGCTTATTTTTGATGATATTGTTAGTAACGAAAAGATCAGTGAACGTGCTGATGCCGTAACTAAATATTACGATGAATTAATTAATAAAGTGGCTGTGTATAACTTATACGGTGAAGGTAAACATGAACTTAATGGCGAAACAGTTCATATCAGTTTATTTGAACTTAAAAAGCTTTTATACCTTGCAATGATGTCAGTGAATATCTTAGAAGCGATCCGTTTTTATGTCAGTTTTGCCTGTTCATTTGCGTTTGCAGAGCGAGAATTAATGGAAGGTAACGCTAAAATTATTAAGCTGATCGCCCGTGATGAAGCGCTTCATCTTTCTGGTACTCAGCATATTTTGAATATTATGCAAGATGGTAAAGACGATCCTGAAATGGCTATCGTAGCAGCCCAGTGTCGTGATGAAGCGATCAAGATGTTTGTTGATGCTGCTGAACAAGAAAAAGAATGGGCTGAATACCTGTTTAAAGATGGTTCAATGATTGGCTTAAACAAAGATATTTTATGCCAATACGTTGAGTACATTACTAATGCTCGTATGACTGCAGTTGGTTTACCAACACAGTTTAAAACCAGCAGTAACCCTATCCCATGGATCAATTCATGGTTAGTGTCAGACAATGTACAAGTTGCTCCACAAGAAGCGGAGATCAGCTCATACCTTGTAGGCCAAATTGACTCTCAAGTTAATGCCTCTGATTTCGGTGACTTCGATCTCTAATGACCAGCAACAAAACTGCAAAGATCCACTTTGCAGATAATAGCCAGTGTGTAGATTTTGACACTGGCTGTCATTCCCTTTTAGACTGCCTAGAACAACAGCAATATGAAATTCCTTTTCAGTGTAGAGAAGGATATTGTGGTGCCTGTAGAGCAACCCTAGTAGCAGGGCAAGTCACCTATAACGAAGAACCACTCGCCTTTGTACGTGATGGAGAAGTACTGCTGTGCTGCTGTAAACCCGATGGCAATATCACTCTCAATTTGAAGTAATTTATTAATGCCAGTCAAACTGCTTTGTTTCATAGCAATGCACTTTATCACTGATCATTAAACTACTTTCATCTATGGTTACATCCCAATTTAAACTGCGGGTTAAATCCACCTGAATATCATCAATAAACTGCTGGTCAATCTCAATAATATGGCTATTATCAAATAACTTTAACCGTGACTGAGATTGCGTTAACCATTCACTATTGCCCGTTGTTAATATTAATAATTCATCCACTTGCTTAGCGATCTTAACTAATTCATCAAGGTCAGGTTTATCAACACTTAACCAGGTTTTATAATGTTCATCCAACGCTAGAATTCCTACATCTGGCTGTAGTTTATCAGCAAGTTTATTAAGCACTGCATGGCTGTCATAAGATAAAATACAATAGCCTAACAGCTTTAAAACAAAATGCTCCAGTGTTTCATTTTTAGTCAACGCTGTGGTAAAAATTTCTTTGTGATTACGCTGATGACGCAGATCAGCTATGCTAAATCGTGCTTTAAAAATACGTGTTTTATCAGACATAATATTCACCAGTCTCGCCGTTACTCCTATTGAGTATAGCCCAATCTGATATAAGCACGTTTATTTTAAAAGTTATGGTATAACATTATTGATCAGCACAAATGATGGTGTTATATTATATCACAACATAATAGCAACAACGTAGTAACCATGATCCGACATTCCTTAATATCAACTGCAATTATCACTGCTTTAAGCTCTTTTTCTGCTCATGCTGCGCTGGTAACTGGGCAAGTTTTTGACAATAACAAGCAACCACTCAGCTATGCCGATGTGCATGTACACGGTAAAGCACAGTCAATTAAAACTGACGAGAATGGTCGATTTAGTATTAATATTGATGCTAATAGCCAATTACATATTAGTAAAAATAATTTTGTTGATGCTAGAGTTCAAGTAACTGAAACCAGTTCTGCTCTAAATATCACGCTTGTACCTACGTCAGTTGAATCTGTCGTTGTGTATGCCTCTGCCCTGCATAAAAATAGCTTAGAGATGATTTCACCAGTGAGTGTACTCAGTGGTGATGAACTGCGCAATAAAGCAAAACCCACGTTAGGCGAAACGCTCAAAGGCCTTCCGGGTGTTAATGCCAGCTATTTTGGCCCTGTTTCATCTAGCCCTATAATCCGTGGCCTAGATGGCCCTCGCGTTAAAATCACCCAAAATGGCTTAGACAGCAGCGATGCGTCACGTATTGGCCCAGATCACGCAACATCGAATGACAGCCTAGCTGCAGAACAGATTGAAGTTTTGCGTGGCCCAGCTACGCTACTTTATGGCTCAGGCGCGATTGGTGGCGTAGTTAACGTAGTAGATAACCGCATTCCAACTGATAATATCGAGCATTTAACTGGGGCTGTTGAATACAGCCATGACACAGTTTCAAATGCCAACACCTATGCTGCCAAGCTTGAGACGGGCCATAACAACTTTAACTTCCATTTTGACGGTACCAAACGCACTGGTGATGACTACCAAACTCCGCGTTTTAACTTACCTGAAGAAGAGCACGAAGATCATGAGGGTCATGACGAAGAAGAGCATGAAACAGCCACCTCGGTAAAAAATACCTTTATTGATAGCCAAACCGTTAACTTTGGTACTAGCTATGTAGGTGAGCATTTAACGCTAGGTGTTTCTTATGGCCGTATTGAAACCGACTACGGTATTCCAGCACATAGCCATGAACATGGCCATGATCACGAACACGAACACGACCATGATGAAGGCGAAGAAGAAGCCGTTTATGCGCGTGTAGAACAAGATCGCTGGCAAGGTTTGATGAGCTATGCATTACACAACAACTGGATTGAAACTATTAATTTACGTCTAGGTTATACTGATTATCGCCATGCTGAAATTGAAGATGGCGCGATCGGTACTATCTTTAGTAATGAAACCACTGAAGCACGTTTAAATATCGAGCATAAGTTAGGTAATTGGCATGGTATGGCTGGTTATCATTTTAGTGAATCTGATTATGATGCCGATGGTGAAGAAGCCTTCACACCCGCTAGCAAAACGACTACTCATGCATTATTTATCCTCGAAGAAAAACAGTTTGGCGACGTGACATTAGAATTAGGTGCGCGTATTGAAGATTATAATATTGATAGTAATATCGGTGCTGCTGCGCATGACCATGACCATGACCATGACCATGACCATGAAGATGATCATACTGATGAACACGCCAATGAAATAACGCCTTACAGTAAAAGCTTTACTAATCTGAGCGCTTCAGCAGGCGCTATTTGGCAATATACACCCGGACAAAGTATTGCGCTGAGCGTGTCACACTCTGAACGCGCACCGTTATCAGCCGAGCTATTATCAAATGGTGTCCATATTGCAACTGGCACCTATGAGCTTGGTTTAGGCTACGCGATAGAAGACGGTGAAATTCACTTCGAACCTGAAAATATCAAACAAGAAACATCAACCAATATTGATTTTGGCTTTAGACGCTTTAGTGGCGATTTTGGTTATACGGTTAACTTTTTCTATAACGACATTGCCAATTTTTACTATCAGCAAAACACGGGGTTAGTGTTTGATGAAGAGCACGGCCTTGAAGCTGCAGAGCCTGGCCACGATGATGGTATGGCTGTTTATCAATTTGTCAGTAAAGATGCGAAATTATACGGCATTGAATTTGATGCACATTATCAATTAAATTCAAATGCGATGGTAAAAGTATTTGGTGACTCAACCACTGCAAAACTTGCTGATGATGAAGGGTATTTACCGCGTATTCCGGCAAATAAGTTAGGTTCAGAATTACAGTATAATATCAGTGATTGGCAGTTCAGCTTAACTGGCACACACTACTTTGAACAACGTGATATCACGGCTTATGAAACCGCAACCGATGGCTATACACTGTTCGATGCGCAAGCAAATTATCAATTAAGTGTCGGTCCGGTAGATACACAGTTTTATATCAACGTCGATAATATTACGGATGAACTGGGTTTTGTACATAGTTCATTTATTAAAGATGAAGCGCCACTTCCTGGGCGTAACTTTAGAATTGGTCTACGTGGTTATTTCTGATCTCAGTAAATAACCATAAAAAAGCCGCGCTAATAGTTATTAGCGCGGCTTTTTATTACTCAATTTCTAATTAAAGAATTTCGTGTAGCTCAACGTCAAATACCAGTGTTGAGAATGGTGCAATTGCAGCACCGGCACCACGTTCTCCATAAGCAAGCTCATGAGGAACATAGATACGCCATTTGGTGCCTTCAGGCATCATTTGTAATGCTTCAGTCCAGCCTTTGATCACGCCACCAACTGGAAACTCAGCAGGTTGACCACGCTCATAAGAGCTGTCAAATACAGTACCGTTGATAAGTGTACCGTGATAATCAACACGCACTGTTGACTCAGCAGTTGGCTTTTTGCCTTCACCTGTTGCTAGTACTTCATATTGAAGACCAGACTCAGTCACTGTGATTTCAGCACGTTTTGCATTTTCTTCTAAGAATGCAATGCCTTCAGCTGCAAGTACTTTCGCTTCTTCTTCACGACGTGCTTGGATTTCAGTGTTGATTTTTTCGAATGCAGCTTGGATCTCAGGGATCTCAACTTGGAAATCGCCGCCCACATACGCATCTTTCATGCCTGCAAATACTGAATTTAAGTTTAAACCTTCGAAAGGGTTAGCTTTAAGTTGCTCACCCATCTGTAGGCCAATACCGTAACTTGCTTTTTCAGCATCTGTAGTAAAATTATCTGACATAATATGTTTCACGTTTTGTTTATACCAAGCTTAATAACGCTGGTATCAGTTAAAAGACGCGCCTATGCTATCATAAAAAAAAGCCCTTTTGGGCTTCTTTAGAGCTAGTTTTTAGTGAGTTTTCGCTTTATTAAGCGCACAGCAAAAGTCAAGATTGGCAAGCTGATTAAAATACCAGCAAGTAATGGACGACTCAGTAATGCCTGCGTACCAACTAATAACACCGGCACGACTAATAAACCGATACAACCAATAAATATTGCCGCAATTTCTGGCCAGTATTTATCATATTTAGTAATTAAATGCCCAGCTAATAGATTAAAGCCTAGGCAGTAAAGCATAGCTGTGAGCAATACATGCTCTGGTTGCGCATCCATCGCCATTTTAACGAGTAAGTTAATAGCACTGTGATAACAGTAGCCAAACACCGACCATAACAGTACGTGTTTTAGCACCCGTTGTGTGGTGTTTAATTGATTTTGCTGTGACATCTTAAACTCCAGATAGCAAAAAGCCGCCCATAAGGCGGCTTTTTAAATATGGTGGAGAGATAGGGATTTGAACCCTAGAGGGGCTATAAACCCCTGCCGGTTTTCAAGACCGGTGCATTCGACCACTCTGCCATCTCTCCGTACGGCGCGGATAATAGGGGTTAGCCGCCTTGTTGTAAAGCCCTAAAAGTAAAAAAGTTCAAATTAATCGTTATAATTACTCAAAGCGCTTAAAAATACATCAATAATACTGTTTTGGACGTTTCGCGACCCACGAACACAGTAAGCAGACTAATAAGCTAAAAGTTACAAAACTTAAGCTCTGAAAGATTAAATCAAAACGGTTTAGATCATCACTTGGTATAAGCACCAATACAAAAGCGGGTAAAATACTCACAAACAACACGTAACAACACACTTTAAACGCTCTACCAAAATCAAATCGTCTTGTGCGTTGCATCCACCACGCTAAGATAACCACAATAGCAGTTGATGAGATCGCTATTAAATGAGGAGTCTTTGTACTAAATGCTGTGTAAAGAGTGATAGCCGCACCAACAAAACCCCATAAGGACCACGTTAACCATTTTTCTTTTTCACGTAAAAATAAATTTCCCATTATCCTCGTCTTCTTGTTGTTATTCTAATTAAGACACTCCATACATTAACAAACTGCAGAAAAATAACAAACCATTGTATTGAGGGTTATTGCATCCAAGCGCTTCAGACAGCCAAGCTACCTAAAGATAATAACAAAGGTAGCCTTAATGCACTCTGACTAAAATAACACGACAAAGTTCCAATTAATTACGTTTTGGCAACTATAAGTTTGTGAAAAAGTGTTCTGGGCTATGACGAACAGCCTTTTTACAGTCCACTTCTGGAGTGCCTAAATACAGGTAACCGACAATCTCATCTTCATTATCAAGCTTTAACGCCGCTTTTACCGCCTCACTTTGCGCAAAGTAACCAGTACGCCAGACACCACCCAGTCCTTGCGCAAAAGCTGCTTGTTGCATAGCTAACACAGCACAACCAGCACTTTGTACTTGTTCTATACGCGGCACTTTTGGGTGCGCTTGATATTTGGCAATGGCAATGATTATCATCGGTGCACGCAGCGGTAACTCTTTGGCACGATTAATTACTTTTTCATCTTGTTGTTCTGCAACTGCACTTTGATAATAAATTTCGCCGAGTCGTTCTCGCGCATCTTCTGCAACAACAATAAATTGCCAAGGCGCAAGGCAACCATGATCAGGCACACGAAGCGCTGCTTGTTTAATAATATCAAGTTGACTGTTGTTTGGGGCTGGTGCAATCAGTCGAGGATCTGACTGACGAGTCAATAAAAGCTCAATAGCGTCCATAGCGATTCTCTAATTAAAAAAGAAACTAGCATAGCATTGATAGGGATTGCTGAGAAAGTTTGAAAGTTAGAAAGTTTGCGACGGCCGTCGCAAACTGACAGGTAGAGATTTAGATTATTCGAATCTTTTCCGTAACCAGTGATCAAGGCTAACAAAACGCCCACCGCCGGTAAAAAATAAACTCAATAACATCGCAAAATAAATTGCTGAAAACTCAATGCCATTATTCAAAATCGACGGTTTACCCTTTTCATAAAGGTAATCTGGGAAACCATGTTCTTGTACAAGTCCTCGAATTTTCTCAATACGTTCTTTTACTTCACGAGAATTATCTAAACTTTCTTTTGCACCGGGGATCGCCAACCAATCAAGTACTTGTGCAGCACTGGTATCTGGATCTGTCGGCGCAATCGCAAACCAGCCATTGTGCCAATGTACAGAGGTTGCGGCAACGACCATAGTAAACATCAGCGGTATGCTAACCAGACGGGTTAATAAACCAACTAAGAGCAGCCAGCCACCGAGAAATTCACTCCAGCCAGCTAAAAAAGCCAGTAAATCAGGAAAAGGTAAGCCTAAGCCCCAGTCTGGGTTACCAAACCAAGCAACAACATCTGGAGAAGCTAAAAAGAATTCAAAAAACCCATTACCATTACCACTGATATTTAGCTTGTTATAACCTGCGATGATCATAACTGGCGCCAGTATCAGTCTAAATAGTAAAGCAGGGATACCATCAAAAATGGCTATTTTTTGGAGGGAAGTTTTATATAGTGTGATCAATGTATTCATCGTAGCAGTCTAGTCTTTTGTAATGTATTAAACAAAGACCGCTACGATTAAAAGTTTATTTCAGTTAAATTTTACGCGCGACCTGAAGCGCTTCATAAATAGCTCGTTTTGCATCAATTGCTGATGCTAATTTGGCCCCGCCAATTACATGTACTTTAGGATTATCGATTAACCCCGACATTAATTCGTTATTAGAGACTTGCCCGATACAAGCGATCACTGTATCAACAGGTAGCACCTGCTCCTCTCCTGCCACAGTAATTTTTAGACCTTGCTGATCAAAATGATGATACTGACAATCAGCGATCTGTTTTACACCATGTTGCTTTGCAACTTGACGATGTATCCAGCCCGTTGTTTTACCAAGCTCACTGCCAAAACGCCCGGCGCTGCGTTTTAGCATAAACAATTGACGATTATCTTTATCTGGACTTGGCTGACATTCAATTCCCCACTGCGATTTAAAATCAGCAATACTTTGATCTTTATGTTCACTTAAAAAAGCAACCATATCAAAGCCAATGCCGCCGGCACCTAAAATTGCAATAGATTGCCCTAATTCAACTTCGCCTCGAATAACTTCATCGTATGAAAAAACACGTTTATTATCCGCGCAGGTAAAGTTTGCCTCACGCGGGCGCACACCCGTTGCAAACACCACGTCATCGTATTGCTCAAGCATTTTATCGGTAAAAGGAGTATTGAGTGTTACCGTGACCTTCAGACGTTCAAGTTCATTAATAAAATAACGCAAGGTATGATTGAAATCTTCTTTACCAGGAATTCGCATCGCTAAATTAAATTGGCCGCCCATATCTGTATTTTTATCAATCAGCGTTACCGTATGGCCTTTTTGCGCTAAGTAACAACTGGCAGATAAGCCCGCAGGCCCAGCACCTACAACCAACACATTTTTAGCCTTGTTGGTCAGCTCAAGAGGATAATCTAGCTCAAACCCCGCTTGAGGATTCACTAAGCATGTTGCTCGTTTACCTTTAAATACATGATCTAAACAGCCCTGATTACAGCCGATACAAATATTAATGTGTTTACTTTGTTGTGCTTGGTATTTATTAAAAAATTCTGGATCGGCTAATAGTGGTCGTGCCATCGAAATCAGATCGGCATCCCCTGCAGTTAAAATTTCATTGGCAATCTCAGGAGTATTAATACGATTTACAGCAATGACAGGAACCGATACCACTTCTTTTAAACGTTTTGAAGCTTCTTTAAATGCACCTGCTGGCACCATACTCGCAATGGTAGGTACTCGTGCTTCATGCCAGCCTATGCCAGTATTTAAAATATCAACTCCAGCCTGCTCTAATGCTTTGGCCTGGATCGTAACCTCTTCAGGTGTTGACCCATTAGGAATTAAATCCATCACCGATAATCGAAAGATAATTAAAAATTCTTTATTTACTTTGGCACGTACAGCTTTGACTATCTCTAACGCTAAACGCATACGGTTTTCTAAACTTCCACCGTATTCATCTGAGCGTTTATTGGTATGCGGTGCCATAAACTCATTAATCAAATAACCTTCTGAGCCCATCACTTCAACGCCATCGTAGCCAGCCTTTTGTGCTAAATAGGCGGAATGAGCAAAGTCTTTGATGGTTTTTTTTATTGCACTGAGCGACATTGCTTTGGGTTGATATGGGTTAATAGGTGCTTTAATTGCACTTGGTGCTTGATTAAATGGATGATACGCATAACGTCCAGCATGTAATAATTGTAAGCAAATCTTACCGCCGTGTTGATGGACAACATCAGTGTATGCACGGTGCTTAAACACATCATAATAGCTATTAAAAGACGATGAGATTGGGGTTAATTTGCCACGCAAATTAGGACTGTAGCCCCCCGTAATGAGCATCGCAGTACCACCTTTAGCGCGCGCTTCATAAAAAGCACGCAGGCGTTTTCGATTATGCCATCCCTCTTCAAGCCCCGTGTGCATTGAGCCCATTACCAAACGGTTACGTAGCTGTGTGTGTTTCAATTGTAATTGTTGTTCTAACATCCTCTGCCCCAATGAACTGGTCTAACCTCTATACATTAGCCAATTTTGCTCGATTGGCAAGCAATAAGCAACAAAAGCGATAAATTAGTTAATATGTTCACATTCTCACGGTTAAAACCTCGCTCATAAATACTTAGTTACGATTTAACAGTTAAATTAATTTTTATTCTGAGCTAAGATGGTGACAGATATAAGTTGTACCAGACTAAGGATTTATTTTGATTGCAAAGCTATTTAAAGGACTGTGGGCAGGAATTAACTTTTCTCGTCGTTTAGTCCTCAATTTTTTATTTGTGTTACTCGTTATTCTTTTCATTGTTTCAATCGCAAGCGATGACAATGAAATCAATGTTGCTAACACATCGGTGCTCAGGCTAAACCTCAATGGTCCAATCGTAGAAGAAAAAGTTTACGTTGATCCAATTGAAGCTGCCATCAATGATGCAACACAGGGCAACGACGAGCCGGCTGAAATTTTACTTGATGATATTATCGAAGTAATTGATCAAGCCACTGAAGATAAACGCATTAGTGTGATTTTGCTGGATTTACAAAAAATGCCTAATGCGCATTTAAATAAATTAAAACAAATCACTCAAGCGTTAGAGCGGTTTAAAGCGAGCGGCAAAAAAGTAATTGCCTCTGGTTATTATTACTCACAAGCACAATATTACATTGCTGCGCACGCTGATGAAATATCGATGCACCCTTATGGCGGTGTAGAGATCCAAGGCTTTGGCATGTACCCATTGTATTTTAAAGATGCGCTTGAAAAACTCGGTATCACTCAGCATATTTTCCGTGTTGGTACATTTAAATCGGCTGTTGAACCGTTTATTCGTAACGATATGTCAGATGCAGCAAAAGAAGCTAATAATGTATGGCTAGGTGCATTGTGGCAAGAATACAAACAAGACGTTGCCGTTGTGCGCCCATTTGATGAAGCAAACTTTGATGAAACAATGGACGTTTTTCTGGCTAAAATGCAAGCAGTTAATGGCGATTCAGGTAAATATGCCCTTGAACATCAATGGGTTGATTCTTTAAAAACCAATCAACAAATGCGTCAACAATTAATTGCCTTAGTAGGCACTGAAGAAACGGGCAAAACCTTCAACCAAGTATCATTTAAAGAATATCTCTCATTGGTTAAACCGCCGATTGAGTTTGATAACCCAATGACAGAAAAAGTCGCCGTTGTGGTTGCACGCGGTACTATCTCTGACGGCGAACGTAAAGCCGGTGAAATTGGTGGTGACTCTACAGCGGCTTTACTACGTAAAGCACGCTTAGATGATAAAGTAAAAGCGGTTGTACTGCGTATTGATTCTGGCGGTGGCAGTATGTTTGCCTCTGAAGTTATTCGTGCTGAAGTGCTTGCTCTTAAAGCAGCTGGTAAACCAGTGGTTGCTTCAATGAGCTCAGTAGCAGCTTCTGGCGGCTACTGGATTGCCTCTGCTGCCAACGAAATTTGGGCAGCGCCGAGCACAATTACCGGCTCAATTGGTGTATTTGGTAACTTTATGACCTTTGAAAACACCATGGCTAAATTAGGTGTTTATTCAGATGGCGTTGCCACAACTGAAATGGCTGGTCTATCAATCGCTCGCCCGCTTAATGAAAAAATGGCACAGGTTATTCAACTAAGTGTAGAAGATGCTTATCAACGCTTCTTAGAGGTTGTTGGTGAAGCACGAAATATGACCCCTGAGCAAGTTGACTCTATTGCACAAGGCCGTGTTTGGATTGCAAGTCAAGCGCAAGAGCTTGGCTTAGTTGACAAATTAGGCAATAAGCAAGACGCTATCAAAGCGGCAGCTGAACTGGCTAAGCTTGATTTTTATGAAGTTAAAACCATTAAGCAGAGTCTATCGGCGGAAGAGAAATTAATGCAGGATATTTTTGGAAATGCATCGATTAGATCGCTAATTGGCTCACAAAGTACGCTACAAAACGCACTCTCAAACCAAGCATCTATCAATGGTTTAGTTAAGCAATTAACAACTGAGGTTGAAGGTCTAAAAGATTACAACGATCCGCAAGGCATTTATGCCCGCTGCTTAGTGTGTAATATTTCGCAATAAATAGTGTATAGGCTGTAATCGCAGCAACTAACCGTTATACTAAGCCCAGTTTTTTTACTGGGCTTTTTTTATGAAACGTAAACGTATTTATATCGCATATACTGGCGGTACGATTGGGATGAAAAAATCGAGTCGAGGCTATATTCCCGCTGAAGGTTTTTTAACACAAACCGTAGAAAACAATGCCGAATTTAATCGTGATGAAATGCCCTTATTCGATATTCACGAGTATTGCCCGCTGATTGACTCATCAGACATGTCCCCTGCTCATTGGCAACTAATCGCAGATGATATTAAAAGTAAATACCAAGATTATGATGGCTTTGTCGTGCTTCATGGCACAGATACCATGGCGTATACCGCATCTGCTTTGTCCTTTATGTTTGAAAACTTAACAAAGCCAGTGATAGTGACAGGCTCGCAAATTCCACTGTCGCAATTGCGCTCTGATGGCCAAGTAAATTTACTTAATGCGATGTATTTAGCGGCTAATTATCCGATTGCTGAGGTTAGTTTATTTTTTAATAATCAATTATTTCGCGGCAATCGTGCGACTAAAGCGCATGCCGATGGCTTTGATGCCTTTGCATCCCCTAACCTAGATCCATTAGCACTATCAGGTATTAATATTCAATTATTAAAAGGCCAGTTAAGCCCGTATGTTGAAAATGAGCTACAAGTCACCAACATCACGCCGCAACCTATTGGTGTTTTATACTTGTATCCAGGGATCAGTCATGCTGTAGTTAAAAGTCTGGTAAACGACAATATCAAAGCCCTCGTATTATTGAGCTTTGGTGTGGGCAATGCGCCACAAGATCCAGACTTTTTAGAGATCCTCTCCAGCGCAAGTAAGCGCGGAATGGTTATCGTCAATTTAACCCAGTGCTTAAAAGGGCATGTAAATATGGGCGGCTATGCAACTGGTAACGCATTACTTAACATTGGTGTGATCAGCGGTTACGATATGACCTTAGAGGCATGCTTAACTAAATTACATTACTTATTTAGCCAAAAGCTTGAAATTGAAACTATTCGCCATTTAATGCAAGACAACTTACGTGGTGAGTTAAGTAGATAAGCTGAGCGCTTTATAATAAAACTATTTTTTAAATTAAAAAGGCACGCTAATTAGCGTGCCTTTCATTTAAACCTATTGGTCTAATTAACGTACTTTCGCGTCAATCTCTACTAAATCAGTTAAATGACATACCTCACCACTATGAGTTTTAATGCCATGCTCACCAAAATAATCTCGCTGTGCTTGTACGAGATGACCATTGCTTGGTGTCGTCAACGTCGCAAAATACGTTTGCGTTGAGCTAAGTACCGGAAATGCTAATCCAGTCATCATTGCTTGACCTGCTATCTTACGCAGCGCTAATGACTCTTTTTCTAAAGTGTCGATAAACTCAACACCTTCAGCGATGTTATCTAAGTAATCAGCACGGATAATACAACCAGCACGCCACGTTTGCAGTGTTTTAGATAAATCGACTTTCCATTGATGTGCACGTGATGCACCTTTGATCAGCGCAAGGCCTTGACGATAAGCCAGTAAACTTGCAAACAAGAAGGCATCTTTAAGTTCATCTAAATCTAATTCAACCTGTGAAGTTGATTTAGCTGCATAGGTCATTTCTTTCGCTGCATGTGTGTCACCAGTATTGGTTAAGTGACGCGCTTGCACAGCTGCAACCAATGAAGGAACGGCTATACCCAGTTCTAATGCATTTTGTGCCGTCCACAAACCCGTGCCTTTCGCGCCAACTTTATTATCAATCAAATCAACTAACGCTTCACCCGCATCGGTTTCTAACGATAAAATATGACTTGAGATAGATAATAAATAGCTATTGAGTGTGCCTTCAGACCATTGATTAAAAATCTCTGCAACTTCATGTGGAGTGCGGTTAGTGCCTAAGCGTAATAATTGATACATTTCTGCGATTAGTTGCATCAATGCATATTCAATTCCGTTGTGCACCATTTTTACAAAGTGACCACTGGCTGATTGACCAACACGGGCAAAACACGATTCACCTTTGTAGCTTGCTGCTACTTTTTCAAACCATGGCTCAACGCGTTCCCAGCCGCCTTCTGAACCACTTGCCATCATCGCAGGACCATGACGCGCGCCTTCGGCACCGCCAGAAATACCCATAGTGGCAAATTCAAATTTATTTTGATATTTAAGTTTACGAGTAATACCGTCTTTATAATTACTATTGCCACAATCGACGATAATATCGTCACAATCAACGCCTGCATCAACTAAATCGCTGCAAACTTTATCGACTAACTCACCCGCTGGCACTAATAACAAAATTGAGCGAGGCGGCGTTAACCGTTTTACCATATCACCTAAATCAGACACAATGTGCAGACGATCTGCCATGCCTTGTAATTTAGCACAGCTTAATAGCTCTTCGCCCGCGTCTGGGTTTTTATCATAAGCTACTAGCGTCATCCCTTGTTCAATCAAGTTGAGAGCAAGATTTTTACCCATAACGCCTAACCCTACTAATGCAACTTGCATTTAGTGTCCTCCTCGGTAACAACTATTGGTTAGTAAATGAAATAATACCGCGCGCATTATATACCCAAGCCACTTAAAATTGCGAGCCTAGACAACAGATACAACGCTTTGCGCAAGACAAACACGCAAGATACAGTGATTATATCAAACAACCGTTGCCTCGGGGCGATAAATTTTCCTGATATGGATTTCTGAGTCGAGCATTGACGAGACCTGACACCGGTGTCATAATGTGGTCATAATTTTTTTGTATAAAATAATGACAGCTTTACACGTTACCTTGATGTCAACGCGCTATTTGCTGTCAGTAAAAACTGTATTATGCGTGTCAGTTAAACTAACACCTATAAATAACGAAAAACCGTCAACCTGCTTACAACATTGTAAGCCTACAGGAGAATTTGATGCTTAGACGCACAAAAATAGTCGCGACCCTTGGACCTGCAACCGATCGAGATAACAACTTAGAAAAAATAATCCGTGCTGGTGCAAACGTAGTGCGTTTGAATTTCTCACACGGCATTGCACAAGATCACAAAGACCGTGCCCAAGCAGTGCGTGACATTGCCAAAAAACTAGGCAAGCACATTGCTATTTTAGCCGATCTACAAGGCCCAAAAATTCGTGTATCGACATTTAAAGATGGCAAAGTAACGCTACCTGTTGGTGCAAAATTTATTCTTGATGCAAAAATGGAAAAAGGCCTAGGCGATATCAACGCCGTAGGTATTGATTATAAAGAATTACCACAAGATGTTGCCCCTGGTGACTTACTACTTTTAAACGATGGTTTAATTCAATTAACAGTAGTAAATGTTGAAGGTCATTTAGTGCATACCACAGTAACTGTTGGTGGCGTGTTATCTAACAATAAAGGCATCAACCGCTTAGGTGGTGGTTTAACTGCTCCAGCCTTCACTGATAAAGATAAAGAAGATTTATTAACTGCAGCAGAAATTGATGTTGATTATATCGCAGTATCATTCCCACGCAGTGGCGACGATATGCGTTATGTGCGTTCACTAGCTGAAGCTGCAGGCTCTAAAGCACAGCTTTTAGCTAAAATTGAGCGTGCTGAAGCCGTTGAAACGGTAGAAGCAGTTGATGATATTATCCTTGCTTCAGATGCGGTGATGGTTGCTCGTGGTGACTTAGGTGTTGAAATTGGTGATGCTGCCTTAATGGGTAAACAAAAACTCATTATCCGTCGTGCTCGCTCACTTAACCGTACCGTGATCACAGCAACACAAATGATGGAATCAATGATCGATAACCCAATGCCTACCCGTGCAGAAGTTATGGATGTTGCCAACGCAGTCCTTGATGGCACTGATGCGGTAATGCTTTCAGCTGAAACAGCGGCAGGCGATTACCCAGAAGAAACCGTGGCAACCATGGCGCGCGTTTGTTTAGGGGCAGAATCACAAAAAGAAACTCACGTTTCTAAGCATCGCTTAGATAGTCGTTTCTCTTCTAATGCAGAATCAATTGCATTGTCAGCTATGTATGCGGCAAACCATTTAGATTCAGTAAAAGCGATTATTACTTTAACTGAATCAGGTAGCACAGCAAAATTGATGTCACGTATCAGCTCTGGCTTACCTATTTATTCATTGTCTCGTCATGCCAGTACACTTGGTCAAACAGCATTATATCGTGGTGTTTACCCGGTATTCTTTGACTCAACACAATGTGAAAAAGATAACATGGTAAAAGATGCCCTTAACACACTTGTGAATGCGGGTTCATTACAATCTGGCGATACTGTGATCATCACTCATGGTGATGCTATGGAAACGATTGGTGCAACCAATACTATGAAAATTGTTACTGTTGCTTAATTAACGCAGTTATAAAAAAACGCGAGCCAAGGCTCGCGTTTTTTTATTTAAAACACATGGTTTAATTTACTTCGTTATATAACAGCTATTGAGCCCGTTTCTAAGTTAACTTGCTAACGCAGCTTTTACTTTATCGCGATAACTACGGCTTACTTTTAATTCTTGGCCGTTCTCAAGCACTAATAAATACTCACCACTTACCTGAGTTACAAGCTTGCTAATTTGTTTAGTATTTACAATCGCACTGCGATGGACACGTACAAATAGCTGAGGATCAAGTTCCTGTTCTAGTTCTTTCATAGTTTTTCGTAAAATATGCGTTTGACCATCTTGGCAATGTAAACACATATAGTCACCAGCGGCATCAACCCATTGAATTGTCGCTACAGGTACACGGATTATTTCACCCTGCTCTTTCACCGCTAAAGATTCTGGGTAACGGCGATCTGTTAATGTATCGCCAGTTGCCAGTTTTTTCAAAATCTCTTCACAATTATTACCAGTAATTCCAGCTACAAAACTCGCCAATTTCTTTTTATGGGCGTTGTCTTGTTGCGTCTTCAAGTAGGTATGCACTTTTTCTACCGCCTGTTTTAGTCTGTTGTCGTCGACTGGTTTAAGGATGTAATCTAAAGCATGGATCTCAAATGCTTTGACTGCGAACTGATCAAATGCGGTTACGAATACAATAGCAGGTAACGCTCTGACACTTTCACTGAGTGCTCTGGCAACCTCAAACCCATTCATTCCAGGCATTTGAATATCTAAAAAAACTAAATCTATTTTCCCTGCTTGGCATGCATCGATAGCCTCTTGACCAGAGTTACATAACTTAATGACTTCGATATCATCAAACTCCTCTAATCTTACCGCTAACCCTCTACGGGCTAATGGTTCATCATCGACAATCAGGGTCTTAATCTTGCTCATTTCTTCACAGCCTTCTCAAACGGAACGCGCAGATTCACTTTCAATCCACTTGGCGTATTATGTGATAACACAAACGAATAGTTATTTTCATACAAAGTTTTCAGGCGGTCTTTCGTATTTGCCACCCCTACCCCTTGTGAATTAACTAATTGGCCATTAAGTAATTCAGTACCGGGGCCATTATCGCCTACTTCCAATAATAGTTCATTAGCAAAAACTTGTGCTTTAATATCAATTACTCCCCCTTCGCTAAGATGAGCTATTGCATATTTAATCGCATTTTCGATGATCGGTTGCAATATTAAACTCGGCACTAATGCATTTTTTGCTTCATCACTGATTTGCACATTCACTTGCAACCGTTCATCAAAGCGTACTCGCTCTATTTCAAGATAAAGCATCAGTGCATGCAACTCTTGTTCAAGTGGGACTTTTTTTATCGGATCGGTATTAAGTGTATAACGTAAAAAGTCGCTCAACTTTGACACCATTAAATTAGCATCTTTATTCTCTTTTACCAAAATCAACGTAGATATAGCATTAAGAGTATTAAACAAAAAATGAGGATTTAATTGATAACGTAGCATTTTCAGTTGTGCTTCATGCGCCATCGTTGTTGCTTTAAGGGCTTTTTGGCGCTCACTTTGCAGTAGTTGATAATATTTAATGCCAAAGTACAAACCACTCCAACAAAGAATAATATAAACCGAATCTAAGCCTTGTTGCAGATAGTAAAACCATTCTGTAGGACGATAACCATGGCGATAAATCTCCCATAAATTAAATTTCTGTATTACCGCCCATAAAGTGCCTGTAATGTACGAAGCGCCGAACACTACTAACATTAAAACCCAAGGAGATGCATTCCAGGCTTTGCGATACATATAGCGCAATGGCACAGTCATTAAACACCCGGCGTAAGCATTGAGTACGATCACAAATACATAAATATCGCGCATCTCAAAGACTTTTGAGCCAATGTAGTTAACAAGTGCATAACCGATCCAACCCGCAATCTGTAATACCCAGAAAAAGCGTTGGCGGTTATCAACTAAGGATTGCCAATTCAAAATAGTTAATTACCTCATTTATTTGTAATTATTATATAGCGTTAGCACAGTTGGGATCACTACCGACTATCTCGCTTTTCACGAGCCTTACCGCAAATAACTGTTGGTGAAAACTTTATTTTAGCCACAAAAAAAGGAGCCATAGGCTCCTTTTTAATACTTATTTTAAAAGCTTAAGCTGCCGCTAGGCCTTCTTTAGCTTTTGCAACAAGCGCTGCGAATGCAACTTGGTCATAAACAGCGATATCTGCAAGGATCTTACGATCGATTTCTACAGATGTCTTTTTAAGACCATTGATAAAACGGCTGTAAGACAGACCATTTTGACGTGAAGCAGCATTGATACGTGCAATCCATAATTGACGGAAAGTACGTTTCTTCGCACGACGGTCACGGTAAGCGTATTGACCCGCTTTAGTAACAGCCTGGAAAGCTACGCGGTAAACACGTGAACGTGCTCCGTAGTAACCTTTTGCTTGTTTTAAAACTTTTTTGTGACGTGCACGTGCGACAACGCCGCGTTTAACTCTTGCCATTTCTAAAAACCCCTATTAAGCGAATGGTAACATACGTGAAACTAGACCATGGTCGTTCTTATGAACCATCATCTTAGGACGTAGGTGTAACTTACGCTTAGAAGTTTTCTTAGTCAGAATGTGACGAAGATGCGCTTGTTTACGCTTGAAACCGCCAGAAGCAGTCTTTTTGAAACGCTTAGCCGCGCCTCTGTGACTTTTTAGCTTATAAGCCATTGCAATAACTCCAAATGTATTGCTTTAAAATTAGTAAGCAGGCGTGAGATATATTGCTATAGCTCCACTTTTAGGCCTAACTTACTGCCATATTCCGGTGAAAACCCAACATAAATGCTGCAGTTTTACTTTATTACCGGTTAGCACAGGTGAATATTTGCATATTACTTGGTGACCTGAGCTAAATTCGCTGCGTATCTTAGCTTGTTTATTGCTTTTTAGCAACAGGCGCCATCATCATAACCATTTGGCGACCTTCAACACGATTAGGGAAAGACTCAACAACTGCAAGCTCTTCCAAATCGCCTTTGATACGGTTTAATAATTCTATACCAATTTCTTGGTGGGCCATTTCACGACCACGGAAGCGGATGGTAATCTTAGCTTTATCGCCACCTTCTAAGAACTTACGTAAGTTGCGAAGCTTAACCTGATAATCACCTTCATCCGTGCCAGGACGGAATTTGATTTCTTTTATCTGGATTTGCTTTTGCTTCTTCTTCTGCTCTTTTAGTTCTTTGCTTTTTTCAAAGATGAACTTACCGTAGTCCATGATTCTACAAACAGGCGGCTCAGCATTTGGGCTAATCTCTACTAGATCAACACCAGCGGCATCAGCCATAGTTTGCGCGTCTTTTAATGACTGAATTCCAGCTTGCTCGCCTTCAATGTCAATTAAGCGAACTTCTTGAGCTGTAATTTCTTCGTTAATACGATTTTTTTGGGCTGTTTGTTGCCCTTTCTTGCCGCCTCTAATAGTACGTTCCTCCAAGAATATCAAATAATAAGCGTGTAGTTCGCAATTAAATGTATGCCCTACACGCAGAGTTTTTATAGTCGATTTTTAATTTCTTCGCTAATTTTAGCGACAAATTCATCAACATTAAATTTGCCCAAGTCTTCACCTGTGCGGGTACGTACAGCTACTTCTTGTTGTTCAACTTCTTTATCACCAACAACAAGTAAATATGGGATACGTTTTAATGTGTGTTCACGGATTTTAAAGCCAATCTTCTCATTTCTCAAGTCAGCAGCGGCTCTAATTCCAAGTTTATTTAATTTTTGTACAATTTCCTGCACATAAGCAGCTTGTTTATCAGTGATATTCATAATCACTACTTGCTTTGGTGCAAGCCAAGTCGGGAATAAACCCGCGTACTCTTCTGTAAGAATACCGATAAAGCGCTCGATAGAGCCCAATATTGCACGGTGTATCATAACAGGTGTACGACGTTCGTTGTTTTCAGCAACATAAGTTGCCCCTAAACGCCCTGGTAATGCAAAATCTAGTTGCACTGTACCACACTGCCACGCTCTGTCTAAGCAATCGTACAAAGTAAATTCAATTTTTGGACCATAGAAAGCACCTTCACCCGGTAAATAATCAAATTCGATGTTATTTGCTTTCAGTGCATCAGCTAATGCAAGCTCTGCTTTGTCCCACATATGATCTTCGCCAATACGCTGTTCAGGGCGTGTTGACAGCTTCACCACAATTTTTTCAAAGCCGAATGTTTCGTACGTATCGTAAACCATTTGGATACACGCTGATACTTCATCCATGATTTGCTCTTCAGTACAGAAGATATGGGCATCATCCTGAGTAAACCCACGTACGCGCATTAGACCATGAAGTGCGCCTGACGGCTCGTTGCGATGACAACAACCAAATTCAGCCATACGCAGTGGAAGATCACGGTACGATTTTAAACCTTGATTAAAGATCTGTACGTGACCTGGGCAGTTCATTGGTTTGATTGCGTATTCACGCTTTTCAGATTCAGTGGTAAACATTGCTTCTGAATACTTTTCCCAGTGACCTGATTTTTCCCATAAAGAACGATCCATCATCATTGGACCTTTTACTTCTTCGTACTGGTACTCGCGTAACTTTTCACGCACAAACTCTTCAAGTTCACGGTAAATGCTCCACCCATCGTTGTGCCAAAACACCATGCCTGGCGCTTCTTCTTGCCAATGCCATAAATCAAGTGCTTTACCAATACGACGGTGATCACGTTTTTCGGCTTCTTCTAAACGTTGTAAGTAGGCTTTAAGTTGCTTTTTATCGCCCCATGCAGTGCCATAAATACGCTGCAACATTTTATTATCTGAATCGCCACGCCAGTAGGCACCGGCTACTTTCATTATTTTGAAATGTTGGCAAAAACGCATGTTCGGTACGTGTGGACCACGACACATATCGATGTATTCTTCGTGGTGATATAATCCTGGACGGTCATCTTTAGCGATGTTTTCGTCAAGGATTTGAATTTTGTACATTTCGCCGCGCGCTGCAAATGCATCACGGGCTTCTTGCCAGCTTACGGTTTTCTTAACCACGTCGTAGTTTGTTTTAGCAAGTTGCAACATGCGCTTTTCAATAGCTTCTAAGTCATCTTGACTTAATGAATGTTCCATATCGATATCATAGTAAAAACCATTATCAATCGTTGGACCAATTGCCATTTTTGCATCAGGAAACAGTTGCTTAACTGCATGACCTATCAAGTGAGCACATGAGTGACGAATTATTTCTAAGCCGTCATCATCTTTTGCGGTGATGATTTCAAGACGAGAATCGTCAGAAATTAAATCACAGGCATCAACACGAGTGCCATTAACACGACCAGCGATAGTGGCTTTTGCTAAGCCTGGGCCGATATCATTGGCTACATCAAGTGTACTTACAGGGTTTTCAAAACTACGCTGACTGCCGTCAGGAAGAGTAATAACTGGCATTATAAGTCCTTACTACAGTGGTGACGCCTACAATGCATCACATGTATTTATTAAATTAAAATGAATAACTCGACAACGCTTTTACGAATAAGCATTGTTAATTTTAACCGTATTTGGTTAATGTATTTGTTGAGTCTTAGCAAACACAAGCGGTTATTGTCGCGTTTGGAGCCACTAAATACAAGTATTTAGCCAGACAAATTGACAAATAACCCTCCCATTTCATACTTAATTTAATTTCAGCTGTTGGATAACCTAATGACGACGTCTAATCGCATCCGTTTTGCCACTTTAAATTTACTTAATTTTACGGCGCCACCTTATTCTTTTTATCAATTACATGAACGTTACAACGCAACGCAATGGCGGCAAAAACAGCACTTTATCACTGACTTTCTACAGCAAAGTCAAGCAACGGTTGTTGCTTTCCAAGAGGTGTTTAGCCCTAAAGAATTAGCCATTTTGTGTAAAGAGCAAGGCTATGACTATTTTGCTACTGTTGCCAGTCCACGCAGTGATCATCTCTATCCACAGGTATTATTTAACCCTGTGGTGGCGATTGCCGCGAAAATCCCTTTTCAAGCATGCCACGAACTCACCCCTTGCCCAGAACTACTTGAGTACTTAAATAATCAAAATGAATTTAAATTTAATCGCACACCTATTAAATGCAGTTTTGATGTACCTGAATTTGGTGATTTAACCTGCTATGTGGTGCACTTTAAATCACAACGGGTGCATTCAATGGCGCATATTTTAAACATTCATAATCAAGACGATCCCTTATTAAATCTATTACAACAAACCGTTGGCATGATGCAATCGCAAATATCACGCTCACTGGAAGCTTCGATTGTTTATTATGATGCGCTAAAAACCCAGCGTGAAAAAAACTGTGCAACATTAGTAATGGGGGATTTTAACGACAATATTGACAGCCCTGCGCTGTCATTCATGACCCAAGGATTTCACCCTACTCGTTGCGAGCCCTGTTTAGAGCTTGAACAACCCATTGTAGGATTAACTGATTCGTTTGAATTAAGCAGTGAATCGGCAAATGGTAAAGTAAAACCAGCAACACATTACTATCAAGGTCGTGGCAATGTGCTTGATTATATTTTGACCTCAGGACACTTTAATACTGATTGTGCATTATCGCGGATAAAATCGTTGCACTATCTAAGCTTTGATAAACACTTAAATCCAAACCAAATTGATGAAGATATCTGCGTAAGCGACCACAGTGGCATTGGGATTGAAATCGGTTTTTAAAATGCACTGTTTTTAAGGCGTTTAATTGATATAATGCTGCCCAAATTAGTTATTTAGAGAATGACAATGAGAACATGCGGTGTAGAAATTACCGGTAGTGACGTACTACTGTGTATTTTAACAAAAGATAACGATGTATTTGATATACGAGATATTCGCCAAACTCGCTTTACCTTAGGTAATGGTAATGACACTGAAGTAATGCGTAAATTCCAATTTGATTTTGCGAAACTTATGCAGGACTATCAAATTGACTCAGTTGCTATTCGTCAACGTGCGCCTAAAGGTAAATTTGCCGGTAGTGCGAACGGTTTCAAAATGGAAACTGCAATTCAATTGATCCCTGAGCTGAGTGTTTATTTATTCAGTACAACCGAGATCAAAGAGCAATTAAAACGTAATCCTATTCCTATTGATTTCGCTGAAACGGGGCTTAAAAAGTACCAAGAAAATGCGTTTGTAAATGCATATGTACATTTAATGAAAAAAACCTACCGCAGCGAAGAACTTTAATTTTCAATTAAAGTTCAATTTATAATCAGATACTGCGCTAGTGTGTACTGCAATGTTTTTGTTGTAGCTACAGCTAGCGTTTTTTATTGCCTAATATTTATCATTTTTATTACTACATTGGTCGTATAGCGCTTTCATTTGTCGACAATCTGTGTTTTTCTAACTAAGTAGACTCTCACAACATTGACACGGAGACCGTACATGCAAATAAGTAACAATAATACAACTGCAACCGATGCGAATAAAACAGTCAAAGATGCAGCAGGCTTAGAGCATAGCTACTTTAAAGGAGCACAAAGCCCAGCATTGATCAATAAAACCATAGGTGATTATTTCGACTCTATTGTCGACAATAACCCAGACCACACTGCAATAGTGCTGCATCATCAAAACATTCGTTTAAGCTATAAAGAATATCAGCAGCAGATCAACCAGCTGGCAATGGGGTTACTGGCTTTAGGTGTAAAACCAGGTGATCGTGTTGGTATCTGGTCACCAAACAACCTTGAGTGGTGCTTAACCCAATTTGCGACCGCCAAAATTGGCGCGATCATGGTCTGTATTAACCCAGCGTATCGTCCAAACGAACTACAATTTGCACTAAATTCAGTCGAGTGTTCAACTCTTATAACCGCTTCAAGTTTCAAAGCCAGTAATTACCTAGGCATGCTTAATGAATTACTGCCCGAACTTGCCGCTGCAAAAGCTGGGCAACTGCAGGCAAAAAACCTCCCCTATTTAAAAAATATTATTCGTATTGGTGATGAGCCTGCCGCAGGCATGTTTAGTTTTAGTCAAGTTATGACAATGCCAACGGCCGCCCACCGCGTTGAGCTCAACGCCATTGGTGCAACTTTGCAACCAGATCAAGACATCAACATTCAGTTTACCTCCGGCACAACAGGCAATCCCAAAGGCGCTACGCTCTCCCATAAAAACATTTTAAATAATGGTTTTCTTATGGCTAATGCAATGCGCTTAACTGCAGATGATAAGCTGTGTATTCCAGTACCGTTATATCACTGTTTTGGAATGGTATTAGGTAATTTAGTGTGTATAAGTAAAGGAGCTACGGCAGTATTTCCGGGAGATTCTTTTGATCCAACAATCACGCTTGAGGTGGTTGAAAAAGAACGCTGTACTGCACTGCATGGCGTACCTACTATGTTTATTGCTGAACTGGAACTAAAAGATTTTGCTCGTTTTGACTTATCCAGTTTACGTACGGGTATCATGGCAGGCTCGACGTGTCCTGAGCAAGTAATGCGTAAAGTACAATCGCTGATGCATATGAATGAAGTTGTTATCGGTTACGGTCAAACGGAATGTAGTCCCATCAATAATGCCACGGAGATTGACTCATCCATTGAAAAACAAGTTACTACCGTCGGTCGCGCGCTGGCGCATACAGAAGTAAAAATTATTGACGAAGTGGGTAATATACAAAAAATAGGGCTTGCTGGCGAAGTATGCAGCCGTGGTGCGGGTATTATGCGTTGCTATTGGAATGATGAAGAAAAAACCGCCGCAACTATCGATAAAGAAGGTTGGCTACACTCCGGTGATTTAGGTGTAATGGATGCGGAAGGTTTTGTTGCAATAGTGGGCAGAATTAAAGATATGATCATTCGTGGTGGCGAAAATATCTACCCGCGCGAAATTGAAGAAGTACTTTACACTTACCCTGGCGTGCAAGATGCTGCTATTTTTGGCATCAGTGACGACAAGTACGGCGAAGAAGTATGTGCTTGGGTGCAGCCTAAAGATGATGCCGTGTTAACAGAGCAAGAAATTCGCAGCTTCTTAAAAGATAAATTAGCTTATTTTAAAATACCAAAACATATTCAATTTGTTGAAAGTTACCCTATGACGGTTACCGGAAAACTACAAAAGTTTAAAATGCGCGAACAAATGCAAGCACAATTAAAAGACAACGCGTTTTCATAATTAGCCAAAGCTCACGTTAGTTAATAACGCCCAATGTAATTTAAAACCTTGGGCGTATTATAAGATTAATAGCTTAACAGGCCTATTCTGGCGGTTTTAAAAAATACGTTTGCGCTAATGCATTATGAATGCCCGCTAATTCAATTTGGATTTGATCCATATAATTGTGTAAGTGGCCATTTTTAAGCGCTCTTACATCTTCAGCTTTCAATTGTTTTACCACTGCATCTATTAAATTTATAATCTCTGTAGAGTTTGGCAAAGGTGAAATCAGCGTTTTCAGCTCTATTAAGCAAAACAAAATTGACCGTGGAAATACTTCACTGTGCATCACGAATTCTAATACATCAGCACGTTGCACCCGTACGCTCATCTCTTGTCGATACATTTGATAAGCACTAAGCGAGCGCAATAAGCTGATCCACTGAATATTTTCATAAGGTTTTGCTTCATCGCTGGTGATCAACGTCTCTGAACGAATGTCTAATATCCGTGACGTCATATCAGCACGTTCTATTAACGACCCAAAGCGGATAAACGTAAAACCATGATCATGGTTAATAGTCGCATCTAAAGCACCAAATATTTGATGGGCTGATTCGATGATTTTCTTTAGATAAGCAAATCGGCCACGCTTAGCAAGCCCTTCTTTTTGATTATCTTTTACATAGTAATAAAGGGAGTTAATTTCTTCCCATACATCGCGAGGCATTACGTCTCGGATCGTCCGAGCGCTCTCTCTAGCATAGATAATAGAATTTAAAATAGACGAGCCATTATCACTACCTACAAGTAAATAACGCAGCGCTTTTTGCTCTGTGTAATCAGCGTGTTTATCTTCATACGCCTGACGTGCGCCAATAATATCTATTAATGGCTCCCAGCCTGTACATACGCCTTTAGGTAAATCCAACATCAGCATGTTGTTGACATTAATTAACCGTGCAACATTTTCTGCACGTTCAACGTAACGAGCTACCCAATATAAAGTTTCACCTACTCTTGATAACATATTATTTAGCCTCTTCGTCAACAATCCAGGTATCTTTACTACCACCGCCTTGAGATGAATTTACCACTAATGAACCTTTCACCATCGCAACACGAGTAAGGCCACCAGTAGTGATCTGTGTGTCTTTACCTGACGATAATATAAACGGTCTCAAGTCAACGTGACGTCCATCAGGCTCTGTCCCGTCAAGGGTGGGAACCGTAGACAAATCAAGAGTTGGTTGCGCTACCCAATTCCGTGGATCGGCTTTTATTTGTGCAATGGTTGCTTGTTGCTCTTTTTTAGTCGATTTAGGACCAATCAATAAACCATAGCCACCCGACTCGTTTGCAGGTTTGACAACTAGTTTATCGATATTTTTAATAACATAATCACATTCTTTAGGATCTAAACACTTATAGGTTGGCACATTTTCGATCTTGGGTTCTTCATCCAAGTAATATTTTATGATGTCAGGTACATAGGCATAAACCACCTTATCATCCGCAACCCCTGCACCGGGTGCATTGACTAACGCCACATTACCTTTCGACCATGCTCGCATTAAACCGGGTACACCTAATTGTGATTCAGGTAAAAAAGCGTCGGGATCTAAGAATAAATCGTCGATGCGTCGATAAATTACATCAACGCGTTGCAAGCCTGTAATTGTGCGCATATAGACACAGTCGTCTTTTTCGACTACTAAATCACGCCCCTCTACTAATTCACAGCCCATCTCTTGAGCAAGGTAACAATGTTCAAAATAGGCGGAGTTAAATACACCGGGTGTTAATACCACTACTTCAGGCTTATCGTCTGGACGAGGTGACATTGCTGCCAACATATCAAACAGTTGTGAAGGATAATCATCAACTGGTAAAATCGACACTTGTTCGAATAACTCAGGGAAAACACGTTTCATCACTGAGCGGTTCTCAAGCATATAAGACACCCCAGACGGCACCCGTAAGTTATCTTCGAGTACAAACATAGTGCCATTTCCATCGCGCACTAAATCGGAGCCGCAGATATGCGCCCATATATTATTTGGCGGAGTAATTCCAACACATTGAGAGCGAAAGTTAACTGATTTTTCGAGTAAGCCTTTTGGAAAAATACCGTCTTTTATTATTTTTTGATCATGGTATAAATCATTTATAAACAGATTCAACGCTTCAACACGCTGTTTTAAACCTACCTCAACAGTTTGCCATTCTTTTTTACCAATAGTGCGCGGAATAATGTCAAACGGCCACGCTCTATCGATCATATTGCCTTCATTATAAACTGTAAAAGTAATGCCCATTTCTTTTATGGCTAGATCGGCAACAGCTCTGGCTTTAACTAATTCTTCTTTTGATAAGCTAGAAAAAAACTGTGCTAACTGTTTACCATGCGTTCGAATATTTCCTTGTGCGTCTATTAATTCATCAAAAAAGCCATTTGTTTGATATGCTTTCCAGTCAATTTTCATACATCCTTCCGCCTTATCCATTATTAATATTGAGTTGTTTTAATCACTCCAATCGAATCATATCAACCGCTACATCAAGCAATTGTGTACCGCCACCAAAAACCACGCCTTTCAAAGGAGTGACATCAGAAAAATCACGGCCAACAGCAAGTGTTATATGCTGCTCATTAGGCATAACATTGTTTGTTGGATCAAAGTCTACCCAACCAAACCTTGGCACAAACACAGAAAACCATGCATGGGTCGCATCTGCACCAGCTAACTTTTCTTCCCCCTCGGGAGGCATTGTTTCTATATACCCGCTAACATAACGTGCTGCTAAACCAATACTGCGTAAGCACGCTATCGCAAAATGTGCAAAATCTTGGCAAACGCCCCTTTTTTGTGCAAAAACAACACTCAAAGGCGTACTAATCGTAGTAAAACCGGGATCATACTGAAACTCATGAAAAATCCGTGCCATGAGATCTTTACAGCCGCAAATCAAGCTAATATCAGCTAAAAACGACGTTAAAGCGTATTCCTTTATACCCTGTACAAAAGGAGTATATTGAGATGGCAAAATAAACTCCGATGTTTTTAACAGCTGATATGTATTTGGCTTTGCGACGATATCGCGAGCCTCTTGCCAAGGCATATCAGTGTCGACGAGGTTAATATTTGCACTTAATAAAAGTTCCACTTCACTGGTCATAGTCACTTTCAGTTTTTTATGCTGAGTGGCTATTTCAAACGCGGTCACTTTATTATCAAAATAATCCGTAAATTCTTGTAGATAATTTGCCGGCGGCTCAATATCTATGCGACTACTGTGGCATATCTGGGCACGATTTGTTTTTGGTGTTAACCGTGCTTGGTTTTGACACAAGCTAACAAAATCGGCATAACTGTAAGTTGTGGAATGCTTTATTTTATATTTCACGATTGAGCTTGCTCAATATTAGTCCAATTCAATTTATTCGCCGTTTGTGTATGAGAAAAATACTGCAATAATAATACATCACAAAAGGTATTTAAGTTCAGGCGAATATTATGGTTAAACTCGATTAACTGTTTACGAACTCCAGCGTCCGTCCTTTGCAAGTAGTCTTTTTCTGTGACATAGCAACTCGTTTTAGAAAGTAAAATTGCTTTTTCATGTGCTGCTATCACTCCCTGTCTGCGTTTAGTCGGTAAATGCTTGCATAACTGGTTTATTTGCTCTAACTGAAAAAGTAATGAGCGAGGGTATTCTGCATCAAGTAATAATAGCTCAAGCCCAGTACCTATACTTTGATACATTCTATAGCGACGTTTATGGGTCACTAAGCTAACTTGACTACTCAAAACCGCTTCGAGTAAACCAAGCTCTTCAGCTTGCTCGAGTTCTTGCGTTAATAAAGCCCCTGTTAATGAGGTGATTTGTAAGCTGCGCTCAATCCTGCGACCCATCTCAAGTAAAAACCAGCCATTGCTGTTTGGCATACAATCCACTAACGAGCCATTAAAGGCCATGATCAAACCAATCACTTTATCTAAAATACTTTGCATCGCACGTGATGAAATATTGATATTGATATGCTTTAGCACTTTAACTTGTTCATTGATTTCATCAATAATACGACGACTATCATGGGACAATAATTCTTGGATCTGTACTGATGCATTCGCTAAATAATGTAACGTATTTATTATACTACCCGCGCGTAGCTCATCAGCGAGTAAAGCAAACGCTGTTTGCTTAGACACTGCGCTATCAAATTCTTCAAGCTTGATAGCTTGCTCTACATAAGGGTAGACAATATGCTGAGCGCTGATAGCAGCCAACAAACGAGCAACAGTACTGCGGCGTATTAAATCTGGATAAATAGCCAACTCAGTGTAACGATCAATAAAGATACGTAATATTCTTATGGTATTTTCACAGCGCTCTAAATAACGACCGAGCCAAAATAAATGTTCTGCAGTACGACTTGATATAACCCCTTCAAGTAAGCTTACATCCATTCTTTTTTTAATTGGTGTTGGTACACTTTGCTCAGTTAAATCAATATCTTTACTGGTATTTATCCAAGTATCTTTGAGCCAACCAGCGCCCTTAGCGTTAGCACTATTTTGATAAGAGAAACACAGTGCCGATGGCAGTACTTCGATGCCATTTTCTGTGGTTAATACATAACACCTAAATACCACAGGTTTTGCAATTAACTTACCGTCATCCCAAAATGGTGCGCTACTAAATGCGGGTTTATCTTGAAAATAATAATCGCTAGGTTGCTTAGTTATAAGTTGTTTAATTTTATCCGCGTCTAAATGGCCATCAAGTGTTAGTTTAGGATCTTTATAACTACCAAACACTAACTGTGACCAATCCGATGATTTAACATCTTCAATGCTGTGGTACTTAGGGCAATCTAGTAATAATGGTTGTTGTAAAAGTTGCTCTGATAGCTGGGCTAAATTACATTGTATTGCCGGTGATGAGAGTACCCCGCTTCCAAAAGGATTTAATACTTTTACTGAGCCCTCACGTACAGCTTGTAATAAGCCTGGAATACCATGTAACGAGTATTGTGTTTGTTCAAGTGAATCGATACTTTGATCTGGGATCCAACGTAAAATCACATTGATTTTCCCCAACCCTTGTAATGACTTTAAACACACTTCGCCATTACGCACTGTTAAATCAGCGCTTTGCACTAAAGTATAGCCAAAGTAAGTAGATAGAAACGCATGCTCGTTATAATTTGGATCATCGATCCCTTGAGTTAAAATAACAATACGAGGATCATCCATATAATGAATAAACTCGTTAATGCCTTCTTGAAACAAATTTAAAAACTCTTTAATTTGTTGCACGTTGCATTCAGCAAACTCTTCAGCCATAACGCGCCTAGCTATAATGCGGTTTTTAAGCAATAGCCCTAGACCTAACGGACATTGGCAATGATCAGCTAAGACTTTAAATTCACCCGATGGTGCGCGATACACATCAACCGCTGTAAAAAAAAGTTTTAGCTCATCACTTGGTAAGCTAAATCCTTCACGTAAGTAATGACTATCTTGGTACAGCTGCTGCGGTGATATTTGCCCACTCAAAAGTAGCTTTTGCTCAGAATAAACATCTTGTTGGATCTTATTAAGTAATAAAGTTCGCTGTTTTATGCCTTGCTCTAACGTATTCCAATCTGCTCGAGAAAACATAAAAGGCAGTGGATCGAAGTGCCACTGTTGATTACTCTCACTTTTAATATTGCCATTTTGCAAAAGTTGCGTAATTTCAATGGCACGACTACTTACATCTTCAGCGGTTAAACTTGCTAAACGATTAAATAAAGTATCCCAATGCTCAGGGTTTAAGCCACTGTGATCCGCCAATTCATCATGACCGTGGCGTTTATCAAGGTATAAAGACAACCAATTAGGCAGCTCTGGCATCGTATTATTATTAATGTACAAGCTAAAAGCGCTCCGCTATAGAAAGTAAACTATCATTCTAGTTCAATTTGTTGGTAATTGTATTAACAAAAGCGTCTGTTAAATAATGACTCTACTTTGCGTAATGTCAAAGTGGAGTCATACAATGAACAACCCAAAAAGATGATTTATTTGAACTTAGGTTGTCTCCTTAAATCGAGCGTATTAGGGTAATCTGAATTAGTATTTTCTTCATCGGGAACAACAAATTCACTCACCGATTGTGCTGATTCAAAGCTTCGTGTCGCAGCCGATGGGCTCCAACTAGGCTGATCAGATGCTAATAATGATGGTGTGTGACCATGCTCCCAAAATCGTGCAACCCTTCGCCCTTCAGCTTCAAATGCATTAACGGGTAATGTTTCTGGATTTCGCCCACCAGCATGACTAACATGGTAGACAAAACCACCCATTGAGCGGCCTTCCCAGGTATCGATCAGATCAAATACTAACGGTGCATGTACACCAATTGTAGGATGCAGCGCTGTTGGTGGCTGCCATGCACGGTAACGGATCCCGGCAACCATTTCATCTTTCGCTTTGCCTTTAACAATTTTAAGCGGCACGCGTCGGCCATTACATGTAACGATATAGCGGTCACTCATTGTGCCAATTACTTTGATTTGCACGCGTTCTAATGACGAATCAACATACCGAGCAGTACCAGATGCACTGGCTTCTTCACCCAGTACATGCCACGGTTCAATCGCGGTTCTAAGCTCTAACGTCACATCATCGAGTTCTCGGGTGCCGCAAACAGGGAACCTAAACTCAAAAAATGGGTTTAGCCAACTTACTTGGAATGCAAAACCAGCTTGCTGCAGATCTCTAACAACCTCAGCTAAATCATTTTCAACATACTGAGGTAATAAAAATTTATCATGTAATTCGGTGCCCCAACGGATCAACGGTTTGTGATAAGGCTTTTTCCAAAACCAAGCTAATAAAGTCCGTAATAACAACATTTGCACTAAGCTCATTTGTGAGTGAGGTGGCATTTCAAACCCCCTAAACTCGACAATACCTAGTCGTCCTGTTGCTGAATCGGGTGAATATAGCTTATCAATACAAAACTCCGCCCTGTGTGTATTACCTGTTAAATCAACAAGTAAGTTGCGTAACAAACGATCAACGAGCCATGGCTCAGGTACTTCCCCTTCAGGCATATGTGAAAATGCGATTTCAAGCTCATAGAGCAACTCATCACGTGCTTCATCCACACGAGGTGCTTGGCTTGTAGGGCCAATAAATAAACCTGAAAATAAATAAGATAATCCAGGATGGTGCTGCCAATAAGTAATAAAACTTCTTAAAATATCTGGGCGTCGTAAGAACGGGCTTTGCTGCGGTGTTTCACCACCTAAAGTGACATGATTACCACCCCCGGTGCCGGTATGACGACCGTCCGCCATAAACTTATCTGTTCCTAAGCGTGCTTGTTTGGCTAGATCGTAAAGTGTCGTTGTTCTATCAACTAATTGCTGCCATGACGAAGATGGGTGGATGTTCACTTCAATGACACCTGGATCAGGTGTCACGGCGTATTTTTCTACACGACTATCTTTAGGCGGGCTATAGCCTTCAATAACTACCGGGATTTGCAGGGCTTTTGCGGTGCTTTCAATCGCATTTAACAGCGACATATAATGTTCAAAATGGCTCGTTGGGGGCATAAAGATATACAACCGCCCTTCTCTTACTTCCAATGCCATTGCGGTTTTGATCATCTGTTGACCAATAAAGCCTTTTTGCAGTTTTTTAGCTTTTGTAAAGTTATCTGGAATATCAAACGGATCTCGCTCAATAATGTTGCTTGTCCACTCAAGGCTATCAAGCGGTAATCTATAACCAAGGGGTGATTCACCTGGTAATAAAAAACAGTATTCGCGTTTAAATTCCCATTTGCATGACTGCCAGCAATGTTTCGCTTGATTAAACTGCAGCGGCAATGCATAACCAACAGGCTTTTCAATACCTTGTTCCATTTTAGCTAAAAAGCCTTTACGGCTCATTGCACTAAGAAGTTCAGGCTGTTTAGGCCCCACCTCTTTGGGTAACGATGCCTCTTGCCATAAATGATATAAAATATCTTCATAGGCTGTAGTGATAGCCTTGGTTTCAAGGCCTATTTCTGCACATAGCTGTTCTGTAAAACGCTTGGTATCTGTGTGGTCTAATTTATAATCTTTATTCGGATCAGCTAATAAACTGGCATCTTGCCACAAAGCTTCACCGTCTTTTCGCCAATAACATGCATATTGCCAGCGAGGCAGTGACTCTCCCGGATACCATTTACCTTGCCCATAATGTGTAAAGCCACCTTTGGTATATGCTTTGTTCATCGCAATAAATAAGCTTTGTGCTAGCACTCGTTTTTCTTTACCGTCGGCTTCTGTGTTCCATTGGGGATGTTCCATATCATCAATAGAAATAAACGTCGGCTCACCGCCCATTGTTAAATGAACACCTTCCTTAACATATACATCATCAACTTGCTGACCCAAGCGGTTTATTGCAGCCCATTGTGTTTCTGAATACGGCTTTGTAACGCGAGGGTCTTCATGTACGCGCGTTACTTTGTTATAAAAACTAAATTCTGATTCGCACTTATCTATGCCACCAGAGACAGGTGCTGCTGAGCTAGGTTCAGGAGTGCACGCAAGCGGAATATGGCCTTCGCCAGCAAATAAGCCGGAGGTAGGATCAAGCCCGATCCAACCTGCGCCTGGAATATATACTTCCGTCCATGCGTGTAAATCAGTAAAATCTTCATCAGGACCACTTGGGCCATCAAGTGATTTTTGATCTGATGTAAGTTGGATTAAATAACCAGATACAAAACGAGCAGCCAAACCTAAATGACGAAACAGTTGTACTAACAACCACGCAGAATCTCGACATGAACCGGTTTTTTTTGTGATGGTTTCGTTCGCCGTTTGAACTCCAGGCTCTAAACGAATGCCGTAGCCAACAAGATTATAAATTGACTGATTGACCGCAACTAAAAAATCAACACTTCTGATTGGTTTTTCCGGACGTAACGAATCAATCAATTCTAAAAACTTAGGACTCGCCTTACGTTTTTTTAAATAGGGATTAAGCTCAGCCTTTGCGACTTTATCGTATTCAAATGGAAACTCTTCAGCATATTCTTCTAAAAAGAAATCAAACGGATTAATTACCGTCATTTCAGCCACTAAATCAACAGTAAAACTAAACTCAGTTGTGGGGCTATTAAATACCACTCTTGCCTGATAATTACCAAAAGGGTCTTGCTGCCAATTGATGTAATGATCTTCCGGCACTATTTTTAATGAATAGCTTTTAATTTTAGTTCGGCTATGCGGTGCTGGACGTAAGCGGAAAATATGCGGCCCCATATTTACTGGGCGGTCGTACTTGTATTGAGTATGGTGCGCTATACCAACAGTAATTGTCATCGATTAATCCCTCTTTAATTTTTTGTATAGCCATTTAAGTATAACTTACTACTACCTGCCTGCTATTTAAGCAATATACATTCCATATAGATTACATAATAAAATTAGGCTGTTAGCCTATATATTGGTCACTATTGACTGTTTAGAATCAAAGAGCGAGCGCTGTGAAGAATTATTTGGTGCGACATCCGCACCAAATTAGCACAAAGCTAGGTATTAAAAATCACACAGCGCTTATTATTTTATGTAATTCACCAATAAAGCATGCCTGTTTTTTCTAGCGATTAAATAGAAAAAAGTCCCAATTAATCACAACACCAGTTAAATGCTTCGCTAAAACGAACTTAAAAAATAGTTCACAATAAAACCACGATTAAGCTTCTTAACAGTGTTATAGTAGTTTGATTTTTAATCGCCCTGAAAGCCAAACTAGCAAGCTTAGTGTCTTTAAACAAGCAATGTTGGCATTTTATTTTGCTAATTTATGATTAGCATCAATGCTTAAGGTAGATTGTTCACAGTTAGATCATGACGTAATACACATCCCGCCTATCTCCATATTAAGGACGCTATTTATGCAAACATTAACAAACATTGGTGACAACTTGGTTAAAGGGATATCTGCCCGCTATGGTTTAAGTTATGGGGCAGTAGTACATATGTTAGTTGCAGTAAATAATGGCGGCGGTTCAATGGCGCAGTTTAATTGCCCAGAACTTGGCGGCTCAGGTCAATGGATGCGCGGTGGAATGACAATGGTAGGAGACATGTTCAATAATGGCTTGAAAAACACCGTTGATAACTTATGTAACGAACTTGCCACTATTTTAGCAAACAACCAAGTTTTCCCCGTCATTCCTGCAGGTACTTTAGGAAGCAACCAGTGGTGGCCAGTTAATTTAGGTAATCCATCGAGTACCGGTTCACAAAACAACACCCGATATGCTGTCTTCCCTAATCGCTTAGCCATTGAAAAAAATGGTCAGGTCACAGTCTATGATACACTCGATCACCAGATCGGGGGGGTAAGCCAGCAACAAGGCAACGATATATCGCTTACCTTTAGTAGCCAGTGGGGAAACATTAGCGTAAATAGTTTGCCAGTGATTGCTGATGATAGCTTCACTCAGACACATTCAAGTCACAATACCAACTTTGCCCAATCAACAGACTTTGCAAAACAACAGCAATCTCCCCCTGAGACAGGCTTAAATGATAAAATGATGAGTAGCGAGTCGACAGCTATTAATGCTTCGCAATACTCAGTGAATGAAACCCTCGACATTATTGAAAAATTAGCACAATTACGTGATTTAGGCGCACTCACTGATGCTGAGTTTAATGAAAAAAAATCAGATTTATTGCAACGAATTTAACGGCAAGTAATCTCAGGCTTATTAATTTTATAATTTGCTAACTATATAATTTGTTAGCAATATAGCTAATGTAAGTCTGTTCACTGAATAATTTGTCATTGTATTTATCAACGGATACGGTAAGAAAATATGAAAACGTTTAAATGTAACTGCAAAGATAATCAAATATTGTTTTTTGAAAGTAGTCACTGCCTTGCCTGTGGCAAAACTGTTGGTATTGATGATAATTTTAACCTTGTAGAACCCTACGAATTTAATGACACAACGGGCTTATATTACAAAACGTCAGCCCCTGACGTGCCTTATCAGAAATGTGATAACAATGCACACTATAAGGCATGCAATGGCATGGTTGATATCAACAGTTTTGTACCAGCCCCAGACACAGAAGAAGTGCTGTGTTTCGCATGTCGGTTTAATGAAACAATCCCAGATCTAAGTATTAATCAACACATTCCACTTTGGACCAAAATGGAAACAGCAAAACGCCGAGCATTGTATACGCTTAAAGCGCTTTCTTTACCATTAAACAACCTCAGCCAAGATGCCGAAGGTGGCCTTAGTTTTGATTTTATAACCGACCGCAGTGTTAATGACCATTTTGTGACTAAATTAGCAGGTCAAGAAAATGTTTTTACTGGCCATAACTGCGGCCATATTACTATCAATTTGGCTGAAGCTGATGATGTCGCTCGCTCACAAACAAAGCATGCTATGGGTGAGCGCTATCGCACTTTGCTTGGTCATTTTCGTCATGAGTTAGGACATTATTATTTTGACCAGTTAATTGCAAATTCACCGCATAAACATGCTCTATGTAAACAATATTTTGGCGATGATTCTTTAGATTACCAACAAGCGATTGATGCCCATTATAAAAATGGCGCTCCTGCTAATTGGCATGAAAACTATATTAGTGAATACGCCACCATGCACCCTTTTGAAGACTGGGCAGAAACTTGGGCGCACTACATGCATATTATTGATACTTTAGAGACAGCAAAAAATTTCTCTATTACCGGTTCTACACTCGGTAATGAATTTGAAGTTGAGGACACTGATGAGTTAAGGCTACCGCAAAACTCGTATTACTTTAATAGCCAAACATCAATCTCAGTAATGTTGGATAGCTGGATGGAATTTTCGATTATTTTAAATTCGTTAAATCGCAGCATGGGCTTAGCTGATGCTTATCCATTTGTTTTAACGCAGGCGGTACGCACTAAGCTTTCGTTCGTTCATCACGCGATCCATAACAGACTTAACCTTATGCCTGATTTAAATACAACAGCTGAGGACACATAACAACAGCCTTGATAATGTAATTTTGGCAAATGCGCTACCCGGATTAGCAGCACTGACACAGATAACAAACCGCAGTATGTTATCAGCCAGCTAACACAACACATCCGCTAATGAGTATGACCTGCATTGCGTTATAAACTTTTGGTATTACAAACTAAAGCTTGCCTGATACTTAGTTGAAATTAATCGTACTCGTTCAAATGGCCAATGCTCAGCGAGCCAATGTAAGATGCATAACCGTAAGGTATTATTTAATTCCTGACTATCATTACGTAGCCAAAAAGTAATCTCACTATCGAATTCATTGTTTACCCCAGGATCGATATACACTGAGCCTAGGCAGCGTGTTTTTTTCGGGTTTAATATTGCATAAGCAAATGCTTTTTTTTCGTTAAACTCTGCGGCATGTTGAGCTAAGCTTTGACGATTCTCTTCAAGGGTCATATCGGCTTTTGGCCAATCAGGCTTGGGGGCGAATATACCTTTTAGCTGCGGCACACTTGACATTACAGCAGTAAAATCAAGCTCGACTACCTGCTCATTTAATGGGGTAAAATAAAACGCAGTTGTCTGCAGCGCTTCTGGGGGGTTAAAATCCGTCGATACAAATAAAGACATTGCTTCCTTCCTTGCTAATATTTAACTGATAAAACCAGCCATTGTTGTTTTAATCCTATAAAATGAAAGCCGCCAATCAGTAAACAAATGATCGAGCTCCAAAGCCAAAACATCTCACTGCGTCCTAGCGGATTAGTCATTAAATATAATCCTGCAATACCGCGAAATAAATCGCAGTTACCACAACTAACACAAAGCGTATGAAAGGTAGCTGTTTGAACAAACCCGCGGCTGAAAAAGCATATAACGACCAAACGCTTAATACAAAAGCGATGAAGAAAGTGATCAGCGAAGGCGTCAACTTACCCTGCTCTGCGAGCATTGCCATGTGCTCACCAGCACCGAAAAAGCGATACCACGGCGCACCAAAAACAATACAACCAAGGTGAGCGAGTGCGGCTAAAGCACTTAAGCTGCCTGCAATCAGCAAAAATAGATTCATACACTGTCAACTAATTCACATTTAACTCCACCATAATACGAAAAAGCCATTAACTTCAAGTATTCACTGAAATTATTGTATGAAAAGTGTACATTCATAAACTAAGGTCAACATAAAATACAACTATTGCTGTTCAATTGCGAAGTCCGCTACTAAATTGTCTTGCCTGATATTCAAGCGCAACTGTAATTACGCTTGAATATCAGACGCTACACATTACTTTAGTGTTTGCTCAAACGCACCTACATCGCCAGGGAAAACCACCGGTGATTCAATACCGTCTTTATTAACCGCAGCAACCCCAAAATAATAATTATCAATGACTACATTTTTAAGAGTCGCTTCACTTACATCACCCACATAGCGGCTAAACTGCCATTGTGGTTCACTGGTATAACGCCAATAGAGTCTGTACCCCGTGGTCGTTTTATCATTATTTTTTTGCCATTTTAAGGTCGTACTAGGTTGCACAGCACCTGATATTTCAACGTTATTAGGTGGTGCCGGTGCCCATGCCATTGACGCTAAACTTACCGCATTAAGCGCTGTTAATTTTGCGGTATAATCAAAATCAACGCCATCAATGGTATCACCATAAACAATACCATCCTCAGTGCGTAAGTCTTGATGTTGATGGTTATAATTTTCGTTCGTTTCCATTACTCTTACAGCAGCATAACCCATGTCGTTAAACGGGCGATGATGCCCTCCTCGACCAAAGCGATCGAGTCGATAAACTAGCAATGTGTCAAGATTGGGAATATAGCGATCGGCAATGGTATCGATATAACGGGCTAAATTACGACTAGCTGAATCGACCTCGCCACCGGTAAAACGGCGTTTATGCGCTTGCTCTTTGGTTTCGATAACCCGCGTACCTTCAGAGAAAATACGTGCAGTCGTGTTATCAGTAACGCCATTAATACCCGTAATATTACCAATCATGTCATTATTGAGTACACCGTGTACTTGCCAGCCTTGCTTTTGTGCATAGTCGGCTAAAATTTTACCACCAAAAAGTCCTTGCTCTTCGCCTGAAAGCGCGGCATAAACAATTGAGCCATTAAATTTATATTTAGATAACACGCGAGCTGATTCAATCACCCCAGCAACACCCGATGCATTATCATTCGCCCCTGGTGCGTCGCTGGTAAAATCCATTACATCGCTGACCCGTGAATCAATATCGCCCGACATCATCACCATCCGGTTTGGCTGATCAGTACCGCGTTGAATAGCAATAATATTCACCACTTCAACAGGATTTGGAATACGCTTTTCGCCAGAAATGGTATCTTTAACTTCTATTACTTCTAAACAGCCACCGCATTGCTGAGAAATTTTCTCAAACTCAGCCTTGATCCAACGCCGAGCTGCACCAATTCCTCGGGTGTTTGATTTCGTTTCTGATAACGTATGACGAGTGCCAAAATCAACAAGTGTTTGAATATCACTGCCAATACGTGTTGCTGAAACATCAGCGGCAATATCATGAAGCTTGGTTTGATCTTGATAATTTAGCTCAGCGGCCAAGGTGCTTGTTGAAATAAACAATGTAGTTATTAAAATTGCGGGCTTGAGGGTCGATAGCTGATAGGTTTTATGATCAGACATAGTGTTGATGCTCTTTATTATTTGATAAATATACAATACGTGAGCAGTTACCTGCTGCAAATAATTTTGAGACCAACACCAGTTTAACTCGTTCAATCACTGATTGGTTAGATAAACGGGATAATAATCGCGGTATGAACAAATATACGTCAATAAAAAACCCACCAATATAGTGGGCTTATGCATAGTAAAACTATCGTATGTTAAACAACACCTTGCTCAATCATAGCATCTGCTACACGACGAAAAGCAGCAATATTAGCACCTAACACTAAATTACCAGGTTGATCAAATTCAGCGGCTGTATTACTTGCAGTATCAAAGATATTTTTCATTATTTGTTGCAGCTTCGTATCGACCTCTTCGAACGTCCACATTTGCATACTGGCATTTTGCGCCATTTCTAATTGGCTCGTCGCAACACCACCCGCATTAGCTGCTTTGCCAGGACCATAGGCTATTTTAGCAGCAAGCAACACATCGATCGCTTCTTTAGTACTTGGCATATTTGCGCCTTCACAAACTAATATACAGCCATTGCTTATTAACGTTCGCGCATCAGCTTCAGTTAACTCATTTTGCGTCGCACAGGGAAAAGCGGCATCAGCAACAAAACGCCATACCGCATGTCCATCACTTGGGTAATCTGCACAAGCAATATACTTCGCATCGCTGTGGGTTTCTAAATAGACAGCTAAACTTTCACGCGCACCTTCTTTAAGCTTTTTAACAAGTGCAACATCAATACCTGATTCATGATACAGCGTACCGCTTGAATCACTGCAAGTGATAGGTGTTGCCTCTAATTGATAAAGTTTTTCCATCGCGTAAATTGCCACGTTCCCGGCACCAGAAACTAAACAGCGCTTACCTTTAAGTGAGTCATCATTGTCTTGCAACATGTAATTGGCAAAATAAACAGCGCCATATCCTGTCGCTTCTTTTCGAGCCAATGATCCACCCCACAATAAACTTTTGCCGGTAAACGCACCGTCGTAACGTCCGGTCAACCGTTTGTATTGACCAAACATATAGCCTATTTCGCGTGCCCCAACGCCAATATCACCCGCAGGTACATCGGTGGTTGGGCCGATATGACGATACAGCTCGTTGATAAATGATTGGCAAAAACGCATTATTTCGCTGTCAGAGCGGCCCTTAGGATCAAAGTTTGCGCCGCCTTTACCACCACCAATCGGTAAGCCAGTTAACGCATTTTTAAAAATTTGCTCAAACCCTAAAAATTTTATGATGCTGGCATTTACACTTGGATGGAAACGTAAACCACCTTTGTATGGACCTAAGCTTGAGTTAAATTCAATTCGATAGCCTTTATTGACATGAATGTTACCGTCATCATCAACCCAAGGGACTCTAAACATAATTTGACGTTCAGGTTCAACTAGACGTTGAATAATCGCATTCTTTTGATAGTCGGCTGAGTTTTCAAGAATAGGTTCAAGTGATTCAAGCACTTCTTCAACGGCTTGATAAAATTCGCATTGTGCTGGGCTAGTTTGTTTTAAATGTGCAATGGTATCATGGATATAATTCATAATTATTCTTCCGTGTTAAAAGTTATGCTTGTCTCAGATGTTAAAATAGACGTGATCAAGTTTATGGGTCATCTAGTTAAGAGCCTTAAAAATTGTAATATTTTTAACACTGTAACATGATAAACCTATATATTTAACGTTCGATAACGTGAATTATTTTTGAGTTCATACGCAAGAGCAACAATTAACGCTCATTAAAAAAGAATATAAATTTATGAAATGTGAATAAATAAAGATTTAAATACTAACGCAGAGGGCTGCTTAAAACACCGATGCTTAAAGTGGGGTTAAAAATCATACCCGTACGATATAAATACGGATATGAACACGTAAATTATTCGCCGCTTGCCTCTGGACGAAGTTGTAGCTGTAAACCAGTTAAAAAGTTACGTAATATTTGGTCATTACATACACGATAATGCTTGTTATCGGCTTTACGAGAAAATGCACTTAACTCATGCTTACTCAAACTAAAATCAGTTAAGGCAAAGACATCGATCACGTCTTCCGTTTTCATATTTAATGCGATACGTAATTTCATTAAAATAATATTATTATTTAATTTACTTTCTGGCGCTGGTTGCTCACCGTCGCGCTTACCGCGCTTTGTATTAATAAAACCATTTAGAAAAATGGCAAACTCAGTATCACTTGGATCTACGTAACCCTCTTCCCCTTCTCTGGTTAGCCAACCAATCACTTGTTGTTGAGTCACGTCATGATCTGCTGCAGCAAAAATTTCAATCATGGTAGTATCAGCTAAATTAAAGGTATAGCGAAGGCGGCGTAAAATATCATTATTAGTCAAAGTAAATTCCAGAGTAAGATAAGACAACCAAGCAGGTATTGCAGGCTTATGAGTAGCCATACAGTTTAGCAGAGTTAACAAGGCCACCCTATTGATTTTTTGTTTTGCTCAACATCCCCATTATGAAGGAACGGCATGATTGATTTAACGCCATTTACTACCGATGCATACCTAGTAGCAACAATCCAAAGTAAGCAAGACACGCTAAAGATTTTTGAAAATGCTGATTATCGTTGGCTTACACTCGGGGATAAGCTAACTTTACAAGGTGTAATGGAAAAATCACAACCGCAGCAAGTATGTAATCCGGTAAATCAAGCTATGCTGCTATTTTTGCTTTGTAGCGAACCCTCCTCACAGATATTAAATTTAGGTTTAGGCAGCGGTTGTTTTGAACGAGCAGTGACTAATAAAGCCGGATTTGAATTAACGACTGTCGAAATTAATCCGAATGTAATTAAAGCAGCTAAGCAGTATTTTTTCCTCAATGACAACAATCATATTGTAGCGCAATGCGCTGAACAATTTATTGCTCAAAGTAGCCGCAAATTTGATGTGATTTTAATTGATGTTTTTAGTGGTAAATCGCAGCCAGCGTTTTTACAAAAGCAGGCATTTTTGTGCGACTGTCATGCTCGACTTAGCACATACGGTAAGATCTGCATCAACTTTACTGCAAAAAATAAACAACAATTAATCGCTCTACTAACGACACTTCGAAGTCTATTCAGTCATATTGTGGTGATTGAATTTAACCAATATAAAAATATTGTGCTGATCGCCAGTGAGCAACGCCTTGATGCTATTAATATTGAACAGATAAAACAGCACAACAATTTTAGCTCGCCTGATTTAGCTGCTGAAATTAAACAATTATTTTATATACCTAAGCTTGATTAAAATTGCGAGCCTGGTTGAGCTAAAAACGCAACTTCCTCGGCGCTGGACTGACGCCCTAAAATAGTATTTCGGTGTGGGTAGCGACCAAACTGATCGATAATATTTTTATGGGCAAGTTCATAATCTTCATTACTCAAACCTTTAAATAATACCATCGCCTGTTGGTGTATAAAGCTCGATTCGCTGTGCATAAACGGCATATAAAAAAACACCCGCTGCTCAACAGGTAATAATTGATCAAAGCCTTTTTCGATTGCCAACTGTGCCAATGTTAACGCTTGCGGATCTTGACTAAACGCGTGAGGGGTATCCCGATAAATATTACGAGAAAACTGATCAAGCACAATCACTTCAGCTAATGCACCTAAGGCAGTCACTCGCCAAGACGCATACTCGCCTTTTGTAATAGCTATCAACAGATCACTAAATGTATCTCGTATCTTAATATCTGTAGCATCAGATTTTTTATACCAACCAGATGGACCGAGTTCATCAAACCAATAATCTATTACTACTTGATAACTAAACATAAATTCCCCTTAGTTGCCTAATACCTTGGCTGGATCCACTGTTGTTGCCTGCCATGCAGGGTAAATAGTGGCTAATACTGCCAACACAAAAGTTACAATAACAGTGATCACAATATCTTGCCATACCAGCTTACTGGGTAAAAACTCAATAAAATACACCCCTTCCAGCGGGTTTGAGCCTAACAACTGACTCAGTAGGGTAAAAAGCTCACTGATGTTCAGCGCCAGTATCACACCTATAAATGAGCCCAGTACCACGCCAATAAATGCTTGGCTAAGTCCTTGTAAAATAAAGGTCGCTAATATCGTACTGTCTTTAGCGCCCATGGTTTTTAATATCGCTATGTTGGCCTGTTTTTCACGTACTTCCATCACTAATGACGAAACAATATTAAAACTTGCCACCGCAATGATTAAAAACACCACAATATAAACAATGGTTCTGACCATTTGTATATCTTGGTATAAGCTACCTTGGGTTCTAAACCAGCTAGAGATATAAACATAATCATCAATTGTTTGGCCAACCCGTAGCGCAATTTGGTGCGCTTGAAAAACATCGGTTACTGCTAAGCGAAGCCCTGTTACTTGCAGTGGTTCATAACCAAGTACTGATTGCGCCTTACTGAGATGGATGAAGGCAGCAGAACTATCAATAGGGCCCCCCATTTCAATAATACCCGCAAGGGTTAAAGTGACCCTTTTGGGTGCTAAAATCTCAGTACTTATCTCGTTAACTTGCGGGATCAATAAGGTAATTAACTCCCCTTGCTTAACACCTAATTGTTTAACAATTTGTTGGCCTAAAATAATTTCGTCTTCGCTTATTTGGCTGACCAACTTGCCATGGGTAAACTGATTAACCGCCGATACGTCACTTTCTAGAGCAGGATCAACCCCTCGCACTTCAACCGCTTTTAGTTCACTTTTATATTGCGCCATGCCATTGACACTAATAAAAGGTGCTGCACCGGTTACGCCACGTTGCTCTGAGAGCTTTTGAACTTTATCCGGCCAGTTATCAATTGGACGATTAGGCGCAACATATTCAACTTGTGGCACAACGCTTAATAAGCGATGTACTAGTTGTTGTTCAAAGCCATTGATCACCGACAAAGCAACAATTAACACTGCAACGCCGAGTAAAATACCAATGGTTGACGCTTTGGCAATAAAACTAACAAAGCCATTTTTTTCATCGCTGCTGCCGGAGCTTGCTCTAAAACGTTTACTTAAATAGGCACTAAGCAACATGGCTGGCCTCTTTAATTGCCAATTTCCCAGCATCAAGGTAAGCAATTTTACCCAGCTTATCGGCTAATTCTAGGTCGTGCGTCACCACCACAAAACTGGTATTCAAACTGCTATTAAGCTCTTTGATCAAATCGTAAATTTTAATCGCATTTTGTTTGTCTAAGTTACCTGTTGGCTCATCGGCCAATACTAAATCAGGTTCGCTCACCAATGCCCGCGCAATTGCCACCCGTTGACGCTCGCCACCAGAGAGCATTGATGGTTTATGGCTACTACGGTGCGATAGCCCTACTTTATCGAGCATTACGAGGGCTTTAGCTTTGGCTTTTTTAGCGCTGAGACCTTTGATCAACAGCGGCATCGCAACATTTTCTAACGCGTTAAACTCCATTAATAAATGATGGAACTGATAAATAAACCCTAAATGCTCATTACGAAATTTCGCTTGCTCAGCACGTGATAGTTTAGCAACTTGTTGACCTTTAATTTTTGCCACACCGGCACTTTGTGAATCCAAAGTCCCCAAAATGTGCAGTAAAGTACTTTTACCAGAACCAGAGCTGCCAACAATAGCCAGCATCTCACCTTGTTGTAAGGTTAAATCAACCCCTTTTAAAACCTCAACGTGATTTTCACCATCTTGATACACTTTACTTAACTGTTCACATTGGATAACTAAATCATTCATAGCGCAATACCTCTGCTGGGCTAACATTGGCAGCTTTACGCGCCGGATATAAAGTGGCTAAAAAGCTCATGGTAATACTGCCTACGGCAATCAGCGATAAGCTCATTACGTCAAATTTTACTGGTAAGGCAATCCCTGTTAACAAGTTTAAACCTATGCCTGCCAGCACTTCGTTGATATAAGCACTGAGTAATAAGCCAAGGGCTGCACCGATACTGGTACCAATCAAACCATTGTACAAACCTTGGATCATAAAGACTTGCTGCACTTGAGCCGGCGTTAAGCCAAGCGTTTGTAAAATAGCCACTTCACTTTGTTTTTCGCTCACCATCATGGTCAACGCAGAGACAATATTAAATACCGCAACTAATACAATCAGCGCCAGCAGCATCGACATAATGCGTTTTTCCATTGCGACTGCTGCAAACAAAGTACCTTGTGACTGGCGCCAATCGGTGACTGTATGTTGACTTAAAATTGCACTAGCTGAAGCGCTAAAGGCATCTAGTTGAAAAGGATCGTTCAGTGAAATACTCAAATTAGGAGCACTAGTTTGTGGCAACTTTAATACCCGTTGTAGCGATTCGCCGCTAGTAAAAGCAAGTCCCATATCAATTTCAGAACCTGTTTCATAAATGGCAGCAACGGTGAACAAACGTTGGCTTGGTACGCGACCTAAAGGTGTATAGGTTGACGCATTAGGCATGATCACGCGCACTTTATCACCTAAACCAATTCCCAGTTTACGTGTTAAATAACGACTAACCGCAATGTGATAGCGCGATGTCATGACTGTTTGCCAATTACCTTGAATAACTTTATCGCTGATTTTATAAAGCGATGCGTTATCGTCGTACAAACCTTGCAATAGCACGCCATGTAAATCGCGATTGGTTTGTAAAATGGCTTCACCATGGCGATACAAACTCGCTCTTTTCACAAATTTGGACGCAACAATGGTATCTTGCAGCTGGATCATTTGTGCTTGAGTTTGTCCATCAGACGCAATTTCAACATGAGGAATGAGGCCCAACATATTGGTTTTAAGGTTATTTTCAAAACCATTCATCACTGAGCTGACAGTAAATAATGCCATTAAACCAATGGCGATACCGGCAATGGAGAAAAACGAAATAAAAGAGATAAATGCGTTCCCTTTCGAGGAGCGACTGTATCTCAGCCCGATAAACAGGCTAACAGGTTGAAACATAATTATTTATGGTCACATTTAATGCCAATTCAGCGCTCATACTAGCATAAATAAAGTGCCATTGGGTATGCGCAAAAGTGTAAAAATTCATGACAAATCAACTGCTGTATCAAAATTAAGCCGCTTTATTTAAACTTTTAGTTTAGAGATTTAATAAGGTGATCGAGTAATGCTCTGACATTGGTCGCAACAAATTGTCGCGGAGGATACACTCCCCATACACCTTCTGGTTTTGGCTGATTATTGGTTAAAATAGGCACTAAATCACCCGTGGCTAAATCACTCTCAATGTAGTAGTTTGGCACTTGTATGATGCCAAGACCCTTTTTAGCTGCATCAGCTAACGCCCAGCCACTATTACACTGTAACCGCCCCGCAATTTTGATATGTTTATCACGCCCTTGCTCGCACACCCGCCAATAACTGCTGTTGCCGACTAAGCATTGATGGTGCTGTAATTCAGCTAATGTGTGAGGTTCGCCAAAACGGGCTAAATAGGCTTTTGAGCAGCAAATTACAAAATGACGTGCACTTAAACGTCGTGCTTTTAAGCTAGAGTCTTTTAAATGACCAAGGCGAATAGCTAAGTCAAAGCCGCCCTCAAGTAAATTTTCTTGTTCATTGCTCAGCGCCATCACCACTTCTACATCAGGGTGCAGTTGCATAAAAGTATGCACTGCTGGCATCACGAAGCTTTCGCCATACATAACCGGAGCTGTGAGTTTAATTTTACCTTTAGGAGCATTTTGCTGTTGTGCTAATAACGCGGTGGCGTCGTCCATTGCATGCTGTAAATGTTTTGTTTGATGTAAAAAGACTTCGCCTTCTTTAGTCAGTACAACTTTACGGGTAGTACGCGTTAATAATTGGGTATTTAAGCGCTGCTCTAATTGCGTTACATGGCGGCTTATGTGTGCAACGGATACCCCTAATGCGGTTGCAGCGCGGGTAAAGCTGCCTTCTTCACCGACTGCGATAAATTCGTCTATGCCTAACCAACGACTCATTATTACCATACTGTAAAAGTGTTTTATTAAAATGAAGATTAACATTGTTTGAGAAACAAATAAAATAGCGTTATTGTTTTCAAGTCATCTTCGTATTTAACCAGCAAGAGAGTTACTATGTCTGAATTTATAAAATCAAAAGCCGCAATTGCTTGGGGTCCAAATCAACCACTATCTGTAGAAGAAGTGGATGTAATGATGCCTAAAAAAGGCGAAGTAATGGTAAAAATTACTGCTACGGGCGTATGTCACACCGATGCATTTACATTATCAGGTGCCGATCCTGAAGGGATTTTCCCAGCCATTTTAGGGCATGAAGGCGCCGGTGTTGTTTATGCTATCGGCGAAGACGTAACCAGTGTTGCTGTAGGCGATCATGTTATTCCTTTATATACTGCAGAATGCGGTGTATGTAAAATGTGTACTTCAGGCAAAACAAACTTGTGTTCCGCTGTACGTGAAACGCAAGGTAAAGGCTTAATGCCAGACGGCACGACTCGCTTTTTCAAAGATGGCCAACCAATTTATCACTACATGGGCACATCAACCTTTTCTGAATATACGGTACTGCCAGAGATCTCACTGGCTAAAGTAAACAAAGCAGCATCACTTGAAGAAATTTGCTTACTAGGCTGTGGTGTTACAACTGGTATGGGCGCGGTCACAAACACTGCAAAAGTTCAAGCAGGCGATACCGTTGCTATCTTTGGTTTAGGTGGTATAGGTTTGTCAGCAATTATCGGCGCGAAAATGGCTGGTGCCTCGCGTATTATCGGTATTGATATCAACACGTCTAAGTTTGATCTAGCCACTAAATTAGGTGCCACAGACTTGATCAATCCAAAAGATTTCGACAAGCCTATTCAAGAAGTTATTGTCGAGATGACCGATGGTGGCGTTGATTTCTCATTTGAGTGTATAGGTAATGTTGATGTCATGCGCTCAGCCCTTGAATGTTGTCATAAAGGTTGGGGGGAATCGGTGATCATTGGTGTTGCTGGTGCAGGACAAGAAATTTCAACTCGCCCATTTCAGCTAGTCACTGGCCGTGTCTGGCGTGGTAGCGCATTTGGTGGGGTTAAAGGTCGTTCACAACTACCTGAGATTGTTGAACGTTACATGGCTGGCGAATTTGCATTAAATGACTTTATCACTCATACCATGGGTCTTGAAGACATAAACGACGCGTTTGATTTAATGCATGAAGGCAAAAGTATTCGTACTGTGATCCACTACTAATTTTAAAAATACAGATACCACATAGGGTGTAAGCTATGTGGTATTTTAGCGAGGAATTCATGTTAGATAATTTAAGCGCCACAAAAGTTAGCGGTGGCTGGCACAAGCAATACAGCCATACATCTTCAAGCACCCATTGCCCAATGCGGTTTGCTATTTTCTTGCCACCCGGTGCCAGCCAAACTAATAAAGTACCGGTGCTGTATTGGTTATCAGGCTTAACCTGTACGGATGAAAATTTTATGCAAAAAGCAGGTGCATTTAAAAAAGCGGCAGCGCTTGGTATTGCTATCGTTGCACCTGATACCAGTCCTCGTGGCGACACTGTGCCAGACCAAGACAGTTATGATTTTGGCCAAGGCGCGGGGTTTTATTTAAACGCCACCCAAGCCCCCTATAACACGCACTATAATATGTATGACTATGTGGTAAATGAATTGCCTTCGCTAATTGAACAGCACTTTCCCGTGACTGATAAAAAAGCGATTAGCGGGCATTCTATGGGGGGGCACGGTGCGTTGATGATTGCATTGCGCAATCCAAAAAGTTACACCAGTGTTTCTGCTTTTAGCCCAATCACTAACCCTATTGACTGTCCTTGGGGGCAAAAAGCGTTTAGTCAGTACTTAGGAGATGATCAATCACAATGGGCCAATTACGATAGCTGTGAACTAATGAAAAAGGCACACAGTAACGAATTTTTACCAATGCGTATTGACCAAGGTGATGCCGATAATTTTTTAGTCGAGCAACTAAAACCAGACAACCTAACTGCAGTAGCAAAGCAAGTTAATTACCCGCTAACGTTGAATATGCACGCAGGCTACGATCATAGTTACTTTTTTATCAGCAGCTTTATCGACGAACACTTATCATTTCATCAACTGTATCTTCAGCGTTAATTGTATCCTCTACTGTGAGGTTGTCAGTCGTTACTTCCTCACATTGTTGTATTGATTTAGTTATTCTTTTGCATACCAGAGTAGGCTCTGAGCTTTCTTGCACTAACCCCACTAAAAAACGATCTACTTCGATGCCTAAGTCCGCAAATGACAAAGTCTGTTCATGACTAAAGTAAGTATTATCTTGAGGCGATACATGTGCGGGGGCCTGCGCTAAATCAGCATCATAATTTGTATCCGCTTTTGAATAAATAACTCCATCAACTAATACACCCGCTACAGTGCATGCGCTTAGTAATTGGCTGACAAGTAAAACAGTAATAAAGTGCTTGAACATAAATTTAATCCTTTATATCCCATTGCTTAAATGCGTAAGTTATTATTTAACTACCTCGAATGAGCCAGTTTTTAATAGCATTAGTATTGCTTAGTGGTTGTATCTGTAATACTCACTATAAACGAACGAGTATAAAACACTGTAAAAAACTGTAAGTGAATGACAATAAAGTAATTAAACTATAAACTAGCTCGAGCATAGCAACAGTAATAGGTTTAACTACACTTGTAACTCCTTCATAAACTCTTTTACAAATCCTATCAGCTGCAAAATAAAAATAAACAAAAATGGCACTGCACCAATAATTGCAATACTTCGGTTAAGTAATTCATTATTTTGTAATAACAATACCCAGCTACTTAGAGCTAAAGTAAAAGACCACACATACAAACTAAATCGATGACTGCTTTTTGTCCCCGCTAAATTACGGATCACTAAAATTGCAGAATCTGCCGAAGTAGCAACAAAGATCAGTAATAATAATAAGCTCGACCAAATAAGCACACCTCCTTGCCAACCTAACTGCTTAAAAAATACAAATAAGCCTTGTGTATAATCAGTTTTAATAGCGGCCATAATGCCACTACTATGGCCGCTATCCCAAGCAATAGCAGATCCCGAAAAAACACTAAACCAAATTAAAGTGACGAAAGTTGGCACAATTACTACGCCAACAATGTATTGCCAAACTGGCCGACCTTGACTTATTTTAGCTAAAAAAACCCCAACAAAAGGTCCCCACGCTAGCCACCAAAAATAATAATTATACGTCCAACTATTAGCCCAAGCAGGATCATTTAGTTGACTTGATAATTGCCATGTCCCTGTCACTAATAAGTGGCTATAAAATTTAACGCCACTGATCGCCACATCTATAATCGGTTGTAGTGGTACCATCATGATGAGCCAAATAAGTACTCCAAATGCTAAAAAAACATTAAATTGACTGAGTGTTTGAATACCCTTTTTTAATCCTAAGCGCGCAGATAAGCTAAACAACAGCGCTAATAACATAATAATAATCAAACCAACTAACCAAGGCGAGTTAATGCCAAGCTCAAGCTCAATCCCTTTTCGTAGTAATAATGTTGAATTTGCAATCGTGCCAACTACACCAAAAAAAATAGCTAAAATGGCCACTAACTGGATCACGTATTTACACTTTAGCTGCCCTGCGCGACTTAAAAATGAAGTTGTTACACTCAACACCGGAGCACTTATATCTCCCGCTTTGCCACTGTTATGGCTCAAACCACCTAAGACTAAGCCAAATACTGCGTAGAGTGCCCATGCATGAGCGCCCCAGTTTACTAACGTAATAGCCAATGCAGCACCTTGTCTATCAGGGTAAAGACTTTGCTTTAATGGCGGTTGCAATACGTGCATGGCAGGCTCTGCTACGCCCCAAAAAATTAAACCCGATCCCATTCCTGCAGCAAATAACATTGACAACCAACCAAAAGTTGAAAACTCGACAGATGTATGCTCTCCACCTATTTTACGTTGTCCGAGTGGGCTAATAGCCAGCACAATAACGCTTATCAATAAAAAATTAACTAACAGAAAAAATGGTCCACCCAACACTGATAATGCATTAATGATCAGTGGTTGAATATGCGCGGTGAGCATATCAGGAAATAATAGAGCCCCGCTAACAAATAGCACACACAAGGTGAGCGCTAGTTTTTCAAGATTCGACACTAATTTAGTAATACGAGCTTTAATTACCACATAGATACCTTAAAAATTATACTAATTAAATCGGTTTTATCAGCGCTAACGTTACGACGCTTTAAAGCTACACCAAAGCAACTTTTTAATTTTACATAATTTAGACATAAAAAAACCGGCCGCAGCCGGTTTTCTGATACTTAATACCAATTATATTGATTTACAGAGCTCTTGAACTCGCTTGCATGATCATGCATTTAATAAAACTGAGATCAATAAACTTTACTTTGCAGCCAAAAGCTTCGCTTGCTCTTGTTGGCTTGCCATAAATTCGTTAAAGGTGCCGTGGAAATTAACCACTTCTTTGTCACGAATATCAATAATACGAGTTGCCAATGATGAAACAAACTCACGGTCATGGCTGACAAAAATCAGCGTACCTTCAAAGCCTTTTAATGCATTATTAAGCGCTTCAATGGCTTCCATATCCATGTGGTTTGTCGGTTCGTCCATCACCAAAACATTTACGTCTTGCATCATTAATTTGCCAAACAATAGGCGATTTTTCTCACCACCTGAGCAGTTTTTAGCTTTTTTATTCGCATCATCCGCAGTAAACAATAACCGACCTAACATGCCACGCACCATTAAATCGTTATGCTTGGCTGTACGCCACTGTGACATCCAATCAAACAAGGTTAAATCGTTATCAAAGTCTTTACTACTATCTTGCGGACAATAGCCAATCGATGCATTTTCTGACCATTTTACAACACCGTGATTAGCTTCAAGTTCACCCACTAAACAGCGAATAAAGGTTGATTTACCAACACCGTTTTCACCAATAATCGCAAGTTTTGAACCTGCTTCTAAAATCAGCTCGCCGCCTTCAAACAATACTTCACCGTCAAAACCATGGCCAAAGTCTTCTAAGATCAATGCTTGGCGGTGCATCTTTTTACCTTCATCAAAATACAATGACGGCGCCATTCGGCTTGACGACTTCACTTCATCTAAGCTGATTTTATCCATGCGTTTAGCACGTGAACTCGCTTGTTTTGCTTTTGACGCATTAGCACCAAAGCGGTTAACGAAATCTTGTAACTCTTCAATTTCAGATTGCTTTTTAGCATTACCAGCAAGTAATTGATCACGAATAAGTGTTGATGCTTCAATGTATTTTTCGTAGTTACCTGGGTAAATACGCAGCTCACCGTAGTCAATATCAGCCATATGAGTACATACCGCATTAAGAAAATAGCGGTCATGAGAAATAATGATCATGGTACATTTACGCTGGTTAAGTTCGTGCTCTAACCAGCTAATGGTATGAATATCCAAGTTATTGGTTGGCTCATCCAGTAATAAAATATCAGGGTTAGCAAACAAGGCTTGCGCAAGTAAGACGCGCAGCTTCCAGCCAGGGGCTACTTGTGACATTAGACCAAAATGAAATTCTTCTTCAATACCCGCTTTTAATAAAATATCACCCGCGCGGCTTTCTGCACTGTAACCATCCATTTCAGCAAAAACGCTTTCAAGCTCAGCGACTTTCATACCATCTTCTTCACTCATTTCTGGCAGTGAATAAATACGTTCACGTTCTTGCTTTATTTTCCATAATGCAACGTCACCCATGATCACAGTATCAACCACTGAGTATTGCTCAAATGCAAACTGATCTTGGCTTAAGTTACCGACTTTCAGTCCTGGGCCAATTGATACGTTACCTGATGTTGGCACTAATGAGCCATTGAGGATTTTCATGAAGGTTGACTTACCGCATCCATTGGCGCCAATTAAGCCATAACGATTACCGTTACTAAATTTAGCGGAGATATTTTCGAACAAGGGTTCGGCACCAAACTGCATGGTGATATTAGCGGTAGAGATCAAAATGAATTTCCTAAGCAAATACTGACAAGTACACTGTTCGCTGAATAAGGAAAAGTTAATACAGGCAATAAGACGGTATAAAGAGGCCGCGAATTATACAGGCACTAGCTGCACTAGTCGAGCTTAGTCTCAATAATTGACTCACCGAGCACTGGTTTTTATGTGACTTAAATAAATTTTAATGTCATCTACGGTTTCAGCCAATGATTTGTTCGATAGCAACAAAAAAGCGAAGGCAGTGCCTTCGCTTTTTTATCAAACGTCTCGTTTAAGCAAGCTTGTCTGAAGCAACTTTATAAGTTGGATCTTCTATTACATTAACTTCGACTAAGTCGCGCGCTTTATGTAATAACTGTATACAGTCTGGGCTCAAGTGGCGTAAATGCAACTGCTTACCTGCCTTGGTGTATTTATCAGCTAAAGTATCAATTGCTTCAATGGCACTGTGATCTGCCACTCGGCTGTATTTAAATTCGATGATAACGTCTTTAGGGTCATTTTTCACATCAAACAACTCCGCGAACTTTTTCACTGAGCCAAAAAATAATGGGCCGTGTAGTTCGTAGACTTTAGAACCTTCTTCATCAATGTAGTTTGTAGTAAAAATATGTTTAGCATGTTGCCATGCAAATACTAAGGCTGACACAATCACACCCACACATACTGCAATTGCTAAGTCAGTTATCACCGTTACACCCGATACTAATACAATGACAAAAGCATCTGATTTTGGGACGCGTTTCATCATTTTGAAACTCGCCCATTCAAAGGTGCCTAATACCACCATAAACATCACGCCAACCAATGCTGCCAGCGGCACCATTTCAATCAAACTGGCGGCAAAAATAATGAATGCTAGGAGCATTAATGCTGCTGTAATACCAGATAAACGCGAACGACCACCTGAGTTAATGTTGATCATTGATTGACCAATCATCGCGCAGCCCCCCATCGCACCAAAGAAACCACAGGTAACGTTTGCAGCGCCTTGACCAATGCATTCTTTATTGCTGTGACCACGGGTTTCTGTGATTTCATCAATTAGGCTAAGGGTTAATAATGATTCAATCAAACCAATTGCCGCTAAAATAAGTGCATAAGGTAAAATAATTTTCAGTGTTTCAAAGGTAAATGGCACCATTGGAATGTGAAATTGTGGTAAACCACCAGCAATAGTTGCCGCACTGTCACCGGTCATATCTTTTAAGAAATCAAGTACTGTACGCGCTTCTAAATCAAATCCGATAACAATGGCGGTTACAGTAACAATAGCGACTAATGTTGATGGCACAGCTGTAGTCAACTTTGGCAAAAAGTGAATAATAGCCATCGTTAAGGCGACTAATCCTAGCATGATCATCATCGGCGTGCCGGTCATCCACTGCATGCCACCTTGACCATCGGACACCTTAAATTGCCCTAGTTGCGCTAAGAAGATAACAATCGCTAAACCATTTACAAACCCGAGCATCACCGGATGCGGAACCATACGAATAAACTTACCGAGCTTAAACACCCCTGCTAGTATTTGCAGTATCCCCATCAGTAATACAGTCGCAAAGAGATACTCAACCCCATGATCTAGCACTAAACTTACCATAACAACGGCAAGTGCACCGGTTGCACCGGAGATCATACCTGGGCGGCCGCCAAAAATAGCGGTGATCAAGCCAACAATAAATGCTGCATATAAACCAACTAAAGGCTCTACATTTGCAACAAACGCAAATGCAACAGCTTCAGGAACGAGCGCTAGGGCAACCGTTATACCTGATAAGATATCGTTTTTAGCAGAGCTCGGCGCCTTGCTTAATAAGTTAAACATTGAATTCCTCTTCGGGGTGTGGGATCAAAAAAGCGCTGAATTCTAACAAATTAAGCTAAGGTTAACAATTGCAGTAAGAGGAACAAGCTAACGCCTTTATAGCGCTAGCATGATTAGATACGATTAAAGTGGCAGCGATGTACTGCGTTTGACACAAGTCATAGTGACGTTTGAGTGAACTTCTTGAACAAATTCAAGATTCAATAAATTATCACGAACAAACTGTTCATAGCCTTCAATGCCTTTAGAAATGATCCGCAACATAAAGTCCATAGTGCCAGCCATACTGTAACATTCTGTTACTTCATCATAACTTAGGATAAGTCGTTCAAACTCAGCTAAATTTGTACGGCCATGATTTGATAAACGAACATGAGCGTACACTAGCATATCAAAGCCGAGCTTTTTCTCATCCAATAAGGCAACTTTGCCTTTGATGTAACCATCTTGCTCAAGCTTAGCAATACGACGCCAACAAGGTGATTGAGATAAACCGACTTTATCAGCAATATCAGCGGTCGAAAGACTTGCATCTTGCTGTAACAGTGCCAAAATTTGGCGGTCAACATGATTTAGAGACATTTTATTTCTTATTTATTTTACTAAATTGGTTAAATTATACATTGGTTTATAGGTTGAGTCTTGTACTTTTATGCATTTATTATGCGCAACTAACCAAATTTACCACTTATAAATGGATTCGATATGCGCTCAGTCAGCACTTTAGTGTCAGGTCCATGCCCAGATAGAATTCGCGTTTCATCAGGCAGTGTCAAAATTTGATTTTTAATCGAGTCAAGTAACTGCTGGGCATCCCCTTTAGGGAAGTCTGTACGCCCTACTGAGCCTTTAAAAATAACATCACCCACTATCACTAACTGATGTGTTGCTTCATAAAATACAATATGCCCAGGCGTGTGGCCCGGACAATGACGAATGTCAAATCGCAATTGACCCAATGTAAACGTATCGCCATGACTTAACCAATGCTGAGGATGAAAAGGCGCAATTGGTGCAAAGCCAAACATTTGCGCTTGCATAGGTAATGCATCAAACCAAAACAATTCGTCTTTTTGTGGCCCGACAATATCAACAGAAAAATGCTCAGCAAGTACTTTTGCCGCACCGACATGATCAAGATGGCCATGGGTGAGTAAAATACACTGCAAGCTTAACTGATGCTTGGCAAGCTCAGTAATGATTTTATCAGCGTCGCCACCCGGGTCGATAACCGCTGCGTGGCGTGTTTGTTTACAAATAACCACTCGGCAATTTTGTGCAAAAGCGGTCACCGGTACGGTAATTATTTCCATATGTTAATTCTTTATTTGCGGTTTAGTGTCAAATGTCATCAGCACAGGATACTTTAAATAAGCTTGATCATAAAATGGCGTATGCTCATAGAGCCAGTTTAATCGTGCTTGTGCATCTTTAGCAAAAGCGGCATCCTCACGAATTTTTTTATCAAACTCAAGTGCAAGTGCCGGTTTATCTTTGAGCATATGGCGAGCATACGGCGCTAATGCATAGTTTTCCATGTACTCAGTACGTTGAAAAATCGTATTAAACTCACCCCACGCAAAAAATGAATCCGGTGCTTTGGGGTGTAAAAGATGGGCAACTAACTCACCGAAAGGTTGAGCAGTTTCAACTTTATACCAACCGGTCAAAGACTTTTCTGGTACATCAACAAAATCAAAATCTGCGTTTACTCGAAAGCGTCCTTCAAACGGTGCTTTATCAAATTCATGCTTTGTTACTACCGCGACTTTTAGATTAGTTACCAGCTCATCACTGCTCACGTTTTCTACTGTAATACCATGTAATTTGAGTTTTTCGACAATGTGTGGATACGCAGGTGGAATATAAAATGTACTTGGCACGGTGATCACGGTTTTTGCGTCCTTCTGCCAGTAAATGGGCAACGCATCATAGTGCTGTTTTTCGCCTAAATACTTTACTTCCATCTGGCCACTCAAGGCGCTTTTACTGCGCGAATACTTGATCCCTGCAAATGCGATAGTGTTTGGCTCTTTTGCATAACCGCGTTCAACAATAAGCTGGCTTGGCACAAAAGTACGTTCTTTTTCAACCGCTTCGGTTAATTGTTGATGATGTTGCGCCAATGCTGAAATAGCCCCATCTAAAAATACATAGGTGCCAAGTACACGTTGTTTATACGGTTTTAATGAATGATTTTCGACAAGAATTGTGGGTAACGATCTTAAATCCCCCCAACCATTCGAATAACGAGGCGTGGCAACCCAGCCCGCTAAGCCTTTTTTAAACTCGCGCTTATCCATTACAAATACCAGCGGCCCAGGTATATGGCCTTGCTCTTGTAGTTTTGTGTCGATGATAGGTTTAAAATAATTATTGAGCGCATCTGACACACTTGGCGATTCACTGGCAAATACGGGGTTGTACCCGTAAGTTACATCGTATTGATAATCTGCACCGTCAGTCACATGCACATCGATATATAAATCTGGGTTAAACTGCTTGATCACCTTTAATACACCACGTACTTCCGGCGTATCTAGTTTGGTGAAATCACGATTCAAATTTAAATTATTAGCATTGGTTCTAAAGCCCATTTCAACTGGCCCACGCTGGTTTATGCGATTAAACTGACTACTACGCTCATGGCCATCAACATTTAAAATAGGAATAAATAAGATGTTCACTTGGCTTAAAATATCTCGACGTTTACCGGTTGCAATATCGCGTAGCAACATAAACATCGCATCTTTACCGTCAATTTCGCCGGCATGAATTCCCGCTTGAATAAAAATAGTCGGCTTGGCGTTTTGCATTAACTGCGAAGGTGTAAATGCACCATCTTCGCTTGCTACCATCATGTTGATCGCACGGCCACTGGCACTATGTGCAATAGTTTGCACTTGGAATTGGGTAGGGTTTGCTGCAACAAGACGATCTACAAAGGCCATAGTTTGCTGATAATTTGGTGACTTTAGCCCTTCGCTTAGTTCGAAATCAGTGGTTAATGGGCCTTTTTGTTGTATCAGTGCCAAACTTTGACCTTGCCATGGCAACAATGGCGGTAAATGGCTATCTAATGTAACACTGGCACTTAACAATAATAAACTGGCGATCATAGGACTCTCAAACGTTGGCCTCTTTAATAGCTTGAAATTATAACAAGGATAAATGACAGATCGCGTAAACTGCGGTGATTCAACAAAAAAATGCAGCCAATGACAATTTAAAAATTTTATAGGGCTAATTTTCACGCATTAAAAAAGGCGCTATAAAAGCGCCTTGCCACTCAAGAATAATGTGCTTAAAACATATCTTGATAAGGATTCGTTTTACTAAATGCAATGGCTTTATCAAAACCGGGAATATGCATGTCGGTATCAGAAATGACAATTTCATCTTCATCAATCATGCCATCACCAAAGCGATAGATTAGCTCATATTGTCCTAAGTCAGCTTGTTGCTGATAATTAGTCTGAGCAGCTGTAACGGTTTGATTGCTCAATGCATATGCATCCATCACCGCACTACCATGGCGTTTTGCTAACATTTTCATGGTCACCATGGGTGACAAAACAGTGGCGGTGGCATTATTTCCGCCAAAGCCTTTTGAATTAATAAAAGCAATATCCATGTCTTCGCATTGATAATGCTCAGTACGAATATCTAAATACTGGTTATGCACATCCTTGGCCACTTTATCTATGGTGGTAATACCCGGCATAATATTATGTGCAAAGACACCCAGCGCCATCGCTAATTGGTCGCCACTAGCTGGCGCAATTGTGTGCCCTACATACGCTTTTGGTGCTGCTACTTTCCAATTATCAATGGCAAACGTTTGTGCCACCTTATGATAAATTAATGACTCTGTTACGCGGTTTTGCGGTGTGCTTGAACCATGCGCTAAAATAAAGCTACGTTGTTGTAATGCTTCTTTACCTAATAAGCTCGTGGCTAATGCCGCCGACTTCGCCATGGTTATATAATTACCCGGTCCCGGTGATGTAATTGATTTTTTAACGCCATCAGCATTTACAAATACATCAGGCACGCTGCCTAGAATGTCTGCCCCCAACTCCAGTGCTAACGCATCATCCATTAGAATCGCTACTTGTGCGCCTTCACCTAAAGTAAAGCCACAATTTTCGCCAAATGGGCGGCTACTTTTACGATAATCAGGCTCATCATCATTGCTTAAGTTATCCAAGCGTCGTAAACCTTCAATATTCGCCAGCGCACTCATATTACCAAAGCCTTCAACAACTTCAGGGGTAATTGCGCATTCAACACTTGCCACAATAGCAACACGTGTACGCCCTGCTTGTATATCGTTTACTGCAGCGCGCAAGTTATATAAAAATGTTGCACACGCGCCTGAAGTTGAAAACGTAGTGCCTACATTGCCCGTCACATAGGCATTAATAAAATCGGTCGACATTGTATTTAAGCCAAGCGCTAACTGCTTGGTGCTGACGCGATCACCTTGCTGGCGCGCTTTTACTAAACCACCTAAGCCCTTGTCATCCATTTGACCAATAACCGACGCTGAATAAGTGCCAATTTTATCAGGCTCAACACTATTCATAATGTGTTGCCAATCAAGTCCGGTTGATTTAATCGCGTCAGTAGCAGCAAAAATAGTGGCTTGTAAACCACGTGGCTGGTAGCGACTGTTGTACATAATAGATGGATCAAACCCTGTTGGTAGTTGCCCAGCCGATTTAATCGGATTATCGCGAGTAGAATCATGTTTAATATCAAACTGAGCCGCAATGGTTACTTTTACTTTTTTATTTTCAAGCTCTTCTACTTGCCAACTTGTAGGGACCGGCGAAGGTAAATCTCGACGACGTGTTTCAAACACAATGGCGCTTTCATCTGACGCGGTTAACGTCATTTTTTGCTGCCATGGTGTTGCATCGACATCAAAATGCTCTTTTTCAATTTTGCGAATTAACGTACCGGCAATAATTTGCTCACCAAAGCGTGCTTCTATGTCGCTTTGCTCAACAGTATTGCCTTTTAAATCTTGCAGTTGCCCATTCACAAGACTCACTAAATTCATTAACGTGGCGAGGCCTAAAAATGTTTCTTGCCGGGCTTGAGTATCTAAGTTATTTAACACGATACGACGATAACCTTGATGAAAAGAAGTACGGCCTGCGGCGTTAATTCCACCCATGCCGATAATAACGGGTAATGCTGTCATAATTTACCTTGAGAAAACGTGTTATAGGAGAAGCTTGCAGTTTAGATGGATTTAATTATCAACATTGTGCTTAAATAGCCAAATAATGAGCCTATGAGGCCAAATCAAACTGGTCGGAGCAATTAAATGGACAACAACTTGGTACTTAGCCCTTTGCAAATAAGTATTTTGGTATACCAGCACTTATTGATCACCAGTGTCACCTTGCCAATTGAAATGCTCAGAGCCGGTGAGGCGTACGCCAAGGGGCATCTAAACAGCAAAATTTTTCGGCCATTAACGATTAATTTAATCGCTGAGGACAGCGAACCTATCAAAAATCGCAGCGGCTTAGCAATATTACCGGATCACACTTACGGCACAGCACCTTACAGTGACTTGATTATTGTGCCCGGTATTTGGCGCAATCCTCGCCCTGTTGTCAGAGCAAACTCTGGGTTAGTTCAGTGGCTTGCCAGCAGCTGGCAAACGGGTAGCTCAATCATTGGCGTGGGTACTGGCAATTGCTTAGTCGCTGAAGCTAAGTTATTAAATGGTCACCCCGCTACCACTCATTGGCATTATGCAGAACAATTTAAACGCGACTACCCACAAGTACTGCTCAAGCCTGATTTTTTTATCACTCAATCTGAGCGCTTATACAGTGTGGCAAGTCTAAATGCCTTAGCAGATGTGATCGTGCATATTATTAGCCAATACTACGGACAGGCCGCCGCTCAGCATGTTGAGCGCAACTTTTCTCACGAAATTAGGAAACCTTACGAAGATCAGCGCTACCTTGAAGGCGCCGTTGATCGGCATCCAGATGAACTCATCGCGCAAATTCAATTTTGGTTAAAAAACAACTTAACCACAGAACAAAGTTTAACAGAGGTCGCTCAACTATTTAGTTTGAGTTACCGCTCTTTTACCCGCCGTTTTCGCATTGCGACCAACCAAAGCCCCATTGAATATTGGCAGCAATTACGCGTACAAACAGCCAAAGAGCTACTTGCATCATCTAACTTATCAATTCAGGAGGTTGCTTTAGAGGTGGGTTACAATGATCAAGGTCATTTAACCCGCGTGTTTAAGAAAGTGCTCTCGCAAACGCCTAGCGAGTATCGAAAAGTGGTTAGAAGAAAGTTATTTGGTTAATAAGTTGCGGGGTGTTATTTTTAAACAGTTAAACCTTTTAGATAGCAAAATATACAGTGCGGGTTAAACATGAGTATCGACGTTTAACGCGCATCATTTACCATCGCTGTCGATTTGAGTACGCCTTTCAAATACTAACTTCAATGCTGCGTCCATTTCTTTAATAAAGTCATCCTTAAATGGAAATTTTTCTGATGGCGCTTTCAAATAACCAATGTGAGCAGTTCGCTTGAAAATAATTCTGTCTTGCTGAAGTTGACTCAAATCAACAAATGGATGGCTTTGCTTAAGTGCTTTAATACCTGATAAGATGGCCCACTTGTCATTGATATAACAGTCGATTCTATTTTTAGCCAGCTTCAAAATATTTGATAATGTATCTTTGTTTTCCCATATTTTTATTTTGTTTTGCTCGAGGGCAGTGTTCAATGCTTGATCGAATAAGAGATACCCTGCATTGATACCAACATTAATCGGCTTTAATGGATATTCTGTGTTTTCAATCTTGAGTAAGCTTGAGTTTGGATTACAAAAAGCTTGTATTACTTCTTCATGCAGCGGCTCTGAGTAAGGCCAAATAAAACTGCGCCCTTGCACATTTTTATAAGGAGGTAGTAAGGCAAAGTCCTCTCCTCGTCTAAGTGCGTCAACACCGCGCTTCCAAGGTACTGGTTGCAACTCTATAATATATTTTTCACTGATCAAATCGGCAGCTTGACGAACTACATCAACATATAAGCCCACTAACTCACCGTCTTTAAGGTAAGAATATGGGGGATAACTATCATCGACTAATATCACAACACGATAGCTTGGTTTGGCCACTACCGGTATTGTAAAAAAGAAAGCAAACAGCAGTAATGCAATTCTTTTCGGCCCATTCCACTGTATTATTTGCCAACTCGATTCCATTAAACAACACCTAAATAAATAATCACTGGTTATTAGCGTAGTCAGATTCATATTTTTTACAAATCTTACCATCCCCAAATATTATACCTACTCAAACGCTAAAATAACAAAAGCATAAGGCTTACTCTTATTATTACGATAAGCGTACGACAAGGACTATCTAAGTGCCGGACTTTCTAGGCCATTAACGACCGATTTAATCGCGCTGGACTGTAAATCTTTAAACGAGCTAGTCCCTCGATCATAGATAGAGAAAACCGAACTAAGCAGCAAATAAAATCAAACGCTAATTAGACGTTTATATCTATATAAATTATAGTAATAGCATTAAAAGTGCTAAAAATTACATGGAGGCGCCATGACGGCAAATTTTAGCGATGTGCTTTTGGATCAAAAAGATAATTCAACAATCGATGCTAAATTGACAAATTTGCTGGGATTGGTGCGCAAACATTTAAATATGGATGTTGCTTTTATTTCAGAGTTTATTAACGATGAGCGCGTTTTCAAAGTTGTCGATAATCCATCAGCGAATAAAACGGTTAAAGTGGGCAATTCCGATCCTATTAATGAAACATATTGCCATAAAATCAGTGAGAAACAGCTTAGCCCTATTATTACCAATTCAAAAACAAATCCAATTACTCAAATAATGCCAGTAACCGACAAGTTAAACATAGGCGCTTATATTGGTGTGCCTATCAATCTTTCAAATGGTAAATTATATGGTACATTTTGTTGTTACAAATCGCATCATGATGAAAGCTTAAACGAGCGGGACTTGTCTTTTTTAAACATAATCTCTGAAATTGCAACTGGATTAATTGAAAAAAACCTGCATAACACTGCATTGCATGGCCAAACCAAATTAGCAATTGAAGAGGTTATTGCAAGCAACAATATAAGTATTTATTTTCAGCCTATTTTTAATCTATTTAGTAATAAAATTGCGGGCTTTGAATCACTGTCACGCTTTTTTACCAAACCTTATAAAACACCTGATCTCTGGTTTAAAGAGGCAACAGATGTGGGCCTAGGGGAATCTCTGGAAATGCTGGCAATAAAAAACAGCCTCGCCTATATTGCACAATTTAATGACACCACTTATATCGCCATTAATTGTTCACCATCCCATATACTTTCGGGTGCACTTGAATATACTCTGCAAGGAGCCGATTGTTCAAGGTTGGTATTAGAAATAACTGAACATTCACCAATATCAGACTATACAGTAATGCGAGCTGCATTAGCGCCACTGCGAAAAAAAGGGCTACGTTTGGCTATTGATGATGTAGGTGCTGGCTTTTCGTCGTTTCAACATATTTTAGAACTAGAAGCCGACATTATTAAATTAGATATCAGCCTTACTCAAAATATAAATAAAGACAATCGTAAGTTTTTACTGGCCAAGGCACTGTGTGGCTTTGCTAAAGCAATAGACTGTACGATTGTTGCCGAAGGCATTGAAACGCAAGCAGAGCTTAACGCATTAAGAAAATTAAATGTTGATAATGTGCAAGGTTACTTTATTGGCCGCCCTGCTCCTATTGAAGATGCATTGAGCTATCAAAGCATTACTTTATCAACATAAAAACGCCACTCTTAGTGACGTTCTGACTCGTTAATTTCTTTTCGATAGTATCGTTTGTGATAACTTTTAACTTTAGCGTGTACACCTTTACTTAAGCTTTTAAACTTAGCTTCAAGGACATCTACACCATATAAAATACCCACCACTAAAATGGATAGTTTAATAGCTGCCAATAAATTATCGGTTGCAATCACTACACCAATAGATGCCAAAACCCAGATAGTTGCCGCCGATGTTACCCCAACCACAGCACCATCTTTAGCGAGCATAACTCCAGCACCTAAAAAGCCGATGCCAGTAATAATTTGACCAACCACGCGCGAGTGGTCAATCACATCACCATGGAGCATAAACGCCGTGGCTAAAAACAAATAAGTACCTAATATAATCAGTACTGAGGTTCTTATTCCTACTGGTTTGCCCCGTAACTGGCGTTCCATACCAATCAAAGCGCCACAAAATGCAGCACTGCCTATTGCCGACCACGAATAGGGGGCGATATCTACTAATTCAAAAAAAGTCACTCAAAATCCTAAAATTACTGCATGTGTATAGCCAGTGCCGTACTCAAACGAGAACTACCGAAACTGGCCATTTTTAAAAAATCACTCTTAGCGATGGGTACGTGTTGACAATCAATCGCCAGCTGTTTATCGCTTTCACAAAAAGGGTCATGAACATATAGACAATGCTCATCTAAATGCGTTACACACACCCAATGCGGTGACTTTTTACCATCAAAGCGATACGTACTGATCAATAGCACCACGGCCATTTTGGCTGCTAACCAGCGCTCTATGTGCTCAAGGGTTAAGTCTTGATACTTCACATCTAGTTTGTGATTAATTGCCTCAACCACAAATTGATTATGAACCGTATGTAAAATCGCTTTCTTCTTGTCACTTCTTACGCCATCAACAAACAATGTATCACGTGTATTAATAATCACATCGGCTGTAAAACCGCGTTTATTGGCAGCTAAAGCAAGTCCTAATGGATGACAACCACCATGACCAGAGGTCATAAAAATAGTGGTTGCTTCACGCCAAATATCAAGCTCATTCACTTGTGAAATAATCGCTTTTTTTATTGATGACATTGCCATTAATAATGCCGCTGGCCCGCAAGTAAATTCGGTTGTTTGTTGATACCAAGGCGTTACACGCGAAAACTCAAGCTCATTAGTTTTACGAATGTTTTTTTGCATCCGCAAGGCATCACTATGATCATCATAATAGTCACTGTATTGCCCAAATACCCGATAGCCAAGCTTTTCATAAAGTGCGATTGCAGCTTTATTATTTACCGCCACTTCAAGACGCATAAATAACCGCCCGCGTTCAGCCGTTGCTCTTTCTAGTGCTTTCAAAAGCTGCTGAGCAATGCCTTTGCCTTGTGCATTTGGTGCAACTGCTAGCGAATATAAACGTGCTAAACGAGTGCCTTTATGACACCACACTAAGCCATAGCCGAGTATCTGTTGATCTAACTCTGCAACCATTAAAATACCATGTTTGGCTGCAATCCAGCGCTTCAAGCTACGCGCACTTAATCTATCTTGATTAAAACTTTGCTGCTCTATCTCAAGTAACGCTTTTAAATCGCTATCTGTGGCAGCGCGAACTGCCACACTATGCTCGGTCATTAACTCCGGCCTCGTGCTTCGAGGCGTTGTTTAAATTCTTCCATAATGATCATATAGAGTTCATCACCTAAGTAACCATCTTCTACTTTATGGTCAATACTTGGGTTATCGTTTACTTCAAGCACATATGCACGGCCTTGGTGTTCTTTAACATCCACACCATAGAGCCCTTTGCCTACAGTTTTACATGCTTTTAATGCCGCATCTAAAACTGCTTTTGGCAACTCAAAAGTAGGCAGTGTTTCAAAACCACCAGAGAAAAACCGTTTTGCATCATGATTATAAATTTGCCAATGATTGCGAGCCATTAAATAACGGCATGCATAGATAGCACGACCATTTAGTACCCCTACTCGCCAATCGTATTCTGTGTACATATATTCTTGGGCTAGAACTAAAGCGCTAAATTCAAATAGCTCAGCCAATTTTGCTGCCAGCTCATTGCGATCAGTTACTTTGTAGACACCTTTTGAAAACGACCCTTCCGGCATTTTAAGCACTAGTGGATAAGTAAATGCCTCTTCAAGCTGACTGATGGTTTCATCACTTTGATCAGCTACTACTACGGTTTTTAAGCTCGGTACTTTTTGATAATTAAACGCATCATGCAAATACACTTTATTACAACAGCGTAAAATAGACTCAGCATCATCAATCACCACTAATCCTAGGCTCTGCGCCTTACTTGCCAGACGATAAGTTGGGTGGTCAATTGCAGTTGTTTGACGAATAAATAGCGCATCAAACTGAGCGATATTATCTATTTCGTCAAAGCTTAGCGCTTGAGCATAGATACCATGTTTAGCTGCCGCTTTGATAAAACGGGCTATTGCATCTTTATCGCTTGGTGGTACTTTTTCATTGTGATCAACTAAAATAGCCATATCCCAGCGGTAACGTTTTTGCGTACTACTTATACGCCACTGTGTTTGCGTAAACTCAGTTAATTTAGCAACAAAGTCTTGATGCTGCTGAGCATTAAGCGACGCCAATGAACCTTGCTGTAACAACCCAGCTTCATCTACAAATAAAATAGGCGCTGGGTATTGTTTAAATACCATTTTTGCCGCTTTGTTTTGTAATTCATTTACTGCGTGCCCAAAATATAAGGCATCATCAAGATGACCAACATTAAGCATTAAAGTTTGGCCACAACGTAGCGCATTAATCGTTTTTACACTTGGTAATACCTGATGTTTACGTGCCTCAGCAAGTAATGAGCAATAATAGCCTTTACTCAAGTATTGGCTTGAGTCGCATAGATTAATAATGCGCGTTTTTGGCTCATTATGCTTTGGGTAATCTCGTAAGTAAGTGTTGAAGGTAATTACGTTTTCGAATGAATGAGCAAGTGCCTGCTCGTTGTTATCAACCACAATCAAGGTTTTAAACACGACTTTTCCTAAAATAAGTCAAAATACAAATATAAGAGTGAATGTAAATAGAAACACCCATACTGCTAAGTCATTGTTGTGCTACTGGTGTACTTAACAGGATGGGTGCTTTAGATTCAGCTACTGCTTAATCTACAGGTGATTTATAAAGGGTTTTTCGCTACCTTACCAACGAGTAATTTTTAGCGTTAAGATAAGTAAATTTAATCAACCACAGTAAGGTCTAATAAAGCTGGTTAAAGCTCCTTTCAGCACCACTAACTTATTGAAACAATTTCTAATAACGTGGATTTATTTGCTATTGTAAAACTAAACTCATCACCTTGTTGCTTATCCATCAGTAATTGACCTAATGGTGACAGTGGTGTGAGAACATACACTATGGTGTCTTTTATTTTAATGCTTAAACCACCAGAAAGTGGTCCTAAAAAATACCATTTTAGATTTTCGTCTTCATCGCAGATACAGACCAGCGAACCAATGGTAACTTTACTTGATACAGCGATTTTAAATGCCTTTTCAAACTCGATAATACTCAAATGGCAGTCATTCACACGCTGTGCTTGCCCTTGTGCCAAATAGGCAGCTTCTAGGCCTAATGTATCGTATTTATTTTCAGCAATATTTTCTTCATGAGTGGCGGTGTCATGGGCTGTCTTTGCAGCAGCCTGCGCGGTAGTAAGTTGCCCTTCTAAAGCAAAACGCAGGCATTCAATCACATGGGTTTTATTCATATCTAAGGAATTATTTTAAATCTATAATGACTGTATTTTAACGTGCTTTGGGCTGCATGTAACTCAATTGCCTAAAAACATGGTTATTCATAGGCATTGATTAGTAAATATGGAAGGATATTTTTTAATTACTCTTGATTACTCTTGATTAGTAATAACATAAATCAAGCGCTGTTGTTAACAACGCTTGCTGAACTGTTTTTTACTACTTAGCTATCCATGGCGTTACTTTTAGTAATGGCACCGACACAGCAAATGCTGTTTTATCGTCTTCCCACTGCTCAGTAACTCTGACATGACAAATTGCCCCTTGGCAATCAAAAGCAGGATCGGCAATAGTGACTGGATCTGCAAAAGTCAGCACTACACCTTGTTGTTCAGGCAATAAAAAGCTCATCAGTTTGCTAACAAAAAAACCCGACAGATCCGATAATAATTCATCAAATTCATTATTAAGCTGATACAACTGGTGTTTATTCAAATTACTATTATTAAACTCACGCGCTTCAATTTGCAGTTTTAACTGGCAATCGTGATTTTCGTTCTGAGGCTCGATAACCACCACAGCTTTATTTGTATCAAGTTGTTTATCAAAAGGAAGTAAAAGCTGAGCATGCTCAGTGTAATTAAGTGGAAACTCCTCTCGCTCAGTAATAATGCGCCCGGTTTTAATTAAACATTCATCATTACTAGCAATGTCGGTGATATAAAAATTGACCTGAGCAAATTGAAAATCACCTTTATTGACGACTTTTAAACGATCATAAAAGCCATCATAGGAGACCACAAACTCTTTTGCTTGCACAGTAAATGTTGCTATTAGTACAGCGGCAGCTGCCATAATATGACTGATACTACGTACTGGGTTATTCATCAAAGTAGGCTCTATTTTGGTTGATCATTTGATTTAATTCTTCGATATACGCCTCACCACGCTCAGAGTATGAGGTTAATCCGTAGCTTAGTTTAGTCGCTGAAATTGGCTTTTCTTGTAAACGTAAATCGGCGCGGATACTACGTAAATGTTTATAGGCAGCATGAGTATTAATATTCTTAAAATAAGAAGTCACGGCTGCGCGCACAGATTTAAATGCCGCCACCTCATGATCTGCACCGGTATTACGACGATTAGGCACCATACCGCAGCCCTTGCTATAACACCACTGACCAAAAAAGTTTAAACCTATTCGAGCAAATCGAGACGTTCCCCATGCTGATTCGTTGGCCGCTTGCATCAGCGCTAACTCTTTAGGAATAATATCAACTCGGTTTAATGCCTTACGCAAAGACAAACTATCAATCGTTTCTGGTAATTTATAGCTATTTAAAATCGTTTTAACTTGCTTGGTTTGCGTGCGACTTAATGGTTCATCGTATTGCATCATCATCAATGCAATCTCCAACGTTGCCCGCTGCTGCAGAATTTTTTTATTTTCAGCCTCAACATGCGGCCGAATAAAGTTAAAAAAAGCATGTTTTTTTTCTTTAACATCACTAAAACCATCAAAGTCAGGAAGTTTAACATTATGTAATGGCTTTTCTTTCTTTTTGACTGGTGGCTTGATTGAGGTTGTTTCGTCCTCAATAACTGGATCCGATTTTTCTATAAATGGGTAACTCAATGCCCAAATAAAAAATAGGCTAACGATTAAACGAAAAAGATACTTAAGCATGTATTCTCTCAAAGAAACTAACATTTATGCATGGTATATCCACACGCATCTGACCATTCATTATACCTAAGCCCTTCAATAAAGGCGAATATACCCATTGGAAGGATTTATAATCTAAAAAAATCAGCTACAATTAAGCGCATAGAAACGCTAAAAAAGTTACCGGATACTCATTAATGGAATTAGACTGGCAAAGCCGCATAATAAATCAAAACAAGTTTCGCCCTAATGACAATCGCTCAGCGTGGCAAGTAGACCGCTCCCGGATAATCCATGCAGCTGCATTTAGACGTTTGCAAGCTAAAACTCAGATAATGGGAATTGGCCTAAATGATTTTCATCGTACACGATTAACTCATTCTTTAGAGGTATCGCAAATTGGCAGTGGTTTACTTCGTCATTTAGAGAAACAACACCCTGACTTCACACATTTTCCCGACCCTAGTTTGCTTGAGACGCTTTGTTTGGCGCATGATATAGGCCATCCTCCTTATGGCCATGGCGGTGAAATTGCCCTTAACTACATGATGCGTGAACATGGTGGTTTTGAAGGCAATGCACAAACACTGCGCATTGTTTCAAGACTCGAACCATACAGTGATGGTCATGGTATGAACTTAACGCGCCGTACTTTGCTTGGCTTTATAAAATACCCGGCTTTTATTGATGACTTATGGCACACCATCCCACATCATGATCCGCAACGTGCATTTATAAAAGCTGACGACTGGCGTCCAGCAAAAGGTTTATACAAGGATGATAAAGCGACCTTTGACTGGATTGTAGCGCCTTTATCTGACGCTGATAAACAACGCTTAGGCGATTTTAAGGCCGTCGATCAGTTTAGATCTAAAACCAGTTTTAAATCCCTTGATGCAGCAATTATGGAACTTGCCGACGATATTGCTTATGCCGTACATGACCTTGAAGACGCAATTGCAACAGAGCAAATCACCCTAAAAGAGTGGCAAAATCATGCCTTACCCGCACTTGAGCTTGTGCAATGTGAGTGGCTTGGCGACAGTAACTTAACCGAGCGGCTATTTTTAGGTAGCGAAGCACAACGTAAAGATGTGATTGGGGAATTAGTAAACTTATTTATTACTCAATCATCCATTGTGCACACAGAACTTGAGTTTGAAAATCCAATTTTAAATTACACCGTTGAACTACCCCACTGTTATCAGCATTTACTTGAGACTTTAAAGTCATTTATTTATCAACGACTCATTCGTGCTTCGCATATGCAGCAAATTGAGTTTAAAGGACAAAAGTTAATTATTGAATTATTTGAAGCATTTGCCTGCGAACCATTACGACTTTTACCTGAAACCACAGCAAATGTGTTTCGCCTAGCACAACAACAAAATGGTAATACACACAGAGTAATTTGTGATTATTTAAGTGGCATGACTGACGAGTATGCGTTTAAAACACACCAACGCCTTTTTTCAAGTAATAGCTAGCATTAACAAGATATGTGATATGAAAAGTACACCAGAATTTACTAGCTTTAAAAAGTTTTACCCATACTACTTACAAGAACATAAAAATATTACCTGCAAACGGTTACATTTTTTTGGTAGCTCTTTGGTGCTTATTATCGTTTTGTATGTGCTGTATAGCCAACAATTTATGCTGTTGTGGTTGCTACCCATTATTGGTTATGGTTTTGCCTGGGTTGGTCATTTCTTCTTTGAGAAAAACCGCCCTGCTACGTTCAAATACCCGTTTTATAGCTTATGGGCAGACTGGGTGATGTTTAAAGATATGCTGATTGGCAAAATAAAATGGTAGTCACTGTTGTTTTGTAATAACCGACAAACAAGCAAAAAGATCATTATGCAAACCTGTTTTTGTCGCTTTTCAGTGATATAGTTAACGCCATTTTTGCTATTCAAGATATTAAAATGTATCGATTATTTGAGCGGATGATCAAGCCGTTTCCCGAACAAAAGCCAACCCAGCCTCCTGCGACGCTATTTGCATTTTGTCGTCACTACACTAAAGGTATGGAAGTCTCGCTATTTTTTATGTCGCTAAGCGCTGCATTGCTCGCGATTTTAGAAGTATCACTGTTTAGCTATATGGGCCAGCTTGTTGATTGGCTAAGTATCTACACCCCTGAAACATTATTTGTTGAGCAAAAATCTGAACTCATAAAAATGGCGATAGTGCTACTTGTTGTCCTACCTATCGTGGTGTTTTTTCATTCTGCGATATTGCACCAAGCCTTGTTAGGTAATTACCCGATGTCAATTCGTTGGTTAGCACATCGCTACTTGCTTCGCCAAAGTGTGAGCTTTTACCAAAATGAATTTGCAGGGCGCATCGCCACCAAAGTAATGCAAACATCCCTCGCGGTGCGTGAAACCGTGATGAAACTACTTGATGTATTAATGTACATAGTGGTTTATTTTGGCGCTATGGTGTTTTTAGTAGCCGAAGCCGATTGGCGCTTAATGCTTCCTTTGCTTGTATGGTTAGCTCTGTATATTTTGATCCAAATGTACTATGTACCTAAGCTCAAAAAAGTGGCTAGCTCGCAAGCAGACGCTCGCTCTGAGATGACCGGCCGAATAGTTGACAGTTATACGAATATTTCGACTATTAAATTGTTCTCATATACCCAACGTGAAGAGCAGTACGCAAAAGACAGCATGGATGTATTTTTACAACCTGTGTATAAGCAAATGCGCTTAGTTACCAGTTTAAATTTTGCCATTCAAACGCTTAACTACTTCTTAGTATTTAGTGTTGCGGCATTATCTTTGTATTTATGGACTCTGAGTGCCATTAGTGCCGGCGCAATTGCAATTGCGGTAAGCTTAGCACTGCGTTTAAATGGCATGGCGCAGTGGATCATGTGGGAAATTAGTGGCTTGTTTGAAAACATCGGCACTGTCGCTGATGGTATGAAAACGTTATCAAACCCAATTGAAGTCGATGATCTGCCTGATGCCAGCACATTAAGTGTAACCACAGGTGCAATTGACTTTAATAATGTGCATTTTAACTATGGTAAGGCCGCAAACGAAACGAATCGCGGCGCTGTTATCAATGGCTTAAATCTCAACATCAAAGCCGGAGAGAAAATAGGTCTTGTTGGTCGCTCTGGCGCTGGTAAGTCAACACTCGTTAATTTGTTGCTACGTTTTTACGATATTGATAGCGGTAGTATCAACATCGACGGCCAAGATATCTCAAAAGTGAGTCAAGAAAGCCTGCGTAAGTACATTGCGATGGTTACCCAAGATACTTCTTTACTGCATCGGACAGTCAAAGAAAATATCCTTTATGGCCGCCCAGATGCCAGCGATGAAGAAATGATGAAAGCGGCTAAACAAGCCAAAGCGCTAGAGTTTATTGATGACCTTGAAGATAGCAAAGGCAACAAAGGTTTTGCAGCCCAAGTGGGTGAGCGCGGCGTAAAACTCTCTGGAGGTCAACGCCAACGTATCGCCATTGCTCGGGTGCTGCTGAAAAACGCCCCGATATTAATTTTAGATGAAGCCACCAGCGCGCTCGATTCTGAAGTTGAAGCGGCTATTCAAGCTAGTCTTGATGATTTAATGACCGGTAAAACCGTCATTGCCATCGCGCATCGACTATCCACTATTGCACAAATGGATCGGCTCATCGTACTTGATGAGGGCGGCATTGTAGAGCTAGGTAGCCATGAAGAACTGCTGGCACAAAATGGTATTTATGCCGCGTTGTGGACACACCAAACCGGCGGGTTTATTGGTGTAGAATAATTTTTACCTAGCCATAACGCCTTAGTTAAGTTTCAAAATCCAAGCGCTGTTTTTTGAAACTTAACCAGCCAAGTGTCATTACGAAAATTTTTATCGTTTTTAATACAACTTAAAAACCATACCTTCCCTGCCAATTTGGCTATGAAACTGTTCCCTACAAAACTCATATTTTGGGTGGCTTGGCCGTCTCTTTATACCCAAACCACCTCAAGATGCGAGTTTCAGTTGGAATTAAAAGCGATTTAGGCAAGGCATTGCTTGCAAGGAATAGTGGTTCTATTGTTAAAATCAATAACGCAGTATAAATCGCTTTAAACCAACCTGTTGGGAGTTTCACAGGCACTTACTCTCAGCGTTGTTACTTCTTAAAAGGGACTGCCATTGTTGCAAAGTAACGCCTTGATATTAAGCCCCTGTGAAACGCTGAATTCTGCACCTTGAGGTGGTTTGGGTATACTGCTATAATCGCGGCCTTTCATAGCCTGCGTAATTTGTCAGAGTGTCTCCTTTTAGCTCTGTAATACGCATATGCGCTAGTAGTTTAAATGACAGCAACCTGTATAAGCGAAATTATCCATGAGCGAAAATAGTCACATTAAAGTCATCGTTGGCATGTCCGGCGGTGTTGATTCTTCTGTATCAGCTTATTTATTAAAACAACAAGGCTATCAAGTTGAAGGCCTGTTTATGAAAAACTGGGAAGAAGATGATAATGATGAATATTGCGCTGCTGCCGACGATTTAAAAGACGCGCAAGCAGTCTGTGACAAGCTGGGGATTGAACTACACACAGTTAATTTTGCCGCAGAATATTGGGATAACGTATTTGAGTACTTTCTTGCTGAATATAAAGCAGGCCGTACGCCAAATCCTGACATCATGTGTAATAAAGAAATCAAATTCAAAGCTTTTTTAGAATTTGCAGCAACGGCGCTTGGCGCTGATTTTATAGCCACGGGCCATTATGTACGCCGTGAATTACGCGATGATAAATACGTTATGTGTCGTGGTCTTGATGATAACAAAGACCAAAGCTACTTTTTATACACATTAAGTCATGAACATATTGCACAAACGCTGTTCCCAGTTGGTGATATTGCCAAACCTGAAGTGCGTCGCATTGCTGAAGAGCAAGACTTAATTACCCACGATAAAAAAGACAGTACCGGTATTTGCTTTATCGGTGAGCGTAAGTTTAAAGACTTCCTACAAAAATTCTTACCTGCACAACCGGGTGTTATTGAAGACACAGACGGTAACAACGTTGGTGAGCACGAAGGCTTAATGTATCACACTCTCGGTCAACGCAAAGGTTTGCTAATTGGTGGCATGAGAGAAGGCTCTGGCGAACCATGGTATGTAGTAGATAAAGACTTAGAACGCAACGTATTGATTGTTGGTCAAGGTAAAGACCATCCGCGTCTTTACAGCAATGGACTAAATGCCAACCAATTACACTGGGTTGATCGTGTTGGGCCAAAAGGTACCACCCGCTGCACGGTAAAAACTCGCTATCGTCAAGAAGACCTAAACTGTACGCTGCTCGTTGGCGATGATGGTTTTGCCCGAGTATTATTTGATGAACCACAAAAAGCAGTAACCCCAGGACAATCTGCGGTGTTTTATGTCAACGAAATATGTTTAGGTGGCGGTATTATTGATTCGGTGATCAAATAATGAATGAACACCAAGTCATGGCATTAGCAGCCATGTGCCAAGTTGCTAAACAAGTTCAAAAAATAGCGCAGTACGGCAGTAGCAACGATTACGAATTAGAAAAACTATTAACCAGTATTGTACAAACCTCCCCTGATTCACCCAGTGATGTGTATCAAGGCACTGAGAATCTAAGAGATGGTTATAAAATCTTACTTGATCAACTCAGTGCAGGTGAAAAGAAAGATGTTGAAATCGTCAAATACGTTGGCGGTTTAATGCAACTTGAGCGTGCACTGAGCGCAAAAGCAAGTAGCTTAGCAGAGCTTGGTAAAAGCATTGATGATATCAAGCGACGTCTTGATCACTTTGCTATTACTGATGACACTGTTATTACGGCTCTTGCCGATATTTATTCAAAGGTGCTTAGCCCCCTAGGGCACCGAATTCAGGTTTATGGCAAGCCTGACTTACTAAAACAGCAATTAGTACAACACAAAATACGTGCATTATTATTAGCAGGTATTCGCAGTGCAGTATTATGGCGACAAATGGGCGGTAAACGCCGTCACTTTTTCTTTGCGAAAAGAAGAATTATCGCCATTGCTAAAAACCATATTTAATTATCGTTCAAAACTAAAATTTAGGAGTTATTATGGAGCTTTCAGCGTTAACAGCTATCTCTCCGGTGGATGGTCGCTACGGCAGCAAAACCACTGAACTACGCAGTATTTTCAGCGAATTTGGCTTGATAAAATACCGTGTAACAGTCGAAGTTCGTTGGTTACAAGCCCTTGCAGCAGCTGATGCGATCAAAGAAGTACCGGCATTTAGCGACGAAGCCAATGCTTTACTTAACGCGATTGTTGATAACTTCAGCGAAGCCGATGCGCAACGTGTAAAAGATATCGAGCGTACTACAAACCACGATGTTAAAGCCGTTGAATACTTATTAAAAGAAAAAGTAGCTGACAACGCCGAGTTACATGCAATTAATGAATTTATTCACTTTGCATGTACATCAGAAGACATCAATAACCTGTCTCACGGTTTAATGCTCACTGAAGCACGTAACGAAGTATTACTTCCTTACTGTGATCAACTACTTAATGCAATTAAAGAAAAAGCCATTGAGTACAAAGCAGTACCAATGATGACACGTACTCACGGTCAACCTGCAACACCTTCAACTATGGGCAAAGAATTTGCCAACGTATATATGCGTTTAAAGCGTCAACGTGACCAAATTGCACAAGTTGAAATGCTAGGTAAAATCAACGGTGCTGTAGGTAACTACAATGCTCACCTCAGTGCCTACCCTGATTACGATTGGCACAATCATGCTGAGCAATTTGTAACTAGCCTAGGGTTAACATTCAACCCATTTACAACGCAAATTGAACCGCATGACTACATTGCCGAGTTATTTGATGCGATTGCTCGCTTTAACACTATCTTATTAGATTTTGACCGTGATGCATGGGGCTATATAGCGCTAAATCACTTTAAACAAAAAACCATTGCGGGTGAAATTGGTTCATCAACTATGCCACATAAAGTTAACCCGATTGATTTTGAAAACTCAGAAGGTAACTTAGGTCTAGCAAATGCTATTTTCGCTCATCTAGCGCAAAAGCTGCCGGTATCTCGCTGGCAACGTGACCTTACTGACTCAACAGTACTGCGTAACTTAGGTGTTGGTATGGGTTATGCGCTAATTGCATACCAGTCAACCCTAAAAGGTGTAAGCAAGTTAGAAGTAAACGAGCAACGATTACTTGACGAGTTGGATCAGAACTGGGAACTGCTAGCAGAGCCAATTCAGACGGTAATGCGTAAATACGGCATCGAAAAACCATACGAAAAGCTAAAAGATTTAACCCGTGGTAAACGTGTAAATCAAGAGATCATGGCTGACTTCATCGATGGTTTAGAGTTACCGGAAGAAGCAAAAGTAGAAATGAAAAAACTAACACCGGCTAACTATATTGGTCGTGCTGTCGAGTTTATCGACAACCTAGTTTAAGCTTTCTGCGACAACTTATTTTATATACACTATAAAGCGAAAGGCTCTTGCCTTTCGCTTTTTTCATTTTAATGGGCGCAGCATGTATCAATTAACGATTAACGACTTATCCGAGCAAGACTTTCTAACACAGTTTTGGCAAAAAAAACCGCTCTTGATCAAGCAAGGGTTTACAGACTTTGCCGACCCGCTTGATGCTAATGAGCTTGCCGGTCTTGCCATGGAAGAGAGCATTGAATCGCGTATTATCACTAATCATGATAATGACTGGCAAGCGCATCATGGCCCATTTGAAGATTTTGAATTACTAACCGAGCAACATTCTACCCTACTCGTACAAGCAGTCGATCATTGGCATCCTAATGCTGCGCAGCTGCTGGAACCATTTCGGTTTATTCCTAATTGGCGTATTGATGACCTAATGATCAGCTTTTCAACGCCTGGGGGTGGAGTCGGTCCGCATTTAGATCAATATGACGTATTTATTATTCAAGGTGAAGGCAAGCGTCATTGGCGTGTCGGTATGCCAGATAATAAACTAAAACAATTTGCACAAAATAAAAGTTTATTACAAGTTGAACAATTTCCAGCCGTGATTGATTGCATCCTAGAACCAGGCGATATTTTATACATCCCGCCGGGCTGCCCACATGAAGGTTATGCTGTAGAAAACGCATTAAACTACTCGATCGGATTTCGTGCACCAAATCAACGCGATCTATTATCAAACTTTGCTGATCACATTATTGATAAAGAAGCGGGAAATAGCCGTTATCAAGACCCTGCAATAACACTGCGCGATTCTAAAGGTGAGATCCAAGCTTGCGAAGTCGAAAACATTAAACTATTAATGCAAGCGGCCCTAAATGACGACGCATTACTTAAATCTTGGTTAGGTAATACACTTAGTCAACCTAAGCATGAAATGGATTTAATGCCGCCAGAAGATTTATTTAATAGTGAACAAATAGCTGAGCTATTGAATGATGATGATGTGATTTTTGAGCGCCTCGGTGGCACCCGTGCATTGTATCAAGTTTTTGAAAATGAAATACTTCTGAGCGTAAATGGTGAAAACTACCCACTCCCTGTTAGTGACTTAACTGCGGTTAAATTACTCACTGACCATACTATGGTGACAGCAGAGCAACTAAATAGTTCAAAAAATAGTTTAGTTTTTATACAAACCTTTACTACACTAATTAATGAGGGGATTTGGTTTTGCTAGGAGTGTGTTTGTATGGGCTATCATATCAACAAGGTAGAATGGGATATAGGCAAGGAGTTACTACAACAGATCAGAGAGCGGGTATTTGTATGTGAACTACATATTCCCAAACATATCGAGTTTGATAATCTTGATAGATATGCTCATCATATACTGGTAACAGATGACAGCCAAGGCCCAGTTGCAACAGGCCGATTATGTAGCGATGGCCTTATTGGCCGTATTGCGGTGCTGCCAGAGCACCGTAATCGCTCCGTCTATCGTTCATTGCTGAATTATATTGTTGAGCTTGCACAACAGCAGGGTTGTGATTGCGTCAGCATTAATTGTATTTTAAATGAGGTAGAACGATTTAAACGTAATGGCTTTGAACAACAAGGTTGTGTGTTTATGGAAGCAGGTATTCCACGGCTTCGTATGCAATGCCCCATTAATAAATTCAATACGAAACCATTTACACTGGTGCATTGATAAAAATTTATTAAAAATGGCCATCCTAGCGAGTTAAAAACCACCAATTTAACGCAATGGGCATTAAAAAAGCGAACATATTAATGTGTAACTCCACATAACACGTTCGCTTTTTTAATTTTTAAAGCTGTTTTTATATTAAAATCTTTAAGTTAAAATTATAAATAAGCTTTCAGGTCAATTAACTTCGTTTGCCCACAGCTCTTCTTTTTCGTACATTTCATAAATACCATGCGCACGATTAATTAGTAGGTTTGCAAAATCAACTTTAGTTTTATCGTGTCCACCGGTTTGCATAATTTGATCTGCTTTTAACTGCCATTGCAGAGAAAAATATCGCAGCGCATCACGCGCATTTTCGGCAACTGATGCTAACGCATGATCAGTTGGTAAGCGACCGGTGATAACCCAATAACTTTTACCGTCTTGGCCTTTAAACTTCCATAGGGCACATAACGGAGCGATAAAGCGGCTTTCTTTTTCTAGCAAAGTTTTTGGCATTACGCCCTTCTCTGCTAAATGCTTTTGTGCATTTTGAAAACACTCACGTTGCCATGCAATACTTTGCTGCTTTGCTTGTTCTTGTTCTTCTGGTGTTAATTCTTTAAGTTGTTTTTGTTCCACAGTATTCATCACTCGTTTACATAATTTTAGTTACTTTAAGGGCATATAATTATCGGTGCAAGTATAAAAGACCAATTCCAGCGAGAGCATAAACGATCGCCTGTTTTTTCTACACTCTAACCCATCGTTCTACGCACAACTGTTTACTAATACAGCAGAAAAATCAATTTATAGCTAATTTATAAACTATAAATCCGTTGTTAATGCATACCAGCACGGTATTATTCATCGTTTGTTTAACGATAATTCTTTTTCGCTGTCATACGATTAAAAAAACTAGGAAAGAAACGTTTTATAGTCGGAGCCCAGCCACTGATCCCCTCGCCAACCACCACTTCATCTTTACGTCTAGCTATTGCACTGACCATTTGCTTCACAGCAGCCGTTACATCCATACCATTTTCAATGGAGTATTCAGCCTTATTTTGCGCAATACCATATTCATTAAGTGAATTATGAGCAATAGCCGTTTTTATAGAGCCTGGGCAGATAGTCAAACAATGAATGTTTTTATTGGCCACTTCAGCTCGCAAACAATCCATAAAACCAACGACTGCATATTTAGAGCCTGAGTAACCGGTTCTGAACTTAGAGCCAACTTTACCTGCGACACTGCTGATTGATACTACACAGCCGCCGCCATTTTTAACCATACTCGGTAATACCGCTTTAGTTAGCGCAATCAAACCAAAATAGTTAACTTCCATAAGTTGACGATACACAATAAAGTCATTTTCTAAAAACAAACTACGCTGCGACACGCCACCATTATTAATTAAAATATCAACGTTACCAATCGTAGCCATACTATTTGTAACATACTCAAGTACCTGCTCAGGTTGTGATAAATCAAGAGGTATTACTTTGTGTTGTCCAGCCGGTAACTCGCTACAAAGTTGATTTAGTTTATCTGCACTTCTGGCTGATAAAATAATATTAGCGCCTAAGTGTGCTAACTGTATCGCTAACTCTTTACCAATACCTGATGATGCCCCGGTGATCCACACCGTTTTATTATTAAAGTTCATGCTCTACCTATGATTATTATTAAGGCTTTGTAGGACCCGCAATGTCTGTGATCTGTTGCTCAAGTTGTTTATATAGTCCGAGTAAAAAAAGCGCCTCAACAAGCACAAATAATGGCCCAATGATAAGCCCGATTAAGTCATCAACAAAAGCTGGTTTTTTACCTTCAAAATAATGCCCAATAAACTGTAAAACCCAGCCAAAAATAAAAACACCTATACTAACAGCTAACCAGCTAGTAAAACTAAGTGAAGCTATTGGCGCAGCCGCTATACTCATTACTACTAAAATAACAGCCATTATCAAACCTAGTGAGACATTAAGCAGTAAATAATAAATCACAGTAGCTAACACAAAAACATGAGCGCCATTGATAACATGATCAGCAACCGGTAAATAAATACGCGCTAATAAACACAATACAGCGTATACAATGAGTGGAATACCAAAAAAGTGTGTGAGTACATTGCGTTTTGAACGGTGATATAAGCCATAATTGCCCAGTTGTTGTTGCAGTGTTTTCATTTTCTCTACTTTATATAATTATCTTATTATTTACTTTAGCAGTTAACACAACGCGAGAATGTCTTCTACCCGACATTTGTAAAATCCACTTATACAAATGCGCTTATGATTTTACCTTTATCGTGATCTGGAGTTTTAGATTGTAACTCACGGCCTTTTTGATATTCTTGTCCAAGCATTTTTTGTAACGATTCCATTTGTTTTGCTAATTCGTCATTCCCCCCTGCTGTTGTATTTTTTCTGTCAGCTTTTCAATCGCGGCCTTAAGTTCAGCTATTTTATCTTTATCAACACCTAATCGTTGATAAATAAGCGCTTCATTTGCTTTTTCTAAAAAGTCTTTCCATATGAAGGGTTTTTAAGGCTACTAACAGTATCAACTTGGCTATTTTTTGCCGTTTCTGGCAATTCGGTTGCCGCTTTAGAACGGCTTATGCTTTTCGCTTGCACAGGAGGTTATAAGGTTCTGTACGGTAATAGTTATTAAATGTTAGTGAGATCATTGCTTCAAATCCATTGATAGTTTTATTTTATAAAGCAAATTTAAGGCCAATGAACCCATATCAGGTAAAAATAATAACGCAGCTAATGTACAAGTAAAGCCAGCTGTTGTTTATCAAGAATTTCTATACGCTGGTAATGCAGGGAAATAAGCTTTTTTGCACTTAATAACTGCAAGATTTGATTAATAGTTTGACGAGTTAAATAGGTCATATCTGCGAGTTGTTGCTGCGATAACATAATAGTAGCGGTATTACTGGGCAGCGACATGGTTGCCATCATAACCAGCCGTTTACAGACTTTCTGCTGTGCAGTTAATAAAGCATGATCTTCTAATGAAGTGAACAGCAGCCGCATTTTTTGTGAAAGTAAAACACCAAAATCATGCCAATAAACAGGCGTGATTGTTAATAATTGTATCAGTGCCCGATGCGGTACATGTAGCAATCGAGCGGGTGTTTGTGCATAAACATCGTGGGTACGCAAACCACCATCAAATAAAGCAACTTCACCAAACCAAATAGCGGGATCTATAAAACTCAGTACCGCTTCTTTACCTTCTCCATTTACTCCACTGACTCGCATAACTCCATTAACAACAGCGTATAAACCCGCATTTTCATCTCCTCTTAAAAATAATGCTTCACCCGCATCGAGTTTAATTACTTTTGCATGTAACAATAGCTGGTGTTGAAATTCTTCCGAGCGGCTACTAAACCAATTTCCTTGGTTAATTATCGCACGGTCCTGTTCATTCATATCGGTTTACTCTACATTAGTTTTAATAATCAAATAATAAAAGGGATCACTATGTTACACAAAGTTATTTACAGCGGGTTATTGCTAAGTACGTTATCTGCACCAAGTTTTGCAGCAGCTCCTGATCAACAGATCAACAAGAATCTAAAAAAAGCTAACCACAGTGTAAGTGAAAAAGTGATCACTTGGCGACGCCATCTTCACCAATACCCAGAGCTTAGTAACCGCGAATTTGAAACGGCTAAATACATTACTAAACATTTAAAAGCACTGGGGCTCGAAGTACAAACTGGGATAGCCCATACTGGTGTAGTTGCTAAACTCAAAGGTGGTAAAAAAGGCTCTTTGGTGGCACTGCGTGCCGATATGGACGCCTTGCCTGTCACTGAGCAAGTTGATTTACCGTTTGCTTCAACTCAGACCTCAACCTACCGTGGTAATGAAGTAGGTGTTATGCACGCCTGCGGCCATGATAACCATGTCGCTATTCTAATGGCTGTAGCTGAATCTTTGGCTAAAATTCAAGATGACTTAGCGGGTGATGTATTATTTGTCTTTCAACCAGCTGAAGAAGGTGCCCCAGAAGGTGAAGAAGGCGGTGCTGAACTCATGCTAAAAGAAGGCTTATTTAAAGAAAAACCTGATGCCGTGTTTGGTTTACATGTAACCAGTTCATTAAACACAGGCCAAATTGGCTTCCGTGAAGGTCCGCTTATGGCCAGTGAAGATTCATTTACAATCAATGTACAAGGCCGCCAAACTCATGGTTCACGACCATGGAATGGTGTTGATCCGATTGTGGCATCATCACAAATAATTATGGCCACACAAACAATTTCATCTCGCCAAGTTGATGTTACTAAAGCGCCGTCAGTTATTTCGTTTGGTGCTATTAATGGCGGCGTACGTTCCAATATCATTCCCGATAGTGTCGAGTTAATTGGCACGATTCGCACCTTTGACCAAGCAATGCGCGCTGATATCAAAAAACGTTTAGTGAAAACAGCTGAAATGGTCGCTGAATCCGGTGGTGCTAAAGCTGATGTACATATCGACCACGGCTACCCTGTCACCGTAAACGATGTAAAACTCACGCAAAAAATGACGCCAACACTAACTAAAGTTGCTGGGGCTGAGAATATCATTACCACTGATTTGATCACCGGCGCTGAAGATTTCAGCTATTACGCTTTAGAAACTCCTGGATTGTTTTTCTTTTTAGGTGTTACCCCACAAGGTCAAGATGCAAAAACGGCAGCAAGTAATCATTCACCACAGTTTTTCGCTGACGAGCAAGCACTGCAATTAGGCGTGAATGCTATGACGCAGTTAGTTGTGGATTACTTTGCAATGAAAAAATAACCATAACTTCAACGTACATGCAAAATCATAATCGGTTGGCATGAAATAAATATACCCACACTCTGTGGGTATATTTAAAAGTATTGATAAACCTACGCGGATTTATTTTATCGTGCGGTTAGTAGTTGTGATAAATAGTCAGGCTTACCTTCAATACGTTCAAGGTGAGGATATTTAAGGCCATCATGATAATCGATCTGAATTTCACTGTACTGATCAAAGTTTTTCACCAAGAGCTTAATTGGCGCTTTTGAGCCTTTAGCATCCGTCACTGCATCTTTGAGTGCATCAGCACTAAACTGAGTATTATTAACGGCAACAATTTGCATACTTGGCGCAAGACCCGCATTAAATGCAGGGCTATCCCATAATACGTCACGCATTTTGCCTTCTTTATTTACCGAGAAGCCCAGAGAATAAAGTAAATCAGTCGATTTATAGCGGCTTTCAATTGCTTTAATGCCATCAGAGGCTTTATCGTTATAGGTCAATTTCCAACCTTGGTCTTCCAGTGATTTAGATAAGTTAACATGGCCTTTTAAACGCGAATTAATAAAGTCATCCCATTGATACTTTTCAATACCATTAAGCGTGTTAATCACATCATCAAATTTATAGGTCAACACATTCCAATCACCCGGGTTTACGCCAAAAAAGTTCTGGGCAAAATCATCTAATGAATGACTGTTGTTACTCAATTCACGTAATTTTGCATCAACCGCAAACCAAATTAATTCTCCACCAGAGTAATAGTCTTCGCTCATTTGATAACTACGATAAGGCAAAGATGAACGCTGAGCGATAGTTGGATCGTTGGTTGTATCTAAAATATTACGCCATGCCATGCCAGGTCGGCCTTGGTCGTAGGTTGCACCTAAACGAGCTAGCATATCCATCGCATTTTCTTGGCTCCAAAGTCCAGAACGAGCCGCAATGACTTGCCCCCAAAACTGTGTTTGCCCTTCATATACCCATAAACCATTAGCTTCTTTAACTTGGTTATAGGTCGGTGTCCATAATGCGTCAGGGCGACGATATTTACCATTCCATGAATGATTAAATTCGTGTGCTAATAAATCGCGACCGACCCATGACTTATCCCAGTCAGTAAAATAATTTTCTTTCGCGCTATTTTCACTTGAGCGATGATGTTCCATGCCGATACCGCCTAACTTATCTGTCAGGGCAAGTAAAAAGTCATAATGATCAAAGTGATGTGCACCATAAAGCGCATACATTTGTTGAATAAGCTCACGGTGTGCTGTTAACCCTTCAGCACTGATCTCAAGATCTTTTTCTTTATCGGCAAAGACATTTAAGAACACCGGAGTATCTGCATTTGGGTTTAAATCAACACGCTTATAGTGGCTACCGGCAAACATTGGCGAGTCTACAAGGTTTTCAAAATCAATTCCCTCAAAGGTAACTGTATTGCCTTTTTGCGAAGATTTTTCAAGTGCAGTAGCAAACTGCCACCCTTTTGGTAACGTTACACTCGGTTGAAATTTAATTTTACGGCTATAGTGCCCAGCAGGGTAAAGCGCTACTGTATCCCATTGTAAATTGAGCATTTCTGGCGTCATCATAACGCGCCCTTGCGCTGAACTTTGTGGTGACAAGAATTGATATTCAACATGCAACTCACGTACACCTTTAGGAACCTTAAGATTAAAAGCATATACATTGCCAGGATCTCGTTGCCATTCGATCACTTTACCTTTTGCTGACATTTTCAATCCAGCCAAATGACTTATTGGTCCAACTGGTGAGTGATGTCCAGGTATCCATTGTGGATAAAGCAAAGTCATTTCACCAGCACTAACAGGGATAGTTTCGTTTATTTTAAAAATACGATGAGCTAGATCTGTGGCATCAACCGCTATTTTTATAGTGCCGGAATATGGAGTATCAATCGGGTTTGGAACATCAGCAAACGCTGGAAGCGTAAAGCCCATAACAGAGCTGAGGGCGGCAGCAGCAAAAACATGTTTATTCACTTACTTCTCCAATTAGAGAGGCGCAAAACACGCGCATTAGATGGGTATTATCCTGGTAATTTGAGTGCAAAACACTCGGCAACCTCCTTTTTACTTTCAGAAACTTCTGAAACAACCAACATCAGTTATAACTATAACAACAGCTAATAGCAATGATTTATGGACGAACAACCATTTAATGCGTTCAATTTATTTGCGCTTTAAGTCAATTTATAGTGCCGAATTTAGCTGTATCAGCGCTTATTTGCATTCTTGTACTGAGAATATAAGAGCGCTGCAAGCACTGTTTTAAAACTTAATCATGCACAATACCTATGTTCAGGCTAAATAAATCATCAGTACGCTATCCTAATAGGCTACTTTTTTGGTAATGGTATGGAGACCACAATGGCATCTGACTATTTTCATTTGTTAAATTTGATCGGGGTAGCGTTTTTTGCCATCTCAGGTACTCTAATGGGCCATGAAAAAAACATAGGAGGTTTGGTGTTGTGGTTGTCGCGTCAGTAACAGCGCTCGGCGGTGGCACACTGCGCGACGTATTGTTAAACCAGCCAGTATTTTGGATAGCCGAACCGGATTACTTATACGCAACATACAGCGCCATATTTATCGCCGTAATATTTATTCGTCATTTACCTCACGTATCAAACTATTACATGTTGCTGGTCGATGCTTTGGGCATGGCAATTTTTAATATTGTTGGCATTGAAAAATCCTTAATCGAAGGCACTACGATGATTGTGGCTATTACTATGGGCATGACCACGGGCATCTTTGGTGGTCTAATGCGCGATGTAATATGCCGTGAAGTCCCCCTTGTCATGCGCGAAGAGCTCTACTCCACCGCGTGTCTATCTGGTGGCTTAACTTATGCCACACTGTTTCTATTAGAAGTACCTTATGTTTGGTGTATTTTAGGCGCACTCTTTATTACCGTATTTTTACGGCTCGGTTCCCTACACTGGGGATGGCAACCAAATATATTTAGAAAAAGGTCGGTTAGAAAACAATAGTTTGCTTTGTGAAGTTCCGATTAAAACGCCGAAATTTTGTACGTATCTTTTTCATCGGTGATGACGAATTAAACTGAATCTTACGTCCCAATATCCATTTTTCGTACCAGGTTACAGCATACAATTCATAGTTATTTAAGCTGAAATAAGCAAGAGTATATCGTTTGCCTTAAATTCAAGCTCCATAAGTAGATCATCGTATTTCCAGTCTCGATACTCTTGTTATTGGGTCAGGATATGCTTTTTGAAATCAGGCCGTTATAGGTGGCAATATGATACTTTTAGGCACCTTGTCTTATTTTACCCCTATTTTTTCAACTGTGTTTGCCTCTATTTACTTATCCGTTGCTTTAGCTGACTCTTTTTAACAAGGTGTTGTGCTGGTGACGATTGGTTCGTTAATTTGCTTTTGGGTTTCTCGCACAAAAAAACCTGTAGTAGATAATTAAATTTAAAAACGAGAAGCAAATAATGCTTCTCGCTTTATCAGGTTTTATTAGCTGGCTAATCTTAGCCCTAGCATCACCAGCATAACTAGATTCGCAATTACGCCAATCAAAAAGAAGTAGCTACGCGGGCTGGGGTTTTTCTCGGTGGCAATTGCGTAATACAGTGCCATATGAATTAAACGTGCAATGACGTAAACCCAAATACAGATTGCAAAAACCGAACTGTGGTAATTCATCACAAAAGCAAATAAAACCGTTCCTATAAATAACGCGCTGTTTTCTAATGTGTTATGAAAGGTGCGATGCGCTCTAAATATAAAACTCTCATGAGATAGGTCTTTATCAATTTTTCCTGGCACAGCCCCAGGCTGTTTGGCTTTACTAAACGTCGCCACTGCCCACTGTACTAACATCATAATTAAATATAAATAAAATGCTATAAACGCTGAATGTGCTATATCGGTCATTGTTTAATCCTTTGTGTTGTTATTAGAGTAGTAGTTACAGCAACTATCAAGCCAAAGATAAGCCACTGATGTATATAGCAATTACTTTTTAGTAAAATAATTTTTTGTAATAGATTCATTCTTTATATAAAACTTACTCTATCACAGCGTCTTGGTATTTTTTTAGAGTCTGAGCGCAACTTAAAACCAGTACTAATTACGTATTTTATAATTTTTATTTGATTATTTATTCTAAGTATTGTTTTATAGCGTTACTGATAACGGAACGGTAAAATAAATATGATGAATAAAATAACCAAGTGCTTAGCAACTTTAGCGCTGTTGAACTGTGTATCAGCGCCCGCTTTTTCAGCTCAATATGAAATCGAAAAAGGTGAAAACTTGTCTAAGTTGGCGCAATACAAAGACGTAACCACCATTAAACGCAATTTCGCAAAACAAATAGCGCTTAATTACAGTGTATTAAACGCTGATCTTAAACAAACGCTAAGCCAATATAAACTGGTTTTGAATGCGGACCAGCTACCGTCTTTAGGCATGCACACACAACAAAATACTCGTTTAGCAAACAGCGCGTTACAACAACTTAAAGGTTTACCACAAAACACCGGTAGTTTGTTACAAGTGCGTTTGGCAAGTGACACAATGCTTAGCGCTTGGCAGCAAGGCGAACGCCCTTTATTTGCATTTGCACCTGCTGGTGACGATTCGCAATGGAGCGAGATTGAAGCGTTCGATCAGTATGGTGACATTCATTATCTTAGTGTTGATCAAATGCCGACCCAACCTGTATTTATTGTCGAATTAGATCAACAAAAAGTACAAGATGCGGGTATTGCAGTAATGAGAGGAATTTTATCTGCTAACAAATTCAGTAAAACCACGGTTAGTCCACAAAACCAGTTAAGCAATGAAAAACCTCTGCAAACCAGTGTATTGAAAAAAATACGCTTAGAAGATGACAAAGAACCTTGGATCTCAGGTGGTGCTGAAATTTATGCCATTGTAACGGGTATCGACCCGACCCGAGATGAACCAATATTAGATATCGTTGATTTACCGTATTTAGATCATGATCAAACCGATTACAGCCCTAATCAGGTACTCATTCATTGGCAGCGTTATCGTTGGCAGGCGGTTGATTTACTCTTAATGGAACAAGATGACAACACCAACTATAAAACTTTAGCAATAAAATTATTAGAAATATCAGAGCAAGTGATGGCGAGCATTCCTGATTTACAAGCGCAGGGTTATGCCATTATCCCTAAGCTGACCAATGAACTGCTAAAAGCAATGCCGGATGAATGGTTTACTAATAATGACGATTATGTTGATGTTTTTTACACGCTGTTTGAAAACAAAGACTATCAAGAATATAAAGGAGCAAGCAGTAATGCGACCATTACGCTGTCTCCTTTAGAAATTAACCCAAGACTAAACTAAGTCATACCCATTCGCTTAATTATTATTGCGGATGGTATCACTCCCCCATACTTCAATAGCCACCCATTAGCGCTTTAACGTTAACGGGTGGCTTTATCACAGCCACTTTTTTGAAAACACGCGTTATATTTAATACCAATCTGCTTGGATATGGGATCTATTTTAACGATAAGAAAATTGCTCTATAACTAGGCAAAATTTTTGATATCTAGTTGTTCTAAATGAAAAATTTTTAACAACGTTATAGGGTGATTTAATTCGTTAAATTGTTCAAATATTTATGCAGGTTGGTATATTACCCTAACCTTGCGCCACTGATTTACGAAAGCGCATTAATGCAACAGTAAAAAACACACTGCCAATAACAACTAACGCTAAAAAGTAAGGCCAAACTACATCCCACCCTGCCCCTCGGTATAAAATTGCTTGAGCAAATTTTACAAAATGCGTTGTTGGCGCCAATAACATTATATTTTGCACCACCTCAGGCATACTTTCTCGCGGCGTAACACCGCCAGAGAGCATTTGTAATGGTAATAAAATTAAGATCATCAATAACCCGAGTTGCGGCATAGTGCGCGCCTGCGTTCCCAACAATATACCCAGCGATGTGGTCGCAAATAAATGAATCGCAACGCCAAATAAAAATAAGCCCGCCGAGCCATGAATAGGCACTTGTAATAAACCTTCGATCACAATAAATAATGAAAACGTAGTCAGTAATAAAATCACTAACCCATTGGCCCAAATTTTCGCCATCACTATTTCAAAGGGGCTTAACGGCATCACTAATAAATGCTCTAATGTGCCGTGTTCGCGTTCACGGATCACCGCGGCGCCAGTTAAAATAATCGAAATCATTGTGATCACGTTCATCAATTCCATCACGCTACCAAACCATACACTTGTCATGTTTGGATTAAACATAATGTGCGCCGATTGCTTTATTGGCAGTGAATAAACGGTTCGATAACCTTGCACAAACTCATTTACTTCGCCGTTAATAATAGTTTGAATATAGTTATCACCAATAAATGCTTGCGACATGCGCGTAGCATCTATATTTACTTGAATTGTAGGTTGCTTAGCTGCAAGTACATCACGCTCAAAATAAGGCGGGATATTAAGCACAAAAGTATAACGGCCATTATCCATAGCTGAGTCAACATCGCTTAATGAAATACTGTCTGGCGTTTTAAAGTAAGGCTCATAAAAGGCATTAATAATACGCTTAGATAATTGCGATTGGTCGTGATCAACAACTGCAATCGGCGCATTATTTAACTCTATCGACGTGGCTGAAGCCACAACATAAATCAACCCAGTAAAAGCAAAAAAAACGAATAGCAGCAAAACCTTATCACGCCATAAACTACGCAACTCTTTAATACCTAAATTAACAATGTTTCCGCGACGTTGCATGGCTATTTGTCCTGCTTTGGAAGTAAAAATACACTGGCCAGAGTCAGCACGGGTATAAAAGCGAATAAAGGCAGTAGCTGGGCTGATAAATCAGAAAAATTAAGCGCTTTATTAAAGACCCCCCGACATGCCTCTAAAAAGTAGGTGGTCGGAAACAGTTTGCCAATAATAGCGCCAAATCCTTCTAAGGAAGAAACAGGGTCAATTAGCCCACAAAAGTTAACGGCAATCATCAACACAATCACCGTAGTGGCTGCCAGTGCTGAAATTTGTGTTTTTGTAAAAGCCGAAATTAACAGCCCAACTCCGGTAGTCGCTGTAACGTATAATAATGCAGCCAAACTAAGCGCCCAAAAGCTGCCTTTTAGCGCCACACCAAACACGGTAATAGCAAGTGCGACTAAGCCAAAAAAGCTGATCATACTCACTAAAATGTAAGGCAGCTGTTTGCCAATAATAAATTCCAGCCGGTTAACCGGTGTTACATATAAGTTTATGATTGAACCCAACTCTTTTTCCCGCACTACGCCAAGCGCCATCAATATCGCAGGAATAAATACCAATAGCAGTGGAATAACCGCCGGCACCATGGCCTCAATGCTTTTAAAATCTTGGTTATAACGATAGCGAGATTCAATATTAGCTGGCACTAAGTTTGGTACTTGTGCATAAGTGCGCAAAGATAAGTTGGTTAAATAGCTGTAATACACGCCGCTCATATAACCATTAATCGTTTCTGCCCTAAACGGCATAGAACCATCAATCCACACTACAATTTCAGGTTTACGGCCGCGTTTAAATTGCTGAGCAAAGTTAGGTGGAATTTCAACGGCCACGCTTAACTCACCACTGCGCATTCGTTTATCAAGTTCTTGCGGGCTTTTAATATCTGCTTTTTGAATAAAGTAACGCGAACCTGCCATATTTTGAATGTAGTTGCGGCTCTCGGGTGATTGGTCTTGATCTAGTACCGCAAAGCTTAAATCTTCAACATCAAATGTAATGCCATAACCTAAAATAAACAGCAAAATTATCGAGCCCAGCAAAGCAAACGTTAGGCGAATAGGATCGCGCCATAACTCTAGCGTTTCGCGATGCGCATAACCAAATAACCGCAACAAACTAAATGTGGGGTTAGTGTTATTTTTACGAGTAGCGGGCGCTGTAGCCAATGCTTTGGGTTTATCCGTTATCGATGCTTGTATCGCCGAGCTTGCTCCCGCTGCATTTACCGCCTCTTCTAAATATTCAATAAAGGCAGCTTCTAGTGTGTCGGTATTACGCGCTTGGCACAGTGCAGCTGGCGTATCGCTGGCAAGTATTTTACCTGCATGCATTAACGAAATTCTATCGCAACGTGCCGCTTCATCCATAAAGTGAGTCGAAATAAAAATAGTCACGCCTTGTTCGCGCGAAAGCTCTATGAGTAGCTGCCAAAAGTCATCCCTTGCAACGGGGTCTACACCCGATGTGGGCTCATCAAGTATGAGCATTTCAGGGCTATGAACTACCGCAACAGCAAGCGATAAACGCTGGCGAATACCTAGGGGCAAATCGGTAGGAAAATCGTCACTGTATTTTTTAAGGTTAAACCGAGTAATTAAATCTTTAACGCGCGGCTCTATTTTCTCTGCGGGTAAGTGAAATAAACGTGCATGCAATACCAAGTTTTGCTTCACTGTAAGCTCGTTATAAAGCGAAAACGCTTGCGACATAAAACCAACGCGTTTGCGGCTTTCGATGTTATTGGCATCGACCTTTTCACCAAACAATTTTGCTTCGCCACTGGTTGACGGTTGTAACCCGGTAAGCATTTTCATTGTGGTGGTTTTTCCACAGCCATTTGAGCCTAAAAAGCCAAAAATTTCACCTTGTTCAATACTTAAACTCACATTGTTAACAGCGGTAAAATCGCCAAATGTTTTACATAATCCATTTGCTTCTATAGCGAACTGAGTTGTGTTTAAGTCTTGTTTACGAGGTGGCACAACTAACCGCTGATGATCATGGCGCTTTTCTTCAGGAAGTAATGCTATAAAGGCTTCATCAAGCGATTCTTTATTAGTTTGCGCTTTCAGGTTTTGTGGGCTGCCCGTACCGATTACTTTTCCATCGTCCATAGCAACTAGCCAATCAAAATCATCGGCTTCTTCCATGTAGGCGGTCGCAACCAGTACGCTCATTTGTGTATTTTCAGCGCGAATACTGTTTATTAATTGCCAAAATTGACGACGCGATAGCGGATCAACTCCGGTAGTTGGCTCATCTAAAATTAATAATTGAGGGTCATGGATCAGTGCGCAGCACAAACCGAGTTTTTGTTTCATCCCACCAGAGAGCTTTTCTGCGGGGCGATCGGCAAATGCCTCTAAGCCTGTACTTTTTAAAAGGTTATTAATTCGTTGTTTTCGCTCGGCTTTATTTTGAGAAAATAGACGACCAAAAAAATCTATATTTTCAAACACAGAAAGTGTTGGATACACATTTTTGCCAAGCCCTTGAGGCATGTAAGCAATGCGTGGCGACACCGTATTACGAAAACCACTGCTGCGCATATTGCCGTTTAATACCTCAACCTCCCCCTCTTGAATCGCCCTTGCCCCCGCTATAAGTGCCAGCAAGCTTGATTTTCCTACGCCATCAGGGCCTATAAACCCGACCATTTTCCCGGCAGGTAATGAAATACTAATGTTGTCCAGCACGCGATTATTAGCATAGCGATGGCTCACCTTAGTAAGCGTAACCACACTTTCACTTGGTGGCTGTTGAATGTTTTTATCGTCGTTATCCATTATTCAGGCACTCGTACCTGTAATGACGTAGGCCAATTTTTTTCAGGCGCTAACAACACATAAGCAAGCCCTGGCACCCCTGTTTTTACTTGTTTGATATGATCTTTTAATAACTGCGAGTCGAGCTTTACCTTAACTCTAAACATCAGTTTATCGCGCTCGTTTCGGGTTTCTACCGATTTAGGGGTAAATTGCGCCTGTGCAGATACAAACGTCACTTTAGCCGGCAATGTATACTCGGCAACAGCATCAATAACAATGCGCGCTTGTGAGCCTATTGTTACCTTGCCCGCTTGCGCTGTTGGTAAATATATACTCATATAAACATCGGTTAAATCCAATAACGATAAAACCTTACCACCACTACCAAGCACTTCGCCAGGCTCAGCTAATCGATACAATATGCGACCATTGATTGGTGCTGTGAGCGTGCTGTCGGCTATGTTGCTTTGTAATCGCTCAATACGTGCCTGCGCTGCTTCTATTTCAGCATCCGACTGCACAACTTTTACGTTTGCCGCGGTTAAAGCAGCTTGCGCAATAGCAGAGGTGGTTCGTTGTTGATCTACCACTTCTTTTGAAATATGGCCTTTTTCCAATAATTTTGCAGAGCGGCGCAATTCAGTTTGGGCAAAATTAAGCTCACTTTTATGCTGTTCTACAATCGCTAATGCGTATTTACGAGACTCATTGGCAACACGAAGTCCCGCCTGAGCTTCACGTAACTGTGCATTTAAATCATCAGTGTCAATAACCGCTAGCGTTTGACCCGCTTTAACCATATCGCCTTCTTGCACCATAACGTCAACTAAGCGGCCCGGTAATTTTGTAGCAATATCGTACTCAGTCGCTTCAATTCGCCCATTCCCATAGGCAACACTGCCAGGGAGTTGTTCAGCAAATGATGTAGGCTGCAAGGTTTGCCAAGCATACCAGCCAGCCCCCCCCACAATGACCAATACAGCGAGCTTACTCAAAGATTTGAACGTTGATTTAATTGTCATGTGCTAAAACTCCATGTATGTATAAAGTAATGTAAGTGAGGGTAGTCAAGGTAAAAATTTTTAGGATACAGCACGCTATTTGTTATATGAAAGCAACCCTGCTTTGTAAGTACAACAAGGGTAGTTGTAATAAGCGATTTAAACGAACTTAAAAATCCAGCGTCACTAATCTACCACTCTCACCGTTAATAAAGATGATGTGGATCAATATAAATTAGAGTTAATGCACTAATTATTAGTGATTTTTTAAAACAGCAGGATAAAAGAAAGGGAAAACATCAAGGCACCTACTGAGCGCCTTAATATTAATTATGTCAGCGGCAAATTAGCTTGCAATTTATAGTAACAAAATCCGCTACGACCTTAATGCTAAGCTAATCAATACCACGCCATGATCGGTGCTTAAATCATCACGCTCAAATTCAGGGTTAATTAAATGACGATCGTAAGTATGGTAATGGCTCACCTCAAAAAAGCTGTCGTCGTAACTTGAGTCAAACTCGCAAGACAACAAAATGTAGTCAAGCACTGAGCTGCTCGCGCCAAAATAATGGGTAGGCTTTCGCTTTAAATCCACTGTATTTTCATTATTTTGATTATTTTGATTAGCCAAATTTAATTGCGACCTTGCAAATAACTGCCATGCGTCGTTAAGGCAATATTTTGCAAGGTAAGTGTTACTGTCAAACGCAGGGGCAAAGCGCAGTGTATTTGTTAGTAAATGGCTTAAAACGCCATCAGCTAAGTCGTTATTAAAATCGCCCATTAAAACCATGGGGTTTTGTGTAGATTCGCGGCGCGCAATGATGTCCATCATCAGTAATGTGGCTTCACTGCCGCGCTGAATAGTTGAGCCCCAACTCCCTGCTATATCGGCTTTTAATAGCTCGATAATATTTTTTTCGGGTGTGAGTTCTTTGTTTTGCTCATCAAGCTCTATCATTGAGCGCTTAGACTTAAAATGCACCACATAACAATCCGTGTTGCCGATATGCGGTAAGGTTATTGTAGCTCTAAGCACCTTTCGGCTAAATGTAAAATCCTCAGTTAAACCAAGGGTTTCAGCAAGCTCATGGTCATGCTCAACAGTTGCCACTTCAGCAATTGGGTATTTTGCGGCTATTGCCACAACAGGGCGTTTGTAAATAAAGTCGTCGATTACCTGGGGCTCATCTACCACGGCAAAGTACGCATAACCTTGCTCTTTAACTAATTCTTTAAGCGACTCAATACTAAATACTTCTTGAAAACCAATCACATCAGGCTGATGTTCGGTTAAGTAATTTACAAGCCAACGCTGCTTTTTAGCCCACTGCTCTGCGGTGTATATGCGTTCAAATTCATAATAGGCATTAGGCGGCTCAAGGTAATTAAACAAGTTAAAAGTGGCAATTTTAAGAATCGTATCAGTAATAACCGAATCGTCTGCTGTGGTGTTTAAAGGTGTTTTAGTGTGTGATTCAAGGTTGCTGATAAGGCTGCCCTACTTAAAATATGAAAAACGATTATAGCGGGTTATCGCTATAGTAATCTAAGCGGTGAAAATTTTTCAATATCAAATTCATAGTGTTAATTTACACTAACTTATCATTTTTTAAGGCACACGGTCATTATGGATTACTCAAACTTCGGCACTAAATTTACTCAACCTAATGGTATTACTCAGTTAATGGAAGATTTAGGCGATGCTAAAAACAGTAACAATCCAAATATTGTTATGCTCGGTGGTGGTAATCCGGCCTTAGTGCCTGAGGTTAATAATATTTTTATCAATGAGTTACAAAAGCTTGTTGCTAATAATACACTTTCCAACGTATTTGGACTTTACGATGGCCCAACGGGTAATGATGCATTTCGTGCAGCTCTGGCCAAGCAACTAAAAAGTGAATACTCATGGGATTTAACCGCAAATAATATAGCGCTTGGTAATGGCAGCCAAGCCAATTTTTTTGTGTTATTTAATCTGTTAGCTGGCAGTATGCCTGATGGAAGCCATAAAAAGGTTTTATTTCCGCTGGCACCTGAATATGTAGGCTATGCAGATCAAGGCTTAACTGACGATATGTTTGTAGCAATAAAGCCCGATATCGAAATTTTAAATACTGAAAGTGGCTCAAACCAATTTAAATATATCATTAATTTTAAAGCTGTTGAGCAAGTATTAGCAAGCGACAGCAGCATTAGCGCACTGTGTGTATCGCGCCCGACTAACCCAACAGGCAATGTCATTACTGATGAAGAAGTACAGCATCTCGATTTATTGGCTAAGCAATATAATATCCCACTGATCATTGATAACGCCTACGGCGACCCATTCCCTGGGTGTATTTATACCGACGCAAACTTAACCTGGAACTCAAACATTATTTTATGCATGTCACTTTCAAAGCTTGGCCTACCGGGTTTGCGAACCGGTATTGTAGTGGCTAACAATGACATAATTAAAGCCATTGGCCGTGTGAATGGCAGTATGGTTTTGTCGCCGAATAGTTTTGGCCCAAGTTTAGTAACGCGCCTTATTAATGAAGATGAACTCCTTCCGCTGTGTAAAAATTCAGTGCTGCCTTTTTATCGAGAAAAAGCACAAACAGCAATGAACTTGTTTGATGAAATATTTGCCCACCTCCCCGTTTACTTACACAAAGTAGAAGGCGCATTTTTTATGTGGCTGTGGTTTAAAGAGGCAAAAATAACCAGCGAACAACTTTACCAAAAGCTTAAAGAGCAGGATGTTTATATTATTCCCGGGCATAATTTTTTTATTGGTATTGATGATGCTTGGGCACACAAACACCAGTGTATTCGCATTAATTATGCAACCGATGCCAGCACTTTGCGAAAAGGCTTAGAGGCCATTAAAGCCGTGATGGCATGAATTGATATTTAGGGCATTCAAACCCTTTGCGTGAATACAGTGCGTGCAAAGCGTTTATAGTGCCTATAGTTATTGGCATAAACCTGTGAACAATTTAAGGTTATTCAGTCATTCTTTAAGTCGTTAAATAAGTCCTAAACTGAGGTAAGCAGTTATTACTTTTATTTGTTGATTGTACTAATTTTGTGCAAACGCGCCACACCCCCTTTAAATTTATATATAAGTTGGTATGCTACGCGACCTTTTTTAACATATGATTATCATCAAAAAAGGGTTTGCCAAGGGGCGGCTATCGCTGCAAGGCACTTAATATAAGTGGCAGCAATAATACAGGCATCGCGTTATAAAACGTTAGATGTAACTTTAAATAGCAATATACAAAAGTACTATTAAGGTCAATTATGCGATTAGGACCAGGACTACTCGTCACCGCTGCCTTCATTGGACCAGGGACTATTACGACTGCCAGCGTGGCAGGTGCAAACTTTGGTTTTGCACTAATATGGACATTACTGTTTTCAGTTATTGCCACCATATTATTACAATCTATGGCGGCGCGCCTTGGCGTAGCCACCGGGCAAGATTTAGCGCAAGCGCTAAGAGCCCACATTGAAACGCCCCTATTTAAATCTCTCGCTATATTTTTAGTGATCAGCGCCATTGGAGTAGGCAGTGCCGCCTATGAAGCTGGCAACCTTAGCGGTGCCAGTATGGGATTAATTGAAATATTTCCTCATGTTAATGCCCAGCTTTGGACGCCACTCATTGCATTTTTAAGTGCGGTGTTACTTTACAGCGGTAAACACAAAGTCGTTGAAAACGCGCTTATTTTATTAGTAATTTTAATGAGCCTAGTGTTTATCTCTACACTTGTTATGGCTGCTCCCTCGCTCAGTGATGTGTTAGCAGGGTTTATCCCTAGTATGCCTGAGGGTTCAATTACCACGGTACTGGCATTAGTGGGCACCACCATAGTGCCGTATAACTTATTTTTACACTCAGGTGTTTTAGCTGCAAGGCACGACAGCAAAAGTGATAAGCAAAAAGTTATTAAGCAAACTAATGTAGATACGGGTGTGTCTATCACCTTAGGTGGCGTGATCACGCTGGCTATTTTATCAACCGCGTCAGTGGCATTTTATGGCACAGATGCAGGGCAAATTAGCGCTGCCAACATGGCGGTACAACTTGAGCCATTACTTGGCGATGCCGCCCATTACTTTTTTGCTATTGGCTTATTTGCAGCTGGTTTAACCAGTGCAATTACAGCCCCTCTTGCCGGTGCGTATGCAGTATGTGGCATGTTAGGTTGGTCAAATAAAATGGATAACACCCGCTTTAAAAGTGTCGCGATTATTATTTTATTATTTGGTGCAGCCGTGGCGTCTCTGGGTTTAGACCCTGTTGCCGTGATAATTTTTGCCCAAGCAGCTAATGGCCTATTACTGCCTATTGTCACCACTTACCTTGTGTGGCTGGTTAACCAAAAATCAGTAATGGGCAAATACACCAACTCAATGTTGGTAAACTTACTTACTTTACCGGTGTTAATGCTTATTTTTGGCCTAAGTGGTTACAAGCTGTTTAGTTTGATTTTTTGATACGTTTGCGAGTCTTTCCACCTTGTTAACTGCTCATTTTTTCAATGCTATACATCACCCACATTGCGAGTACTGCGATGAAGTTAATAGTAAAAACACTTCCTCGCAGCCTGATGTTTGAAGTGAATATTTGAACACCACTGTGCAACACTCGCCCAGCGATAAAGACCCAAGCCAGCAAATAATAAGCTGAACTAATTGTTGAATCAGTAGAAATTAAAAGCACACAAACCAGATGAAAAAATACCGGCCACTCGAATTGGTTGCTCAAATTAGCGCTGAGTTTTGGCTGTATAGATTGAAATGGATTAGAGCCATCCGCTCTTTTACCAAGCCCCCATACACTTGGGGCTCTGGCAATAGTGAGCAAACCATATAGCACAACACACAAAATCACGTGCGCGAACATGGGCAAAAATATAGTATTCATTTCACACTGAGTCCTTTAAAGTAATCTAACCTTCGCTAAAACAAGCTTCTTCAACATAGAATAAAAACAGTCAATTGTACGCTATTGTCAATTACTAGGCTTAAGAGAGTAGCTGTTATACGGCGACTATTACTGAGCCTATACTATTGGCAAAACCACCCACCTTTACGCTGTTTATTATTGAATTGTTAGACTCAACAGATGCTGTAATTATTGAATGGCAATTCATAGCCCTACCTTGTTCAAAAACATATTCACTTCCTAACTCAGTAAGGTGCTCGGTAAGGTAACATGCTAAAGCCCCACAAGAGCTTCCTGTTGCTGACTCTTCAGAAATACCAAACAAAGGAGCAAAGTTACGGCAGCTGGCTGTATGTTTACTTTGCACTTCACAAAGCTCAAAAACATGAAAGCCAACAAGGTTATGCTGTTTGCAAAAATCAGCGATACGTTCATCGTTTGGCTCTATTGCATCTAAATAGCCATGAGGAACAGCAATAATGACATCGGCTAGTCCTGTTGAAATAGCTTCAATAGGTAAGTTTGTGCTTTCAAGTATATTACTTTCAATACCTATCACATGGGCAATTTCTTGATATGAAAAACCAGCTATTTTTTCAGGTAACTGCTGATCCATGACAACCTTACCATTTGGTTCAATACTCACTGATAACATGCCAGCCTTGGTGCGCTGAACATAAGTGCCCGCAGTAAGCATACCTTCTTGGAACATAGTAGAAAAAGTAGCTAACGTAGCATGGCCACAAAAATCAACTTCTGCTGTTGTAGTAAAAAAAGACACCTCAAAATCAGCTTCATTATCACTAGCAACAAAAGCCGTTTCTGAATACCCAACAGCTTGGGCAATTTTTAATTTTTGAGCATCTGTGAACCTGTCAGCATTAAACACAACACCAGCAGGGTTGCCACCTTTGCCATTTACTGTAAACGCACTTACCAAAGCAACTTCAATATCCACCTGTACCTACTCCCTCTATAACGAGCCTTAAAAGTGACTCGTTTTATTTATCTTTTAATCCATCAACCATAGCCGAGTTGCTATTTTGATTCAATGGTTTAGCTGTTCTGGCAGGATCATCAGACTTAACTCTTTATCCATGAAAGACCTCAACGTTAGCTTTATCAACGAGACTGCGATGTATAAACTTTAAAAATGGAGTTCCCTAGTTTAGCGATCACCTCATTGCGTTCTTTCATTGAGACCTCAGTTTGCGCTATATAGATGCTAATTATGATCGGTGATTGATGTTCACTCCATACTACAGCTGTAATGCTTCGAGCACCAAAGCCACCAGCTCCGGAACGATCGGCTATGTTCCAACCTTCAGGCAACACTGAGCGCAACAAGTTACCAGTTACTTGGTTATTGACCATCCATGCTTTTAACTTTTCTTGGCTCATTGGAGAAAGTGTTGAGCCGAATAATAGTTCATTTAAAGTGTTTGCTATTGATTTAGGAGTCGTTGTATCCCTTAAGTCTCCTGGTATTCCTTCATTTAAATCGGGCTCAAAACGGTCTAAGCGAGTTTTTTCATCCCCTGTGTGCCTTACAAAATCAGTTATGCTTTCTGTGCCCCCTACTGCATTTATGATGATGTTTGCCGCGGTATTATCACTTGTTTTCATGGTTGCAGAGCACACATCATCAAGGGTTATTGCTTGTCCTACATACTTTTCTATAACCGGAGAATACGTCACAAGATCTGTCTTTTTAATTTTGACTGTACTATTAAGATTAATATCCCCTTGCTCAGAGTCATACAATAACTTTGCACAAGCAATTGTTTTAAAAGTACTTGTCAAAGGGAAGCGTTCATCACCTTTGTAATCCCAGTATTCTCCATTTTTAGTATCAAGAACCGTTACCCCTATCCGGCCCGAAAGCGTCACTTCGATTAACCTAGCTTCTTGCTCCACTTGTTGAAATTTTGGGCTATGTGAATATGCCACAAATGGTATTAAAAGCAAAATAACCAATAAAGAATTCATCTATTTAATCCCATGATTCTGATTAACCAGCATTTTATATCAAAGCATCTGTGACAACAAAAAAGCTAAAGCTTGACCTACATGATAAATTTAACGGGGTCAGAGCAAGCAGCTTAAAACTTAAAGCTTTCCCTTTCAAAACTCCACCAACCTCTCATACAATCCTGATGCCCTGCTGACTGATTTATTCATTGCCATTAACAACACTTTTTTATCAGCCACCAGCTCGAAAGTGTTTTTAGCACGGGTAATGCCGGTGTAGACTAACTGGCGGTTGATGCCGGCAGTTGCTTGGTTTTGTGGTGGCAGTACCATAGCCGTATAGGCAAACTCGGAGCCTTGTGATTTATGAATAGTCATTACATAAACTGTGTCATGGGCTGGTAGTCTGGCTGGTGAAAATGCCCGTTGATTGCCCTGCTCGTCAATAAATATGGCTTTGAGCTGGGCACTGTCGTCGTGCATTAAAATCCCAATATCTCCATTAAATAGTTTTAGCTGATAATCGTTTTGCGCAATCATAATCGGCATGCCCAAATAATGCCGCTGATTTGAGTTTACATTAATCAATCCTTGCTGGCTTAATTGCGTTTCAATGCGTTTATTTAAACTATGAACGCCATAATCGCCTTCGCGTACTGCGGCTAACAACTGGTAACTGGCAAAAGCTTTATGTATGTCTTGTACGCTCGCGTGTTGTTTAATTAAATTAAGATACTGAGCGTATTTACTGGCGGCGCTTTGTACTAGTTTATCAATCGGTTTACTTACAATGTCATAGTCTAAAATAACGTCTTTAAATTGGCCGCTGCTCAGCTCTTGCTCTACATAATTGAGCTTGCCGCTGTTATTGGTATTAACCGCTAATGCTAATTGACCTATGCCGCTGTCGGCTGTGAAACGGTAACTGTGCTGTAAAAACGCGATACAGTCGGCCAGTTTGAATTGACTATTACCTGCGACTAATTTGCGCTGGTTATTAAAGCATAAGCTGTTTAGTTCAGCGCAACGCGCCTCTGAATAACTTGGTGTTTGGCCAAGCACTAAACCTTGGCATAAATCGCTCATTACACTGCCGGTATCAACCGAGGCAAGCTGGTCTTTGTCACCGAGTAATATAAGTCGCGCATGCTCTGGTAAGGCCTCAATTAGTTTAGCCATCAGCGATAAATCAACCATCGACGCTTCATCAATGATCAATACATCTAAATGCAATGGATTACTGCGGTTATGCCTAAACTTATTAGTAAACGGTTTTACCCCCAGTAACCGGTGAATCGTTTGCGCGCTTTCTGGGATCAGCGGCGTAATAGCAGCGCTTATTTTATCTTTTAACTGTTGTTTTGCCCCAAGGATTGATTCACTTAATCGCGCAGCGGCTTTGCCTGTCGGTGCCACCAACTTAATACTCAGTGGGGCATTTTGATAAAGCGATTGTAAAATTGCTAGTAGCTTAGTCACGGTCGTGGTTTTACCTGTTCCTGGGCCACCGGTAATAACGCTAAAGCCTTTGGTTGCTGCCATCGCACAGGCAACCTTTTGCCAATCGAGCCCTTGCTCTGGTGCATCTTGTTCGGGGAAATAGTCACAAAGTAACTGAGTTAACTTATCGCTATCAATATCGAGCTTACGCTCACTCATTAACAACAATCTTGATGCCAGTGTTTGCTCATAACCGCTTAGACGTGCAAAATAAAGTCGTTGTTCAAGTAACTGTAACGGTTTAGTCTCCCCGACACTAGGATGGTTTTGCAAGCAATTAATTGCCTCTGCGGTGGTAAATGTGTCGTTAAACGGGCTGAGTGTGTCAGGAATTATGCCCGCTAGTTTGGTAAAATCACTTTGGCGTAAATTAAACGGATTACGCCAATCTACCTGCGCTAAATCTAAACAGCTGTGCTGACTTTGCTGCGATAAACAGAGTAATAAAAGCAGTGAATAAACGTCGTTTGGTTGTTGAGTTTGCTCACTGCTACACAGTAATTCTGCCAGTTTTATATCAACCATTCGTAGCCGGTTTTCGCTAAGTAGGTAATCAAATAATGGCACTATTTGTACGTCGTTCGTCGCTGCTGTTGCAATGGCTGTATTGGTATCTAACACGCTCATAGCATTGCTCCTTGGCTATTTTCGGTTGCCTCATCTATGCTTTGGGCAACACTGCCTTGACTAAAAAGCCCATCTAAAATAATAACTTGCTCGGCGGTCAACTTTTTAAAGTACACACCTTTTCCATCTGCCATACCACGTAAAAAGGTGTAATATACGCCACCTAAATGCTGCTCAATGCTGTAATTGTTGATCCGTTGTTTTAATAACCGATGCAATGCCACGGTGTAAATTAGATACTGTAAATGGTACTGGTGGCTACTCATAGCTTGCTCTAAATGCTCTTGCTCATAATCAGTTGGCTGGTTGCCTAAAAAGTTAGACTTATAATCCAAAATAAAATACTGCTCGTTATGACAAAATATTAAATCGACAAACCCTTTTAATAAGCCTTTTACATCATAAAAATCGAGCCTACTTTGATTAAAACCAAAGTGCTTAATCAATGTTTCATTCAAGCCTTTTGCCGTTAAACTGGTAATTGGCAGATTAAACTCCATTTCAACCAAACAATCCCGTGGCGTTAATTTACTTAAGCTTAAACCGTTTTCATTCAATGGGCAGTTTAACGCGGCAAGCACCCATTGCTCAGTTGTCTCTTGCCATTGCTCACTAATATGGTATTTGTTTAAGCTGCGCTCAACTACCACGCTTAGGTTTTGCTCATGGTTTGTGGGGTGCTGCTCTGGGCTGGTGAAATCCAATTGCTCAAAAATCTCGTGTAAACAACTACCCGGTTTTGCCCCCTTGGGAAAGCTATAAGGTGAGCGAATATCGTCTTGTTGCGTGGCAAACTCATCTTTTTGATGATCTTCGTCGCTGCGCCCAGGTTCTAAATGCTCGCTATGACTTTTAAAACTCAGCGCACTAAAACTGGTGGTGCGCCAATCACGTTCAATTTTAACTTTAACCTTATTAACACTCACACTGTGACTTTGTGTTTGGCTTGATTGCAGTGATAATGCACCCTGCTGAGATAACTCTTCGCTAGTAAACTGTTGATAGCTCATGGCTGGTTTGTCAGCACAAAACTCTTGTAAATGCGTGCGCCACACTAAACTACTGGTGATATCAAGTCCTGCAAATAATACATGCCCCAAGGAGCTACTTTGAATTGCCAACCGACTACTTTGTCCTTGGCCTAGGTTATACATACCAATTGCGCAGTAATGAACGGCGCGAGTGAGTGCAACATACAATAACCGTAGATCTTCAGCTAGGCGTTCTTGCTCCGCTTTTTGTAACGCATCATCGTTTTTACTGAGATCGTAAATCAGCTGGCCATCCTGATGATACAACGCATCTTTCGTTTCACGATAACCGCTGGCAAATGGCATAAATACCAGCGGGTATTCAAGCCCTTTTGAAGCATGCATAGTGACTATTTTTACCAAATTGGCATCACTCTCAAGGCGTACTTGCACGGTTTCACCATCTTGTTGACTTACTTGCTGCGCAAACCAACGTAATAACCGTAAAGTACCCTCTAGCTCGATTTGTTTTTGCTGTAGGATCTCGCCTAAATGACGAAAATCGGTCAGCCAACGTTCAACGTTGTAACCCAACCCTTGCCATTTCGCGCTTAATTGATTGTGACTGAGTAAGTGCTCAAGCATTGCCATTGCACCTTGTTTGTACCAAATAGAGCTCAGGTAAGCAAAAAAGTTAAGATGCTCTTGCCACTGTGCTTCATCATCAGCCAAGGCATAAATGTCATTATAACTTAAGCAAAATAGTGGCCCAGCTAACACGCCTCGCAACAATGATTCGTTGTATTGGCCATGTAAAGCCGATAAAAAATTAAGTAAATGATGGCTCAGCTCTTGGCTAAATACACTCTCACGGGATAAGTACACGCTCGCAATTTTGGCATCACTGAGGGCTTTTTTCATAATTTGCGCTTCAACCCGATCACGCACCAAAATACAAATATCTGCCGCCGTGACTGGCTTATTCGCAATACACGCACGCCCTTGCTGTGCTTGCTCAAGTAAGATCACTATTTTATTGGCAAAATAGCTAGCTAAATGTTGCTGGCCAATGCCTTTATTAGTTGGTTTATTTTTTTCATCTGCGGCGCTATCTGCAAACACACAAAACTCAAAGGCGGTGGCAGGTTGGCCATCTATTAAAAACGATTTATCGGCTTTTTTACCTTGTGCCGCCACGCGATTAAACGGGATCGCATCGTTATAAATAAAGCTGTTATCGTGTTTACTAAACAGTGCATTGACGCTTGCAACCACATCGCTACTGGAACGAAAGTTAGTACCAAGGGTAAATTGCTGCTCCTTTGCCACTTCGTGTTTAGCACCAATGTACGTAAAAATATCCGCGCCCCTAAAACCGTAAATAGCTTGTTTAGGGTCGCCTATCATGGCAAGCGTGGTGTTTTCTTGGCTATAAATTTTACTAAAAATACCGTACTGAATGGGATCAGTATCTTGAAACTCATCAATCATCGCTACCGGGAACAACTGCGCTATTTTTTCTGCCAGTGCTGCGCCTTGCTCTGTATTGAGTGCACTGTGCAAATTAGTTAATAAATCATCAGGAGTTATAACGCTTTGCTCTTGCTTGCGTTTTACAATGGCTTGTTTAACCCAACTTGCCGCATGTTGCACAATAGCGATTGCCAAGCCTTGATTAACAGTGTTAACAAGCTTAGCCATTTCATCAAACTGGCTAAGCATTACATGACTAAACAAAGGCTGATTTTTTTTATAATTAGCTTCGTCACTGAGGTTTTCAGTACTCCATATTTCATAAGAGTACTTGTTTGTACCAAACTCAAAAAATAGCTCATCACCTTTACAAAATGCCTCAAGCGCTGCAAGGCTACCTTTACGTGCAGGTGTTTTGGCACCACTTAAGCCAGAGCTTTTTACAGCTGCAATAAATTCGCTATCAAGGCAGGCTTTTTTAAAGCTCGCGACTTTACCAAGATATAGCTCGCGTGCTTGCCACACATCATCTAGTTTTATTTGCGGAGTAACCAGCGCATTGCCTTTATTAAGTATGTTGGCCACTTTACTAAATAACGCTTCAGGGGCAGCAAATACCTCTAAAATTGCATCGGTTTTTTCTTTATTGAGTGGATATACAAACACTCGCCAAAAATCTTTAATGGTTTCAAGCAAGATCTCCCGTTGATCTAAAATAAACTCCAAATTAAACGCCACACCAGACTCAAACGCATGCTGTTTTAACATTCGTTGGCAAAAACCATGAATGGTGAATATTGCTGCTTCATCCATCGATTTAGCGGCGGCATCGAGCAAATCAAATGCACGGTGTTTATCATCGATTGTGGCGATCACAGCATTGATCAGCTCATCCTCTGTTGCTTGGCCAAGCAGTGCATCACGTGCTGCTATAATACGAGTGCGCACACGGTCTTTAATTTCTTGGGTGGCGGCATCGGTAAACGTAACGACCAATATTTGTTCAACACTCAACGGAGTATTTACGGGCGATGAGTGTTGTTGCGCGATTTGCATGCCGAGTAAATAACGTAAATATAAACCTGTAATAGTATAAGTTTTACCGGTGCCTGCACTGGCTTCAATGAGACTTTGCCCAATAAGCGGCATCGTAAGTGGATTAAGCGCTTGCATGGTCACTCTCCTTTGCATGTGCAAATAACGGCGCAAGTAGCATATCGCTCCAGCGTATAAATTCCTCTTGGCACTCATTCAACGATTGCGTTGTTAAGCGAATATAGGGGTTCTCGCCCTCGCCTCGGCCAATATATTGTGGGCTAAATTTGCTCATTGCTTTGCCGATATCGCCACCACTTTTTACGTACTCATAGCCACTCACAGGAAAAAACGCTACGGGTTCTTTAAGTAGCGCGTTATATAAAGTAAACCAATCTTGCAACAGTGCTTGGGCATCTGCTTTATCCAAAGCTGCAAAAGTGATTTGTTTATCAAGCCCAAGTAATACAGTTTCTACATGTTGATCCACGCACTGCGCAACAAGGTGATATATAAAGCCCTTGATGAGATCTTTTGCCTTGATACTGGCACTTCGATAAAACACTTGTTTGTGCTGATAAAGATGATTTAACCAGCCTTCAAGCTCAGTACTGTTGTTATCACTGTGAAGTGTTAGCGCAACTTCAATCGGTTCATTTTTGCCGCCCTTGATGTGCTCTTTAACTTGCCCTGCCAGTGCATCAACCCGGTGCTGCATTTTATCAAAAATCAAATCTCCAACATGCGCCTGCGGTAACTCGCCTCGTTGCAGTATTTGCTCACGACTAAGGGGCTGCTCAAAAATAGCCGCTTCGAGTATTTCGTCGAGATAAAAATAACGCTGCAGTGCGTCTAAACTAAATGGCTCTTCATCTTTAGCTACTTCGTTAAATTGTGCTAAACGCAACCCTAAACTTTGCTGATAAAAACTCTCTTGTGCATTGCATACGCTGCGGATAAACATATCCAGCTCAAGATGTTCAGGTGCGCTGACCTCAAGCGCCGTCAGTGGCTCTGGGATTATCGCCTGAGCGGGTAACCAAATTGGATTATAACTGTGATTGGATTGCAGCGTATTAGTGGTATCTGCCTGATAATTTAGGCTATTAAAAGGCTGTAAATGCTGTTTATTGATCAAACACTCAGGCAAGGTTTGCTCACTTGGCTCAGCAAATTTGAAACTGCGGCCAATGTATTCTAGTAATTCACTCACTAAGGTTGATGGCATACGCGGTTGATTATCAAAACATGAACGGCCAATATAACTCATGTATAAGTTATCACGGGCACTGAGCAGCGCTTCTAAAAATAAGTAACGGTCATCTAATTTGCGCGATCGGTCACCTTTTTGCTTTTTCGAATAAGGCACTAAATCAAAACCAATCGGCTGCACCGTTCGTGGGTAATCGGCATCGTTAAGCCCTAACATACACACCACTTTAAATGGCACAGCACGCATTGGCATTAGCGTACAAAAATTCACTTGGCCGACTAAAAAGCGTTGCCCTACACCTTTTTCTTGAATGCCTTGTTTAATTAAATAACTCACAATACGCTGTGACACTACTTGCGTGTAATCGCCATTATCATGGTGCTTTTGCAGCTCTTCGAGCACCTTTTGCAGTACCAGTAAATCCCAGCTATCGTCGCTTTCGCTCTCGTAAATAGCCGTTAATAGTTCACTCAGGATAAGGGTTTTATTAGTTAGCGTGTCGTCTGGGGTGAGCCTGTGTTTAAAGTGTTGCAATACATCAATAAAATGCACTAATTTATTGAGTGTATCAAGTGCCATCCCTTCCACTTCATCAGCGCTATATATGCCATTAAACGGGCATTGTTCATCACGTTGGGCAATACCTAACAATAAGCGGTTTAAGCCATGTTGCCAGGTATTTAATTCTATCGCGGGTAAATCAAAGCTATGCTTATGCTCGGCGTTTATTCCCCACTTGACGCCAACACGCTCAAGCCAATATTGAATTTGCTCATATTCGTGCGCTTCAACACTAAACTTTTCAGCTATTTGCGTCACTTGCAGTAAATCAAGGATATCTGACACACCAAAGCGCGAAAACGGCAGATCAGCTAAGCTTGCAAACGAACTCAGTACCGGTTTTTCTTGCTCAATGGCTAGATCAGCTAACGCATAGGGAATAAAACGGTTACCCTGCGCACCGCCAAATACCGCTTCGATGTAAGGGCTATAAGTGCCAACATCCGGCATCATTACTATAATATCTTTTGGGGTGAGTGCGGGGTTTTGATTAAATAAATTAAGTAAGTAATCGTGCAAACGCTCAACTTCTCTAAGTGGAGTATGGCAATCACTTAGAGCAATGCTGGTATCGGTAGTGCTTATTGCAAGCTTACCTTCATCGTTTATAAACCATTCTTTATTGTCAGTAAGGGATTCACCTTTAAACGCTAACTGGTAAATTTCGCTTTGAATTTGACCAAGTAAACTGTCGTCAAACACATCAATAAAGCCATCAATCCAGCTTGCGTCACGCTGTACCAGTTGTTCAAAGTAATCACGGCCTAATTTACCCCACGATGATAACAACGGATTACCAATAAAATAGTAGTCTTGCTCTGGCTCACTTTGCTTTTTTTGCTGCGCTTCCAACAATGGCATTTTGGCGTATTTAGCCGTTATTTTAGCTGCCGTTTTTTCATCAATTAAATCCCCCCAATAATGTTCGCTGGGATTAAAAAAGAATAAAAATACCTCGGTTTTTTTACTCAATGCATCAAACACATCAAGTTGCGAACTGGCAATGGCTGAAATACCAAATAAACTGATCCGCTTTGGTAATAAGCTACTGTCCATTTTATCAAGCGCGGCTAATAACTGCCCTTGCATATTGGCGCGATGAAACTGACTTTGCCCAAGCACTTGACTATGCGCTACTATTTTTCTCCACAGATCAGGCTGCCACGGCGCGATACTAATATCTACATCATCTAATTTATCAGTGCCGCTGTCCCATGTGGCTATCCAGTGCGGACGGTACATTAAATATTGGTCATATACATCGGCTATTTTTTCACATAAAGCAAAGGTTTTTTGACCGTCAGTGTCACCTGCTAAGTAGGTTTTAAGGGGTAAATATAACGGTTCATCAATGCAGTTTGGTAAAATAGCAAATAACTTCCAAGCAAGATTAGGTTTATTAAACGCCGACTCTTTGGGTACATTCGGTAATAGCTGCTGGTATAACTGCCAAATGAAGCTCGATGGCAATGGAAAATCTACCTGTGCTGCCACCCCCAAACTTTCACTTAAACCAATTTTTAGCCACTGCGACATACCCGGAGATTGCACCAACACCACTTCTTTATCAAACAGGCTGCTTAATGGGTTTACTTTTAAAAGCTGATGAAACTGCGCTTGCAGGGCTTCCATACGGTTAGATTGAATAATATTGAGCATTGCGACACTGTTCTTGCTTGAGATAAAAACAGTGTAAGATATTTTCAATTATAGGGGTAGCCATTGTCGCTAATTGGCATTAATAAATCAGCGAGTTAGCACAATAATTAACTCACTTTTTATACGCACAGTATAGCTACTGTGCGTTTTATTTTCTGAGGGAGTCATTATTTATATGGGCTAATACTTGATAAGCTAAATTGGCTTTGCATGATCACATCGCCATCAATGCCTTTTAGCTGGAGTGAAATAGCTGGATCTGTTTGTTGCCAATCAATGCTTAAATCACCGTAATTAACGTCATGTGTGAACTTCCCCACGCGGTGTTTATTAGGACTGACGTTTTTCCATTTTTCAGTAAGGCCTGAGCTGGTCATTTCAATCAGTGGATAATCAAGGTTTTGTTCATACCTTGATATCTCACCCCAATGTGTGTCACCACTGATAATTACCACGCCGTTTACTTTGTGTTTTTTAATTAACGCAAATAAACGGTTTCTATCCTCCGGAAAATTAGCCCACGACTCCCAGCCGGTAAAGTCAGGCAGTAACTGTAAGCTCGAAGCAATCAGTTTAATTGCAGCAGGCTTTTTAAGCTCTTGTTCAAGCCATTGCCACTGCGCCTCACCTAACATCGATGCGCCTTTTACTTCACTTGGGCTATAAGGCCCTTGATTACTCGCTTTACGCTCAGTCTTGTATTGTGTTTCACTAACGTGGTTAAGTGCATCGCGATTCCAACGCAGATCAGGCATGATCACTTGTATCGTGTGCTCACCTTCGCCATACATATACGAAGTATAAATCCCATCGGCACGTGTGCGACGCACTGAACCCGGTGGCTCTTGCCAAAAGTCGAGCATAATTTCCCGAGACTGTTCTTTATGTGGGTACTCTTTACCTGCATCATTTTGGCCAAAATCATGATCATCCCACATGGCAATAAGGGGAGTCTGTGCTTTTAACGTTTTAAAGCCGGGCTTAGCGCCTAAGCGCTGATATTTATCGGCAAGTACGCGCATATCGTTGGTGTCGCCGTAGATGTTATCACCCAAAAAGATAAACAAATCTGCCTGCTCTTTATTGATCGCGTCAAAAATCGGAATATCTTTATCTTGATGCCCACATGAGCCAAACAGTATTTTTTGTGGCGTTAGTTTTTGCGGTGTACTTAATACTGAAAAACTCGCAACAATGCTTACCAATGCGGCCGCTTTAATTAAATGCTTCATTTTAAAATCTCATTAATTGCATCCGCCATAGCGGGATTAAGCTGCTTAGGGTTTTCGCCAAGTACGGTTAAAATCGTTGCCGCAACTTGTGCTTGTTTGAGCTCTGTTGTTGTTTTTAATAAACCTTGCGGTTTAATATCTGGGCCAATTGCAGCTAACCAAATATGCTCAGAGCCAATAATTCCCTCAGGAAAAGCTTTACGACCTTGCTCCGATTTTGCCATTGCTTGTTTTGAACTATGATGCTGCCAATCATTAGCGTTACTGCCACGGCCATGATCCGTGGTGATAATAAGCGTTGTGTTATTTTTATAGCCAGGTGTAGTCTGAATGGTTTGCCATAAATCTTTGATAAAAGCGTCACTTTGTTTAGCCGACTGCAAATAGTGATCGTAATGACCATCATGGGCAAAATCATCGGTTTCACCTAAGCTGATCACTAATAACTTAGGCTTTTTTGCCAGCATATAAGCTTTGGCAAAACGATATGTAAAACTGTCTAAACGCACATTATGCCAAGGACTTGGGATCTCCTGTTGTAAAGCATTTAATAGTGGCGCATCGGCAAATAAGTCTGCCTCAATTGGCATAAAACCCGCATTTACATATACGTCGCTGCGTTTGGTATTAACAATAAACGGAAATACATCCCAACTACCAAATAAGGCGGTTTTATTTTTATAGTCAGCGCGTTGCTCTAATCGCTCTAAAATAGTTTTATTTGGATTTGGCGTTTTATCATTACTGTTAATTGCCTCATCAACACTGCCAGTTAAGATCTCACTGTAGCCTGGGTATGAAAAATACCACGGGTTACTCACCGACATTGTTGAACCATTCTCTCTATCGCCAATTAACACACCGTGTTGAGCAATCGTATTGCTAATAAATGGCATTAACTGAGCTTGTCGGGCGTGTTTGTCATCGCGCCAAAACTGTTGTTTCAATTGCTCAGGCTGTTTAACAAAATCGGGATTTGCTAACAATTTTTGATCGGCGCCGTTAAATACCTCTTGCCAACGCACTCCATCAAGCGTCACAAGCACGACATTATCACTGGCTTTGACAATATGACTTACCATTAATGTACAGCCTATTACGGCCAGTTTAGCTATTGCTTTCATAGTATTCCTATCAATAAAAACCCATCAACAAGGATGGGTTTTGGTTATTATTTTTATAATTAGGGCTTAAAAATTAGCAGTAAATGTAAGTGCTGCAGTTCGTGGTGCACCAATAAAATAAGTGCTGCCATTACCTGTCCCACCCGCTAAATACTGTTTATCTGTTACGTTAGTGACAGCAAAAGCAATATCGATTGATTTAAATGGGCCGGCATTGACGTCTGCAGCATAACCGGCATTGATATCAAGCACGGTATAACCATCAACTTTATTACGTGTACGAGTTTGCTCATCTAAAAATGCACCTAAGCGTTCACCGGTATATTTAGCGGATATACCAAAGCGGAAGTCGCCACTGTAATAATCGGTCGAAAGCACAAACATATCGCTTGGTGAATCGATAACGTCATCGCCTTTTTTAAAGCTTGGCGGTAGCGCTTTTCCGTCTTCATCTTTGAGGATAACACCATCGGCATCGTAGGCACTTGGATCGTGCGATGCGTATTCAGAGCTGTTATTAGTGTATGAAGTATAAATATTCCATTCATTTGTAAGCATATAACTTGCTGATAGTTCAATACCTTGCGAGTCAATACCACCTACATTGATGTAAGAGCCATTTGTACCTATCGTATAATCAATCCCGCCGGTATCACTGCCAGGTGCGATAAAAGTAATACGGTTATCAAAGGCAATAGAATAAGCGGTCGCAGTTAGGCTCAAGCGGTCTGCTTTATAACGTACACCAAAGTCGATATTTTCAGCTGTTTCTGGTTCAATTTCTGTGAGTGTAGAACTATCACGCTCCAGCACTCCATCTTTAATTGCTGAGAAATTTTCACTAAAACTGGCAAATAACTCAGTACTGCTAGTTAGCTGGTACAAAGCACCTGCACTAAATAACACATCTGAATCACTGTTTATTTTATCAGAGCGTAGATCTGCAAAATGATCGTATTTTTGTAATTCAACTAAATACTGTTTAGCGCCAAGATTAACTGTAAAATCGCCTAGGCTGATAGAATCTTGTACGTACCACTTAAAGGTATCTGTTTCAAAAGTATTTTTATATTGCGTCCAGTATGGGGTGCTATCAAAGTGATGATACACGCGAGCGTCAATAACTTTATGCCAATCACGAGATTCGTCACGATCAGTTTGCTCAAGCCAAATACCTGCTTCAATATCGTGCATCCCTAAGGTTAATTTATAATCGGCGGTTAAACCTAAACGGTCCTTGTCATAGTGTGTATGGCGATATGACATTACCGGTATTGCGGAATCTGGGTAACACGCCGGATTCAACCCTGTGCCTGAATCCCATGGCCAACTGAGTGTATCCGTACAATTTGCGTTAGGCGTTAATGGCTTACCTTGGCTATCTGCAAAACCATATGAGCCAGCATTTGTGCCGCCTTCGGTTGTTGGATTACCGTCTTTATCGACAGGTGATGTTAAATAAGGTGGGATCCAATCACCACGCCCTGAGTTTTTATGGTAATAAGGGCTGATTGTTAATAATGACGAAGGTGAGATTGCATATTCAAACTTTACGTAACCTAACGCATTTTCACGCAATGTACCCCAACCTTCTGCAAACATTTGGTCAAAGTGTGGCACGCCAGTCCAATTCCAAGTTAGTTGATCCCAATCTGGTGTTTGCGCAAATTGCTGCAAGCTCACACTGTTATAGTTGGTCTCACTTACATCATCATACGATAAACGCCCTGTTACAGTCAGCGCATTAAAATTAGATACAAATTTAGCCTCAGCATGTTGATTATCTTTACCACCATTACTGCCATCACCTATCCAGCGGCTAGTATTGGTTTGTGAATAACTCACATAAGCTTGCGTGTTATCAAAGAGAGTGCCAGTTTCATGCTTAAAATAATAACGGGTCGCATCATGGTCACCATTGGTGTAAGCAAATGTAGTTCCTCGCTCAAGGCTAGGATCTTTACTAACAAAATTAAACGTACCACCGAGCGCTTCAAGTGATGCCGAGGCGATATCTGAGGTACCTTGGCCCACTTCAACCGTGGCTAAGTTTTCGCTGTCTAGGTAGCGATTAGCTTTTGCACCACCGCCATAATTAGAGCCACCGTTTGGAATACCATCAACCGTCATACCTAACTGCTGTTGGTTACCATCGATACTAAAGCCGCGCATCGTAATAGTGGTAGACCAATCATCACCACCAAATGCATCACCTTCGTTAATACTAATTCCCGGTAGGTTATCCATCACCGATAATACACTTGATACCGAACTCTGCTGTTCAATCATTGATTGCTCAATCACACTATTTGCATAGCTCGTTGGTTTTGCCACTACCGTGACTTCTTCGATTTCGTTGGTATTTGCAAAGCTATTAGTTGAAAACGCTAAAGCGATTGCTAAGCTTAAAGTCGATCTTTTAGTAAAAGTACGCATTGTTGTCCCATTTGCAATTATTGTTTTGTATACGGGCAAAGTATGGAGGGAATATATGACAAAAAAGCTCGAAAAAATTGACGTAACAGTGACAAAAATATTGATTATTTATGGCAACAATGCAGCTTAACCAATTAACATATAAAGATATTATAATTTAAATAACAGTCTATCGCGGTAATATTTGTAGGAAATAGAGAGGGAGTTAAATCAATACGAAAAAGTATTTTTCACAGTATTAGTAACGATTAAAAAGCAATATTGCTAATCGCAAATAAATACCTAAAACGAGTTTGCAATCAACATGTATGGCGTTAATGCAACCACCTACGAGCGTAGGTGGTTTAGTGACTAAAATAAATTACGTTTAAATTAGTTCAGCCAGCATTTCATCACTATACGGAACCACTTCTTCAGCATTTTTGATTTTACTGATGTAATCTGGGTTTGCAATAAACGGGCGACCAATAGCAATTAAATCAAACTTATTGGCGTTAATCGCAGCTTTAGCCGTGTCAAAATCATAGCTACCAACACCCACTAAAGTACCTGAATAAGCCGCACGTAAATATTCTGACGTCGTTTTATCTGCAAGGCTTGCAAAGCGCATGCTATCGTCAAAAATACCGCCATGTAAGTAAGCGAGTGCTCGGCTATTCAACTCGTTTAAGAGGTAATCAAATACCGCTTTATCGCGGCTATCTTCGCTCATATTAAAGTAAGCACCAGGAGATAAACGTAGCCCAGTTTTATCTGCACCGATGACGTTAATTACCGCATCAACAACTTCAAGTGCAAAACGCGACATATTCTCTGGAGTTTGCCCGTATTCATCATCACGCTCATTGGCTGCATAATGTAAAAACTGATCGATTAAGTAACCATTCGCACCATGGATCTCAACGCCATCAAATCCAGCTTCAAGTGCATTCTCTGCAGCCTTTGCATAATCTGCAATTAATGACTTAATATCGGCAGTGGTTGCTGCTTTTGGGGTAATATAAGTAAGCTCACGCATACGTGGTACAGAGCCTTCAACACCAATAGCCGATGGGGCTAAAACGTCGCCATCAAAAAAGTGTGGATGTGCAACCCGACCAACATGCCAAAGTTGTGCAAACATTTTACCGCCCTGCTCATGCACAGCATCGGTTACTTTTTTCCAGCCTTGAATTTGTGCGCTGGTAAATAAACCTGGCGTATTCGGGTAACCTTGCGCATCAGGGCGAATAATCGTGGCTTCACTAATTATTAAACCGGCTTCAGCACGGCGTGCGTAGTAATCAACCATCGCTTGGGTTGGCACTAAGTTATCGTCAGCCATACAACGCGTTAGCGGTGCCATAAGTATACGGTTTTGTAATTCAATCGTGTCATTAAGCTTAAACGGTTGCAGTAGATCAGTGGTCATTCTTATCAATCCTTATCTTGAGTGTACATTCAAGATAAGGGCGAACAATAAAACATTCAAGTCTATTTTTGAATATTTGTTCAAGATTAAGTAAACTAACCCCATCTACACCTTATAAGTCAAATAGAATGCAACAGAGCGCCCTATGAGAATAGCCGAATTTGACCGTGAATTTGTACTTCGCCAAGCGATGCTGGCTTTTATGCAACACGGTTATGCTAAAACGAGTATGCAAAAATTAACGCAAGTTACAGCGCTTCATCCGGGATCTTTATATGCTGCGTTTGGTAATAAAAAAGGTATTTTTTTAGCGGCTATTGAGCAATATCAGGCTGATAGAAATCAGCAATTTACGGCACTTTTTTGTCAACATAAACCCGTTTTACCAAGCCTACGCCAATACTTAGACTCAATAGTCAACGAGTGTATCAGTGGTGATGCGATGAAAGTATGTTTACTGACTAAAAGTATTAGTGAAGTTGAAGGGCAAGATTCACAGATCAGCCACGTACTAATGACAAATTTAAACGCCTACGAAAACGCCCTCGCCGAACAATTTGAGCGCGCGATAAAAGAAGGTGAAATCCCAAACACACGCACAGCTGAGCATCTAGCTCGTTTTTTAGCAATGGGCCTTTACGGCTTGCGAACCTATGCACTGACTAACCGCTGCGAACAAGATCTAAGCCAACTCGCCGACGATTTATACCACGCAATGTGTAATTAATTTTTAACTAATCGACATTTTGTCATATTAGTCAATATACTATACCTAAGCCATTCTAGAGAGAGTCTATTAATGAGTAATGCAACTGCAACCGCATCTGAAAAATTCGAGACAATCTTAAATTTAGGAGCCAAAAAAAGATTGGCTTTTATGTTTGAGACCGTCCAAGAGTTCAAACAAGTGTGGATATTAAATGACGACGATGGCTGTGTTATGCTCGCCAACGAAGATGATGATTGTGTACCGGTATGGCCTGAACGTATTTATGCCGAGGCATGGGCTACCGGTGAGTGGGAAAATTGCACAGCTAAAGCAATTCCATTGAAAGATTGGACAACCCGATGGACACCCGGTCTTGAACAAGATGACTTACTTATCGCCGTTTTTCCAACTGAAGAAGACGACGGCACGATTTTATTTCCTGATGAATTTGATTCACAACTAAAAGCACCTAAAAAACGTTACTAATTACACTTCGCTATAATTGAGTCGCAGACGTGTTGTTCTGCGACTTATCCACGCAAACTTTAAATTTTTTACGCGCAACGCTTTAAGACAAAGATACAAAATTAATACCTATAAAAATTAAAATATAACGGCAATAATGTCGCTTTTAGCGATAATTAATTTATGCTTATTCACACTGATCAGTGAAATAAACACAGCTCCCACTGCAAAAACTTTGGCATTAGTTGACTTCAACACGCCCCTTACTCTTTGGACTTTATAATGGTACGACAAGGTATTTTAATATTACTACTGCTAACGTTTATTAATAGTGGCTATGCCACAGAGCAAATTGACTCACTAGAATCCACACTCAGTGAAATAAAACAGCTCAAAAGCGATGGTGAATCCGCACAAGCTTATCAACAATTAAGGACAACATATTCCTCGGCACAATCAACCACACAACAAGCTGAGTTAATGGTTGTTTGGCTTGCATTTATGAATGAAGACAAGAACTGGCATGAATTCGACTTGCTCAAAGACGATGTCTCACAATTACTCGTTAGCGAAGTCGATATAGAAACTAAATACGCACTTTATGACAACCTCGGACTAATGAAATATCGCTTAGGTAAGTTTGCCGAAGCCGATTCTTATTTATCAAAAGCGGTGTCTTTTGCTGATGACACACAGCTTGCTACGAGTATGACTTACTATTTGTATGGAATTAACTCTGTTAGACAAGGAAAAATGGTAGATGGACTCGATAAAATCTTACATGCTCACGATTTACAAATAAACATTCAAGGATATGCTTCACCGAAGATATTAATTGGTTTAGGGTTTACCAATTATTATATGAAAAACTACGACAAAGCGATTGAATACACTCAACAGGCAATAGCAGCATACCCTGAAAATGACATACTGCTCACTGAGCTGTATGCAAACTTAGCTGCAATGTACGTTGATAAAGCCCAATACCAAGAGGCATTAATTGCCATTAATCAAGCCGAAAAAGTAGCCCACTTTCATAATATATTTGACCGAGTTCCTATAATTATTAATAAAGGCACTATTTATGCTGAGCTAAATGAGCACCAAAAAGCCATTGATTATTATTTAAAAGCGTTAGATATTGTAAATAAAAACAATGATTTAATACATAAGCCTACCGTTTTAAGTAATCTGGCACAAAGCAATCAAAGTTTAGGTAATTATAAACTTGCTGCCGACTATTTTGAGCAAGCCCTTGCTATATTTTCAAGCGAGAGTCAACTCATCAAACGTTTAGAAAACTATCCGCCAATGATCGAAAATTATCAATCATTAGGAAATTACCAACGCGCATTAGAACTTATGGTTGAATACAAAGAATTAGATGATGAAAGTACCTCATTAGCTGCAAAAGAAAAATTTGATCAATCACAAGCAGCCTATGATATTGCCTCTAAAGAAAAGTCATTAATCGAAGCTAAACTAGCGCAAACAAGCAATGAAAATGCAATTCTACGACTCTATGGGATCGTTGCCTTCAGTCTTTTAATTATCCTATTTATTTATATTGCCTATAGACTAAAACACTCTGCCTACCTGCAAGTTAAAGAGCTTGCGTTGCGCGATCAGCTCACGGGACTATTTAATCGCCGCGCATTGCACGATATCTTTGAATTAGAAATGAGCCGGGTTAATCGCAATAAAAAAACTTTTAGTATTATTTTGCTGGATATAGATCATTTTAAAGTACTCAACGACACCTATGGACATGACTATGGTGACATTGTATTGCAAAAAGTGGCTAGCGCATTGCAAGATTCAATTAGAAGTATGGATAAAGTTGCTCGCTGGGGAGGTGAAGAATTTCTGGTGTTTTTACCTGAAACCAATAAAGAGCAAGCATCGCATCTTGCAGAAAAGTTACGCTTAGCCGTAAGTAACATTGAATTGACTTACCAAGATAAGCTACTTCAGGTCACTGTTTCTTTAGGTGTCTGTGAATATAATCAACAAGGTGAATATAAAGACATGGTTAAACAAGCCGATCTTGGTCTTTATAAAGCTAAAGAAACAGGGCGGAATAAAGTCGTCTGTCTCAGTTAAACTAACAAATGTTCTTGCGCGCAACTATCTTCAAACATATAGTTTACTAATAAAGCGATGTTATTTCCTCGCATTAAGGCTGCTCTGTTGACCTAAAAATAGCAATGGCACACTGTTTTATTGCGCTTGCTCAAAAAAATTACGACATAGTTTGCTAAACTAACCTAATAACCTATTAGATTAAGTGTGCTAGCACAACGCTGAGATTTACTCTGGGCACATTTACAGAAACAGTTGGACAAATACGTGATATTTAATTCTAAGTATAAAAAAGAAATTGCAAAACTAAAAAATGAAATTGTAGATATTCGTAACCAAAATGAAGCACTGCATGATGAACTGGAACAAGTTAAGAATGCTAAAAGTCAGTTAGTAGCGCAAATAAATCAAACTGATAAAACTGCCAAACAACAAGACGAATTAAACCGCTTGTGGCTACAGTCTTCAATTTTAATAGAGCAAATCAGGGAGAGCCTAGCAGCAAATTCAAGTGAACTTGTAATGCACAGAGATGGCTTTCAATCATCACAGCAATTGCTTGATAACATTATTGTAATGCTATCCGCCACTTTGCAATCAACTTCTGTGATATCCAGAGACACTAAAACAGCCTCTGAATCTGTAAAGCAATTACAAACAGTCACAGCAGGGATTAATGACTTTGTAAACATTATCAAAGGCATCTCTGACCAAACTAACTTACTAGCCCTTAATGCTGCTATTGAGGCCGCCAGAGCTGGAGAACAAGGTAGAGGCTTTGCCGTAGTTGCAGATGAAGTTCGCACATTAGCACAACGCTCAGCTGATGCATCGAATGAAATTTCAGGCTTAATTGAACAAGTAAACCAACAAATGGACCACGTTGTTGGCAACATTACCGACGTCGGGAAACAAAGTAATGAGATCAGTGAAAGTTCAGCGGCTATCGAAGATACCGCTAATAAAATTGTTACGTTCTCACAAAACATGTATTCAGTTATTACCGACTCAACTGAAAACGCATTTATTCAGACGGTAAAAATGGATCATATCGTTTGGAAACTGGAAGTTTATAAGGTACTACTTGGTTTATCTGATAAAACCACAGATGAATTTGCCGATCACACAATGTGTCGTTTAGGTAAATGGTACTATAAAGGTGATGGTGCAGCTAAATACGCCTCCCATATTGAATTTAAAAACTTAGAAGCCCCGCACGCCGAGATTCACAACCATGGCATACAAGCATTGCAAGCCTTTGCAGATGGCCATTCGGATAAAATGATTGATCATATATCGCAAATGGAAGCGGCGAGCTTTAAAGCCGTTGATTTATTAACTAACCTAGCAAACAAAATAACTAAATAACGGTCGTTTTAAGTTTAACTACAACTTTAACGCTGCTCATTTTATATTTATTATCGATATTATGATGGATAGCTCAAACGAGCTTTGGGGAGATGCGTACTATCCGCTTATTGATGGGTAAAGCGAATCGACCTCACTCAGCCGCACCAATTAATTTTATATTTCAATCACTTAAATAGTAAGCGTATAGCTAACGACACCTAGCTTTGCTTAATGTTCCAAGGTAGCAGTGGCTCAAGGTTATCTGGCTGCTCAGCAAGGCGCTGTAAGCAAGTAGAGATATAGTCATGCACCACAAGGTCATTTGCCTTTGCGGTTTCAATAAGACTATAAAGTATAGCGCTGGCATGAGCACCATTGCAGGTATTTGAGAACAACCAGTTTTTTCGCCCTATTACGAACGGTTTTATAGCTCGCTCTGCACGGTTATTGTCAATACTGAGCCTGCCATCATCAAGGTAACGTCTGAATTTCTCAAACTGATTTATCGCATAGGTAATTGCTTCACCTAACGCCATTTTTGGTGGGATTTTATCTTTATGCTTGAGTAACCATTGATACAATTCATCAACGATTGGTTTGGCTTTTCTCTGCCTAATCTTGAATTTTTCATCGTGCGATTTATCTTTGATGGCTTGCTCAATACCGTAGAGCTTGCGAATAAGGTTTAGTACTACATCTGCTTTGACTGTTTTTTTATTATTGCCTTTAGCCTCGATGAATTTACGGCGCATATGGGCTAAGCACGCAACCAGTGTTGCATTCGTTTGCTCGTAAGCCTTGTAGCCGTCAACGTGCATGTAGCCTTCGTAACCATCAAGGAAATCAATCGCACATTGGCCTGCGCGACTGTTATGGTAATCAAACAAGACAATATTGGTGCCTTTACTCGGTTTATCATCGCCGCAACAATACAGCCACATATAGCTGGTTGCTTTATCTGCATTAATGACGTTTAACGGGGTTTCATCGCCGTGAATAACCGGTTGAGATAGCAACACGTCTTTTAAGCGTTGATACAGAGGGGACAACAGGTCTGCGCAGCGCAACATCCAGCTCGACATAGTTTGTCTGCTCAACTCAATACCAATATCGCCTAACATGGTTTCTTGGCGATAAAGTGGTAAGCCAAACTGGTATTTACACATGATTATTTGGCTCAGCAAGCTGGGCGTTGCGATGCTTTTTGGAATGGCTGTTGCGGGCATAAGGGCGGTTTTTACCACACTTTCAATGCCTTCACGCTCACAGTGACGGCACGTATATTTAGGGCGAATGGTTTTGATTACTTTAATATGCGCTGGCACAAACTCGAGTGCTTCACTGCTGCTTTCACCCATTTTGTGAAGGGGGCTTTGACAGCAATCACACATTTTTTCATCCTCTTCGAGGTCAACAACGACCTCAACTCGGGGTAACTGAGCCGGCAGTGGCCGGCGTTTCGGTTTGGCTTTTTCTTTCTTTACTGAGGCCGATGTGGCCAATAGCGCTTTATCATGTTCATCGAGAATATCTTCTGCTTCATTGAATACTTCGCCTGCACCCGGCATCTTTTCAGATTTTTTGGCGTACTCTTTGGCTAGTTTCGCGTTATAAGCTTGTAGCAATTCGTGAATTTTCGCGTCTTTTTCAGCTAACTTTTCATCCATATGCTGTTGCAACTCAAGCAACATGCGCTTGAGTTGTTCTGGGTCGTCAGGAAGTGAGTGTGCATCAATTTTCATGTTCGCAATTTAACAGAATTTGACGGTGTTTTCTTGCTTGACGCAAAGATAAAACAGACGGTGTGGCAACGATAATTTACTGCCAATATGATCGATTAGATCATCGATTTATACCGCAACTCTTCATGACCAAGCACATCATATCCCGACAACAACCAATTCAGTTGCTCTGGACTGAGCTCAAATTCTTGCAGACTGGCTTTGTTTGGCCATTTGAACTTTTGCTTTTCTAATCGCTTGTACCACAAAGCAAACCCCGTTTTATCCCAGTAAACCAGCTTGAGTTTATCCTTCGCTTTGTTGCAAAATAAAAATAAAGCGCCAGTATAGGCATCACGTTCAAGCTCACCCTCAACGATTGCGACCAGACCATCAATGGATTTTCGAAAATCCACAGCATCGCGGTGTAAGTAAATACACTTTGGTTCAACAAACATTTTCATCAGGCAAGCTCGCGTAGTAATTGGCCTAGATAAGATGCAGGCGTTGTGGGAAGCAAACTGACGTTTACTTTTCCGACTTCGAGGGTAATCGACAGTAGCTGTTCGGTGACGTCAACGTGTTTAGCTACTTTAGCGCGAACAAAGCTGCCCGATGATTCATTAAGCTTACTTCGTGCGGCATAAAAGCTTGTTTTTGATAAAGCATGTTGCTGGCAATAGTCAGTGATAGTTAAATCGCTGACTTGTTGTTGTTCAATAATACTGCGCCATTGTTCAATGGCTGCGTGTTTTTCTCATGGCTATCTCCTCATTGAAATTCGGAAATAGCTTAATCATTTTGACGAGTGACTGGCAGGTGCATTTTGCTAGACGCTTACCTTAAATAACGTTTCTAATTAGGTAGTTTAATTTTATGTACTACTAGTTAAGTTTTCAGCATTGTTTAAGGACCTGCACCAGAAGATGGTAGAAGTACAAAACTTAGTTGGGCCCAGCGATTCTCTCCTTCACAATGTAATATTTACAAGTTCAATAGATGGTGATTTAATTGATACTTTCGTTGCGTGTTTAGCCCATGCGCGTCGTAAATTCATTGAAGCGAAAGCTAATTACTATCGTTGAAACTACCCATTGCTATTCTGAAGAAATCTCACTAATGGTGATGCTACTAGCACCATCGTCACCCGATAAGTACATATTAAGTGCATATAAAATATCAGGAGTTTTATTAAAGGCTACTGGCTTATTAATATTACCTAAATGAACCCGACTCTTAACTTTATTATCTCGTTCCATAACATTAAATAATGTACCGCCTACATTTTCATTTAATAATTGTATTGCATTTAATAATTTATCTGAATTTTCACTACCTACTGCCATAGACCTTGCTATATCTTGCTTATCACTTGCGCGAAGTCGTATGAGTGCAAAAACTAGCTCTAATCGACGTAGTAAAGAATTCCATTTGAAGTGCTTATCATTGCTTTTAATGTTTAACTCATCCTTGGTTATGAAATCAGAGACCCTATTTACCAAAACATTAATTTGCTTACTTGTTAATTGGAAGACCAAAGACTTACTTCGCCAGATAGCCGTGCCCAATATTTCTAAACTAACTGCACGTGTTCCACCTATATCATCAATTGGCATCAGAATATTACTCAATAACCTTTTCTGCCATTCAGTTGAACAATCACCCAAAGCATAGGAAATATTCAACATTGATTGGCGTAATTTAGTTTTATTCTTAGTATTCTCAATTAATTGTTTAGCGAAAGATTCTGGCATTATACGATGGAAGTAACTTATAAATTGCCTTAACTCTTGTTCCATTTTACTTGGGGTATTAACGGTTAGAAGCTCTACTGCACTATTCAATGCTAGGTTAGCGCTTTCACGTAAGCTTCTCGGAAAGTCTTGACTAAGCATTTCTCGCTCTTGGTCAAATAGAGTTAAAATAGGGAATCGCCATTTTCCAGATAAACGATTAACCTCTCTCATAGGTATTGCACCAATTTCAGTTATATCATTGAGTTTATAGCCGCCCCTATCATTTTTAATTAAATTCCCTGAAATTTTATCAGGCTGTTTATTAAACACCCCATCTTCAAATTGGGCTTGATGTATAAATACTTCACCTATACCCAAATTAAGTTTTTGGCATTTATTACCATTTTTATCTTCGAAATAGTTTGAAGGATCTATCTGTAGTGAAATACGTTTTGAACTTTTTCCATTTACTAAGAATTCATAATAATCATGAACTTCATTAAATACGCGCTCAGACCATTCTAATATATCAGTCTCTTTTTTACCTTGAGAAGTAAATTTAATAAGCTCAGTAATAGTTTGTACTTTGGGGTATTCAGGGCATACTCTTTTTTGCTCTTGAGTCATCTCCCAATTCGACCATTTTGCAATTACTTGGTTAAAAGGAGCATCATTATCAACTGGGCTAAAAACTAATTGATAAGGCTCTTCATCACCGTAGGTATAACCTAAATCTAAAGTACACTCTATATCGGCTGCTAGTGGGAAGGCAGAATGTTCCAGAGTCAAGCTGTAACGCTTAACATCTTTTCCTTGCCCTTGAAAAATTGGTAACGCAATTTTTGTTTTTCCAGCAGGAATTGTAAACTTACTCTTAAGTTCAAGCGAAATACGCTTGCCTCGTTTAGGCTCTATTGTTGTTTTATCATCTACAAATACCAATTCAACCTCTCTACCTTCCATTGGCAAACGAGTTAATAATTTAGGGAGATGATCTCGCCAATAGACTGTATTTCTTTTTGCTGACATTAATTCAAAAAGGGCTTGTGAACCATGAGTAATATCTAGGTTTTTATAGATATTTTTACTATCAAAACCATTTGTTTTTATTGATGGGTCTAATGTAATGATATTCAGTGATGTAAAACCATTAATACCATTTTCTTTGAGTGAGTTAGATAAAGTACTTTTGGCAATATCAACATAATGAGATTTAACTTTTTCCCTATTACTTTCACTTAATGTATACCAGTTGTTTCTATATTTTATCGCAGGCTTTCTATTATTTTTTATCAACTCAGCATAACTAAATGACGAACAGAAAGCATCTATGACATCCTGAGGGTATTCCCCCTTGAGAGCTTGATTAATAAGTTTAATTGTTCCTTTATTATCTAATTTGAAAGACGGATGCCTCTCCCAATAAATTTTTTGTTTGCTGTTTTGACCAATAACAGGTGTTGCATAGAGCCCATTTAACCCCTGCTCTAGTACAACATATAACTCTCCTTTTTTTATAGGTAACATCGTTTTAGCTTGCATGGCAAAAACGGCTGCAATACTTTTTGGTAAAGGCGTCGCTCTGTAGAAAGCACGGTTGAACTCACTACGAATTACCTTAGAATCAAAATCACTAATGTAATCACTAACTAAATAATTAACCCTGGGCGTTTTCAAGCCTTTAGCAATTAGGTCTACGATTACACTTGCATTATCTTCATCATAAACAGATCCGTAGGTTAATAACTCTGCATCTTGGTCTAAGTCAATTGCGGTTGATAACGAGAGATCTAACACCTCTCCGGTATGATTATCTTTATGGGCAAGAAAACGTAATGGTAAAGGGCTTTCACTTTGTAGTTTTTTTACTGAGCCTTTTTCTTTAGCTGTATCTGAAGTTAAGAGGCGAACATATGGAATACTGGATGACAAGTTAATCGTTGCAAAAAAATCAGACTCTAACGCTTTAAACACCCTTGGTAAACCAGACTCTCCAAGCCAAGATTGAACAATTTGGCCGGCCATTATCTGCATATCTTGATTGAACAATGAGTAAGATTGTATTTGACGATTTTTTTCATCACATACTACAACCCCAACACTCGAAATATTTATCGTATAATATTTCTTCACATCAAAATTAGTGACTAAGATTATTTTAGATTCTTGATCATTACATGAAACTCTTATATCAATATATTTTTTTTCATTTAATCTATAGGATCCTCTAGCCTCTAGGTTTTTACCAAGTATTTCAACTGAGCCATAAACATGCTTATAGGTCAAATCAGTTACATCGGATGACAACATGCTTTCTAGAACGTGAACCTTTTTAACTGATTGTAGATGCGCAATAATCTCTAACCACAACCGATGTAAAAAACTAAACTCAATATTGTTGTAAATATGTGAAATTTCATCATCAAGTCGGTTAAGTTTATTACCAACTCGCCAAATTTTTTGATAGTTTTTATCTTCAAGTAATACATTATTGGGTGGCATTACCTGCCATGCTTTAATCTCTTTGACTTCTTCTTTACTGCCCCATAAATCTAGCTCTTGTGCTAACCAATCTTGATCATCATTTAAACCAACATTTTCGCGCTTACTCTCTAACAAATAATCAAGGTATTGAATCGTATTGTGAACAAATCTATTTTCTAATGTATCCAAACTATTACGCCGCGTTAATGCTAAAACATGGGGATTAACAGAAAGTTTTTGGCGAATATTATTCCCTGGTTGACGTGATAACCATTGTACAGAACGGCTATCTAACTGCTGCGCCTTATGAATAGGCACAAAATCATGCTCTCGAACAACTTTATAGCGCGGATAGTTGATCACCGTTTTTAACGCAGCATCACAATAAGATAATAGTTGGGTAAATTTGTCTTGAGATTGCAACTTAGTTGAAGTAGCAAGATGACTTAAGGCCATTATATCGGGTTCACCAGTGACGGGTTCAATAGTAATTTTTGATAAAAAAGTGTCCTGTAAATAAGCGACAAGCAGGGCTTTGGCATCTTTGTTATTCAAAGCACGGTAGAATTGGTCAAAAGTGCTCAATTCTACCGTGCTTATCATTTCATTATTCATGCTTGCACCTTAGGTGCGTTCTCTACTAAATATTCTTTAATATCTTTGGCATCAAATCCACTTATTTGAAGACATTCTGCGATTTGAGCTGGTAACAAGCCATCTATTGTAATTTTACTGTTTCTTGAATAGGTATTTAAGAGGTTAAGTTGATTTTGGCTTAGAGTTATTTTTTTGGCTACTATTTTAGGTGTATGAGTTTGTGGTTGTTTATTGAAATCATCAGGTATTGCTTTAACAAGTTCTAGATACTCTTTTTTGCTCTCATCATCATTTAAGTAATCAGCACTGCACCACATAAATTGACCATGTCCCATGACCATAGCACGCTCAAAATCGGCAACAATATTAAACTTTTTATCATCTAATAAAGCACGAATAGGTGATAAACAGCGCTCCTTACCAATCCCACGGGTTTCAATGCCTCGTAATTTTGGCATAACTTTTTGCACTAACTGATCTTCAAAAGCAAAATGTAGTGCTTTTTTATAATTAGCATCATCAAATCCATTAGCTGAAAATGCTAATACCAACGGATGATTAACCATGAAATATTCTATCGACTGCCAAACACGATGACCTAACGCTTTACCAACCTCCCCAAGATGATTATTAATACTCTCAATAATGCCTTTGTATTTTTTATGCTCTGCACCAGGTAAGCTACTTTCTAACTTAACCCAACGATGCCATTGCTTCGTTGACAAAAAGTGACTTGGGGCCTCTTTTTTTTCTAATTTTTTACGAGCAATTAATGTTGTAGGTCTTGGAAAATAAATAGTTACTCCACGATCCAGTACTTTATCCGATAGTGCCTTCGTAGTTTCATCTTGATTCATAGTCCCAGCGAATAGCATATTTCTTCCCAATGCCAATTTATGCGGTTCGTGTTTTGCACCAAGTTTAATGTCTATAGTGGGTAAATTGTCTTTATCAGCGGCGCGTCTATCCTCTAATTTACTCAAAAAGTCAGCGAAATACATTTCAACATGGGCAAGATTCATTTCATCCAGTAACACTAGATTCATCATGTCTTTTAAGCCATTAGGATTAACTGATTTTTCTGTTTGACTTTGGATCAGAAACTTCAAAATAGGTTGTGCATCAAATACGTTATCAATTGCATTGAAGTAACCAAGCATAGATTCTTGGCTATCCCAGTTCGGTTGAACTGGCACACTCATAAAGTTAATACCACCGAAATGAGAATACAGTTTTGGAAGCTCAGATTTACCAGTACCACTCACACCCGCTAATACAGTTAATGGAGACCATTCAGAAATTTTAAGTGCCGTATGAAAAGAATATAAAATTCGGTAGTCAAACTCTAATCCATAATTTGATACCTTCTTCTTAATAGTATTAAGCCAAGATATCTCCTTAGTGTCAGCAGGCCAAACGGGTAATTCATTTTCGCCTTTTAGTCGACTAATCACGCCGCTTTGAATCTGTTGCAAACGCTCTTCACGATTACTTTCATCTTCATAGCTTACTTTTAACCGATCTATTTCAGCTTTCAATTTGTTATTCTCAGCTTCTTTAGAGCTAAAAAGACTTTTCGATGTATCAAGTTCACTTTCCGCACGTTGTAATTGATAACTAAGTTGTTCTATATCTTTTACTTGGTTTTGTAATTGTTGATTTTCATTAGCAAACCGATCTGCACGATCTTGAGCATCGCTTAATTCAGCTTTAGCCTTATCATAATAATCCTCTATCTCTTTCGTTGGTCTTTCTAATAGCTCTTCATTTAAGCGATTAATTTCTTCTTTAGTTGCAGATAGTTCAGCTAGTACTCTAGCAGGCTCGGAGCCAAGTTGCTTCTCTAGATCTTTATACAAACCGAGTGATGTTTCTGCACTTTCTAAACTGTTACGAAGTCGCTCTATTTCATCTTCTTTTTGTTTTAAACTTTTTTCTAAGCTTACTTTTTTATCTATCACACCTTCATTGATATGTTGATCAAGCGCCTCCCTTTTTGCATTTATATCTGCGCTTTTAAGTTGATTCTCTGCTTTTTGTTTGGTGACAGTTTCAGTTTGCTTAGCTAACTCTTGCTGTTGAAACTCTAACTGTTCTCTTTTTTCTTTCAGCTCATTATCAAGGGCATTATGCGCTGCATTTTTACTCGCTATAATCTCGGCATTAACGGTATCTCGCTTTGCTGTGATTTCTGCATTAAATGCATCTAACAATGTTTGTTTTTCTTGTTGACATGCTAGCTCAAATCCTTGCTCTTGTTGCGATAAACGCTCAGCTTTAACTGTTAAGTCCTGCTGCTCTTTCATTAATTTATCACGCGATTGTTCGAGATCATTTTTCAATGAATCCAATTGTTTTTCTTTGTGTTTAACTTGTTCATCGAGTTGCTGCTTATAGTTAGCAACTTGATGTGGCAATCCTTTTTCAACATTAATACGTTCATGACTAAGTGCTATTTTTTCTTTTTCTAGGACATTCTGTAATTCTTTAGCTTTAGATAGTTCAATCGATAGCTGTTTTTTTTCCTCTAAAAGCAACGCTCTCTCTTGATCAATATCTTTTTCCTTTCGCACAATTTTACTTTTCTGCGCATTAAGTTCATTTTCACGTTTAGCCAACAATTCTTCTATATTATTTTGTTGTTGCGCTTGTTCATTATTTTTAACTTGTTTTTTTTCTAGTTTATTCATGAGATTACTTCCTTAAAAATACTTTTGGTTAACCTTTTGATTGGTTATGTTTACTCACCAAAACGTTCCATTAAATCATTGATCATTTTAAATACGGTAGTGACTAATTTCTCTAAATCTACTAATGATATATCAGCCTCTGTTAATCTTCTGTTATGCCCTCTAAGCTCGACTAATCGCGATGTCACCGACAATAAATTATCTCGTTTAGGAAAAGCCTCTAAATCATTATCATGGACACGATAAATGAATGCCATCGCATTAGCACCTAGAGTACTATCAACTCCTTGGCAAGCCCGTTCGAGGCGTTCTTTACTCGAATTAAGTCTATGCTCAATCTGGGTTGGTATGATTTTTCTTGCAATCACATCAGAACGACTTTCCGCAAGTAGCAAAGAAATATCCCGCACTGGTTCAAAATATTTCATTGCATGGTAAAAACTCTTCTGTAGTGCGGACGCACAATCTGTCACGGTATCGCTCAAATTATTTTCTAATTGTTTTTTTAATGCACTACGAATCACTTCAACGACATCAAGAGGAAGAGAAGCCTTTTGATGCCAATTAAAATGTTTATCCATTTCACGACTCAGAGTTAGTTCTAAATTTGTTCGGTGATCAATACCATTTTTAACAAACTCCTCAGAAATGTCATTTCCAAATACTTTGCATACAGACTCTATCCACTGATACCATTCTTTAATTTCTAATTTATCTTTAATTTCACTAACAATATCTCCGTGACTTGCCGCATCTCTCAATTTTTTGAGCTCATTGACTCTTTCAAAGAAATCAGGATTCTCTTTCGCTAACTCAATAAAAGGATGACTCACTGCTTGTTCTGCAGATATAGCATTTAACGCAATCATTGCAGTCATGTTGGGATCGTTATAATCTAAGTAACTAAATGTACCTTTTTTAATATTAAAGAAGTAGTTAGCAAGCTTGTTAGTATTAAACCCTATCTTTTTGACTTTATTCGCAATATTTCGACCATTAACTGATGCATTAGTTGAATGAATATGCGTTAATACATTCTTAACAGGGATCAATGATGCAGACCTTGCTAGTAAATTTTCTAATTCACTATATATACCTTTAAAGAAATCTGCTTGATTATCAATAGCTAACTTACGCTCTGCTGATGAAGTAATTGTATTGTTGATTATGTATTGATAAATTTTATTTAATTTTATTATTGAGCTTTCATCTATAAAATTCTCTGTACGATTAGCTCTCAATTTTTTCCGTTCAGCCTTCTCTTTAAGTTTCTTATATAACGAATTATTATGCCTTTCAAACCCTCTACTTGCCTCAGGATTAATACTTCCATTAAAACCATTTGTAACAAATACATCAGCACTATTATCAGGAATAAAAACCCGCTGATGTAAATATACAAGCTGAGGGGATTTATCTACCTCAATACTTGTTGCTGGAATGTTACAATATTCATTAAGCTCGTTATTTGTTAAACGCTCTTTTTTTAATGCATTACGGTAATTACGAATAATATTTAAAGCATCAGTGGGCGTTAACTCTGGTGCAACTTTTTTATCAAAGCTAACTGGCGCAGCCTCGACTTCTTTTAACTCACCACTAGTACCCATGTTAAATTTATATTTGTTTTTATCTTTTTGAGCGTAAAAAATAGGAAAGCCGTCTTTAACTATCCTAGGTAAATACATCTTATTCTTTATGTCATAGTAAACTGTCGCGGCAATATACTTAATATTATCTTTATCCAAGACTTTTTGCTGATTGGCCTCTATCATTTGTAATCGACTATTAATAAAATCTAATTGCTGTAGACGACTGATAATAAACTCGACTAACTCAACTTTTAATCCAATAAGCATTGCAATCTTTTCGACATCATGTTCTTTATTAGCGATTAGTTCATACACTACAGTTTCTAATGGATTGAGCGTGTCATGTTCCACTATTGGTAACGTGATGTTATATGCCCATAATGGATAAAGAAGTGCATAATCAGCTATCGGATCATGTCTGATGATCGATTCATTACAACTAATAACATCAATATAATCAGAAAAATTACTCACGCTAATCCACCTCTACTTTTTTATTTTTGTCACCAATAACTAATCCGCTGTTATCGCAAAGCTGTAAATAACTTTCCACTTGAGGAATCGCATTCTTAGCTCTATCTGACGAGACAAAAGCTTTATCGCCAAAAGTTATTAAAGCTCTCTTTTGTCTTGTCATACTGACGCACAAACGGTTTATTGACATTAAATGCCCAAAAATAGAGTGCTGTTTTATACTCTCATTATTTAGTGTTTGTTTATCGCAACTTCTTACGACTGATAGCAGTACAATATCAAATTCCATACCCTGAAAAGAATCAACTGTACCTATACGCAACCGTTCTTCAATAGGCTTACCAGTTTTATCCCTGAGCATTTTATATTGCTCACAAATTTGATATTCATCGCCGTTTTTTTCAGTTATTCCATTTTTAACTAATTCTTTAAATATTTCTCTAACTTGTGCTTTATAAAAACTAATTACTCCAAATGATAGCGTCTTGCCTTCCTCACTATTTATCCATTGACTCAGTTTTTCAGCTATTTTTTTCGCTTCAGCTGTTCGATAAGTACTCTTGCTGGCGTCCTTTTCTTCTTTTCCAGAGTAGTGAGGAACATCGACCCAGACTGCAGCTTGCTTTTTAATCCCCTTTAATTGATGAGAAAACAAGCTATCAGGTAAATCAGAGCGGTATGCTTCACCATGAGGTTGATAAAAAGTATCACTTGCAAATTCACCAAGTAAACGATGACTGCGAAACTGTGCATCAAGTGTAATAGTCCGTGTTATTCCATCTTGTTTTTCTAGTTTTTTTAATCTATTAAATAAATATTGGAACATACTGTGTTTAATATGCTCCTCATATATTTTGTTATCACCATCTTCATCTTTCAGAGCTTCAACAATTTTATCTTCTACCATATGTGGTAATTGACGATGATCACCCACTAAGATAATCCGATTTTCCGCTTGTACCATTGGAATCATAAGATCCCTTGGTGCAGCTCGTGCAGCTTCATCTATAATTACGGAATCAAAAATAATGGCTCCTTTACCGCCAACTTTAACCTTTCTTAATAATTTCCCCTCTGACTGACCTGTTGTTGCTCCATAAACTAAATTGTATTCGCTTATTGCTTTTTTAATTCCTAAGGGGTTATTCTCTAACTCAAATAGGTAATTTGATAAGATTTTATTTTGAGGATCTTTGATACTAGTACTTGACTCAAGCTGTGCTAAACAGCCTTGAATGAGTTCAACAACATCTTGGCGAACTTTAGACGTATTAAGACGAATTTCTTCTCTAAATCGTGCCAATAAATTCTTTTTTAATTGTTTCAATTCGTCTAAAAAATCTAGATTATTACCCTTTTCCCAAGTAATAGCCTTTTTTAATAATGATGAGTCTGACTCTGAAAGTTGATCAGAAAACTTATTTAAAAGAACTGAAGCTCGAGCGGGGCCATCATCTAAAAAAGCATTGTGAGTTATGCGAAGTGCGCGAACACATCTTAACTCGCTTTGATCTTTAGGACGTGATTGTTCAACGAGCTCATCTGATAAAGCTTTACATCGTACTGAAAGTGATTGTGGTCCAAAATCTGTAACCGCATCTAATCCTAGCTTTAATAATCTCAATGCTTTATGCGTACCAGGCGCGGATAAATAATTCTGATAAAAGCGATGCAATAAATCGTAATTAGTACTCAAGCTTAATTCAGGATTAACGTTCCGTACATCTTGAGCAACGTTATGACGCCAAAAATCAATTTTACTATCGCTACTAGATGCATTTAACTCCTCACCATTTTTTTGACCAAACTTGACTGACGGCAAACTATTAACACTTAATCTTGATAAGACGTTATCAACAGCATCGTGCTGATAACCAGATATTAAAATATCACCTTGAACTCCTTCTTTTTTATCAGAAATTTCATTTAAACGCTCAATAATAGCTGCGATTACTGTTGTCTTTCCTGTCCCAGGAGGTCCTTGAATAATGCAAATGTCAGGTGTATTTAAAGCACATTCAATGGCTATTTTTTGCATTGCAGTAGGTGGGTGTTCTGGAAATATTTTACTCTCAACATGGTTAGTAAGTGGTTTTATTTTGTTTGCTTTTTTACGCTGAGGAACCACGCCATCTTCTTCAATAATGAGCCCTAACAATGGCATTGCGCTAGTGCCCTGACTAATGCGCTCCCTCGCGGTCATGCGTCTTTCAACTTGTACCTGGTCTCCCATTATTGAGTAAATTAATTTTGCATTATCAGGTAAAAAGTCGACACCTAACACCAAGCTATGCTGGTTAACCTTTTTAATATCAATAATGAGACTCTCATTATTTTTTTGCTGTTTAATATTGCGGCTATTACTCTTGTCGGTTTGTTCACTATCATTTGACGTTTTATTTTGAGATTTAAATTCACCCCATTCTATTCCTGAATTTAGCCCATTTTTTTGTTTATAATTCTCAAATTGTGTTTTGCTATATTGTTCCCATGTCATATCTATATCTACTAAATACTCAGGGTCTGTAGATATCAACTCTAAGGAGTCACCTGATTTCAATTGTTTGCGATAATCTTTATTTACAAATACCTCAATACTACTGCCATCTTTATATAGTTCAAAATTTGTATACGATATATAATTAATCCATCTCGCTTTTTTAAGTAAGAAGTTACCTTCTTCATCACCGTATTTATCCCAAGTATTTAAATACCCTTGTTCTTGATTAGATAAAGTTTCCATTTGTTGTTTAGCATAAGCCTCTAAAACAACAGGATTATCAATATCTGAAAAGCCTAAGTTAATTTTAATTAATCGAATGGCTTTATTAACTTCTTTCCTACTTTTTTCAACTAACCTTTTACAGCCTAAATAAGTATCTTCACCTATATTGTATTCACCAACCGCAAGTTGAATACCTTCACCAATAAGAACCATGTTATTTGTTAGAGCAGGCTCTTTAAACGGAACACGTTCCACAGCATCATCACTATTTAAAGCTTTCTTCTCTAAATGTTCGATTTGTTTTATTTCATCGTAAGCAACTTGGCTCAGATAGGCGAATGCATAGTAATCCTTACTATTACTATCAAATCTAAACATAAATTTAGACTTTAAGGCCTGTGAAATTTCCTTAAAATCATTTCCTACCTTTAATTTTTTAGCTTGCTCTAAGGTATTAGCATCTAAAGCTAAATCAATATTAGAAAGGTTAATAGTGCCACCATGAATATAAACAATTCGCACTAAGTATGTACCGTTAGCAGCTATATTTGTCACACTAGCAAGTGCGCTATATCCCTTAGCAAATTGTATCGCTATATCATTCTCTTCTCTGGTTTGAGTGCACTTGAACATCATGCACTGACCATTTGAAATAAGTTGTAACTTTCCATGTTCATAAGATACTGAACACAATTGCTCACGTTCTAATACATTAGAATCATTTAATAGACGTATCCACGCTTGATGCTCAATCTCTGTGCGTATTTCTGTAATATTCATTTAACATCCTTAAGCGTGATCGTTACAAGTTGCGGGTAATCACCGTCAATCTGTAATAAAATTCCTTTTTTAAGTTCTTCTTCAGTTAACTCTAATTTTGAAACAAAGTTAGAAAAACGTTCTCCAGGAGCGTTTAACGCAACATTTATTTGTTGGCTATAACTAAAAGATAGTGATAATACCCAGTGATCACTTTCTTTGTAAATCCTAGCGAATTCATCATCAAAATCATCCAAACAGAAAGGTGTAAATAACCGTTTAGGCAAACAAATTTCGTCTTCCTGACGAGGTATAGCTGCACGCCATAGTTCAGAGCCAGTGAATTGGCTAATAGCATGTCGCTGTATCAAAAAATAACGAGGAGTTTTAGCTGAGCAATAAGGGCATTTATTTTCCGTTAAAGCATACTTTTCTAGGTAGCTCATATTGCATGATTCACATTCAATACTTAGATCTACGGCTTGAGCTAGCGCCTTTGGCCAATGAAACATTAGTGGACGTTTCCAAGAGTGTTTCTGTGCTTTATTAAATGTATGGTTGAAAAGTACTTGAAGCTTTTCTGTTAAAATTAATGTTCGAGGCAACCCAGATTGATTGCGGTTAGAGTCATCATCAGGAGCGTCTATAAAAGGCAGTAATCCTGCACTAGCTTGCTCATCGAGTGACATATTTGATGTTGATTCTTCTTCATCTGCCCAGTCTGCCCCATTATCTCCCTGCAATTTTTCTCCATAAAAAGGATGTATTAGTGATAACAATTTAAATGCTAAAACGGCAAAAGAATATGCATCAGTGCGTGAACTCGATCCAACTAATCCCAATACTAGCTCTGGAGCACCATATCCAGGTGTATAAACCGCTTTTTTCGAGTTTTTATTTTCAAAACGTAAATTATCTGCATCAATAAACCAAACATGGTTAAATGCTTTATTTTCGCTAAAAAAAACATTTTCATTGGATATATCACCATAGACAAGCCCCTGACCATGAAGCTTTGCAAGTTGTGTAGCACACTGCATCAATACTTGAAAACGCCTTTTACTACTGCCTGTTTGAGCATAATCAGCTAATGCGTGCGCTTCTTTAAAACGCTTTTCCTTCACAAAACCATCAAGCCATTGCGGATATTTTCGTTTTTCAAGATCTTTAGAAGGAATGGCAAAAAAATCTTCTATAGGTTTCATGTCACGTAGTAGTTGCATAACATAGCCAGCATGATCTTTTAATTTACAAATTGGTCTTGCTAAGTTGATATCTTGGTTTACAGGTAGTGTTAATAAGTTATTTAATTGTTCTTGATAGCCATGGATATAGTGCTTATCTGTATAAGGTTCGCCGTCATTAGTTAATACTAGTTTGATTGCAATATCAGGATCACTAGTAGTATAAACAATGCCTTGCCCACCTCTTCCTAACTCTGCCCCTATTTCGTGCTGTTGATGGTATTGATCCGTTACCTTACTGCCTTGATTCATTACATTAATCCTTCACTGTGTAAATACATGCGATAGTTTTATCATCTTGATGATTCGGCACTGGCCATGATTTAAGCCACCATTGGATTTCTTCTTTTGCTTGCTCTCTATCTAATGTCGAATAACGCTCAACAACACCTTTTACAAATGAAGTTTTTTGTTCTTGTAATAAATCATCGCTAATACCATCAGTCATTAATAAAAAAGAGGTAAACTCTTCAGCAGTCTTTACCTTCCAATTCCAGTGATTTTCTTCATGCTTTTCCTGTAAAGCAAATGTCTGATTACTAAAGGATATCTCATTAAAATCATCGATTAAAAAATTGACTTCATCTTGCTTATTAATAAAGGATAAAAGACCATCCCCCAGTTGTGCCATAAAAATAAGCCCATGACAGTGAATCACCCACAAACTTGTGCAGCTACATTGATTAGGGTTTCTATTTTCTAGCGCATCAATCCAATACTCGTGAAATTTACTCAACAACACTTCGGGTTGATAATTTATGTTTTCATGCCAGAAATGTGCAAGTTTAATAGCTGCTTGGCACACAGCTTTACTACCAAATTCTGAAAGTAATTTACTACCAACACCGTCTGAAACAACAATAACTTGTCCCCAATCAAAATATTTAATACACCATGCATCTTGATTGTTGACGTTATTCTTAACATGACTTGGTCCAATTTCGCTATGACCAAAATAGCCTAAATATTTACCATTCATCATCGTTGTCATCGTCACTGAATACATTTTCAGTTGCCGCTTCTTCAACCACTTTAGGCAATACGGACATATTAGAAATAGGTGTAAAAAATTTTTCTAATGCAGCGTCTAAATTATCTACAAGAAACAAGCTAGATTGAAAACGCTTAAGCTGATTAATATCAGCATCACAACCCAAGGCGACAATAACTAGGTTTGATTTTTTACCTAAGTTTAAAAGTAATTCTTCACTAAAGTTTGTATAACCGTCTGTTATCCAAAAAATAAAATTATTTTTATTGGACTGAAGCCAATCAGATATTACTTCCCCAGAGGTTCGACCAGTAGGCGGTAAAATAACAATATCGTTATTTTCCTCAAACTGTATTTGGTCAATGGAGTTACTCGCCTGGTAATATTCAACAGGCTCCTTAATATTGTTTAATTCAATAAATTGTCTACAAAATCGCAATGTATTAATGAGTAATTGCTCTTTTCCCAGTTCTGACATGCTTCCACTATTATCAAACAATATCTTATGCATTGGTGCTGCCTTTTTCATACTCATTATTTCGTTGTGTAATCAACTCTTCCGGTGTATTAACCACACTATCTAAATCAACGTCTTTTAATGCATCAGCCAAAACACTATAAACAGATTTGTTATCCCCCAACGATAGGTTTCGCTCAGAAAAAGATCTTAAATCAGCCGGTATCCCTATCGCTTGATAACCATTTAATATTTTATGTACCTGCCCTGATGACAAAGCCGACAAAGCAACTTCCCCCCAAAAAGTAGCAGGTATATCTATGGTATAATTTTCAGACACCCCTTTTGCGTATAAACTCGCACCAACAATTTGATTTATTTTTTTCTTTTCATCTGAAAGTGAATTGATTTCTTCGCGGCTAATTTCAATGTTATTTCGCAGGTGATCAATATATTCCTTAGCACTAGAAAAAGCGTCAGATTTCAGATCACTTTTATCTATTCGAGCTCCAAGATCAACCATGTCATTTTCGATATCAGCTTGCATTGGCATGAGGTTAAAAACTTTAGCTAACCCTCCAATTATATTAAGTGCGGTAGTTATTACTCCTCCCATATTTAACATCGGCCCTAAAACCCTACCAATAGCACCACATGCAGAACCAAGCGCTCCACCGATGGCACTACAACCAGCACTAATGGCAGTGAAGCCTGCTGTAATTAATCCAAACATACTATTTTCCTTCTCTTAGACTGATCTAAATTATACTGCTGGAGTGAAAAAGGCTGTTGCTCTTTTACGGCTTCCAACATCACATGTACAGCTTCTTGCCAATCTGGTAATTCATCATTGTTTTGTTCAAAATAAACATTGGCAGCAATGAAGTGTGATACCCAACGTAAATTAATATTTTGATCTGCTAATACGTTAATTTTATTAGCTAAATCCATTTTTTTTTCACTATTATCAAAACCGTAACTAATAACGTTTTCGTAAGCAGGTAATACATTACTTTCCAAAAGTGCTTGCCATGTTGTAAAGGAATATTCAACATCCTCTATACGCTTCAATATCTCGTATGAAAATTTAGCATATTCAGATTTTATTTTAGATATTACAAGCTTGCGATCTGGTACTGTATTGGCTGAACCAGGATTTATTTTTACTTGAACAGATTGTCGCCAGCCTTGGCTGAAAATAACAGCATGGCCAACATCGAGTTGCGACAAATAATTTTGTTGCTGTTCATTCAATGCCATCCCATTACCAACAGCATCTTTATCATCTTTTGCAATCAGCTTATGAATAATTTTTGTATTTGTACTTTTTATAACTTCTGGCATAAGTTTATTAGGGATCTGATCAACAATAATTAAACCTTCGCCATATTTACGGATCTCAGCTAACATGTCAGCGAATATTTCGACACCTAATTTTTCATTACTACTAGCCGCAATGCTTGGGTTAGCTAATAGCCGATGCGCTTCTTCAATTAAAGTCAGATGCCTGAAACTTGAGTCTTTTTCATGCCTATTTTTAACAGCCTGCATTAAATTAGTAATAACAAATCCCATCAGTAAGGATTTTTCTTGATTATTACGAATTTCTTCCAGCTCAATAACGACTCTCTTATCAAGTAAGGCATCAAAATCAATAGTCTGAGTACAATTGAGCATTTGCCCTTTCGCACCAACCATTAATCCTTGAAGCCTTGATTTAATAGAGGCTATATAATCTTTCTTTAAACGCTCATCAAAATTTTGACGTTCAACTTCCTTGTCAATTTCAGCAGATAAATCACTCAGTATTGGGTAGATAGCTGTTTCTTGAACGCCCATATACTTGGAGTAACATAAGTTCCAATCAAGATTTTCATAACATTTGTATAATGCAGCTTCAAATATTTGCGGAATGGCAGCTTCCATATCAAACGAAGCCATAAATGCAGCCTTAATCGTATCAATGCGGTTACTAATTGTTTCATTGGGTAAAAGTGCGAGTGGATTTAACCTCATAGGCGCTAAATCTTCTCTTCCTATAGTAAATACAAGCAAATCATCATATTCGGTGATCAACTCTCGATATTCAGTTTTAGCGGGTTCAATAACTAAAAAAGGTAATTTACTTTCTGCTAATAAATATTTACAGGTAGTGGTTTTTCCGTTACCTGTAGCACCCGCAATAAACACATGTTTATTCAATTCCTTTTTATTAATAGCAACAGGGTGTCCTTCACAAACATGCGAATTCTTTACCAAGCTACCAAGCGTAAGACGATCACTTTTTTCAGTAATGTATGGAGGATTTAAACCAAATGTTATTTTAGGCTCTAGGGCAATACCTGCTACTTCATCCTGCGGAATACCTGCTACTAGACTGAGCTCTTTTGTAGAATAAACAGCACCTAGCATCAAACTTTTTTTATCAATAATGCAACGAGATTTAAGCCAATGATTCATTTTGTATTGTGGGCTACTAACTTGTTTTTTTTCAACGTCAGCAATAGGAATTTGAAATTGCTGTGCAGCATGAACAGCTTGTTGGCTATTAGAAATTGTAACTAGTTGTAGTGGATAGCAATTATTACTATTACCTGAAAAAATAGATTTACAACTATTCCCTAGTGCTAATAATGTGGGATTACTTTTAGTAAACAAGCTAATACTACTAACAAACAGGCCACGACTTCGCCCATAATCAACTCTAGGTAGTAAAACATCTTCAATATAGCTTGCCCATTTTTTAGCTTGAGGGTTGATAACCTCTAAACTTAGGGTTTCACTCGCCCCCAGTGTTTTGCTCAGACTTGTTGAGCTACCTTGAGTATCACTATGATTACTGCCTGCGGTGTAAGTTGCGCCTTTGCTTATGGTATGACTATCGCCCCCCGTTTCGCTAACATCTTCAGAGTTCTTAGTCGTTTTTCCATGATTTTTTGCATCACTGCTTCCGCTATTTATCGCAATACTATTATTGCGACCATCGGAATGACTTTTGTTAGTTGAAGATGAGGCATTTGCACTATTATTTTTACCTAGTTGCAATGAATTTTTGGCTAATAAACTGAGTTGCTTAAAGGCATCGTGCAAGCCATTTTCTATTTCGTCTATTTCACTGGGTTGAAGAGGTGAATATGTGATGCTTAGTGCAAATTGTTTACCCATCATTATATTAATAATGGTGTCTACACTTTGATATTTCAAAGCTTCCCCTTCTCCTTGATCCCCTACTGCACCCTGTAAAAGACCAACATGGGAATAATTTTTAAGGGAGTCTACAATTTTATTTTGATCATCAAGTTCTACTAATTCACTGCCAAAAAAGTTCCCTTCAAAGCTTGGCTTCAAAATCATTTCCGCAGCAAGCTTCGCTGTCATAGGTGCAGAAATACGTGAAAAATTCCGTACTAGGCCAAAATATAAACTGACCCCGTATTCATCACCTTCCAATATATAAACACCATTAAGCCCTAGCCCAGATATAACACTAAATATATTTTCCAGTGATTGACGACTACTTTGTTCTTCAGCTATAGAAACACGAGTCAATTTATAGAAATGATATTCACCACTCTCAAGAGAGACTGTTGGTAAAATATTTTTAAATATATCTGGAGAAATTGGTTTTGATAATGCAGTCAATACCTTATTTAAATTCATCTCATTTGCTACGGTAGTTGTCATAATCGTCCAAAATATAAAGAGAAATTTCCATTGAATACAAAAATGTATTCAATGGTTAAAAATAATAAATTCTAGATAAAATCAGACTCACTATCTTCCACAGACATTGACTCTTCAACAGAATCAACAAGCGCTTTTGCTGCAGGTGAGATGTCTTTAATTTCTTGCTGAGTAGGCAATAAATTTGGGTTTTGTGATGCAGTACGTGTAGTTACTGACATAGTGACAAATTGGAAGAATTTTTTTATTTCTGTATTTTCTTTTGCTGTAAATACCTTATTTTCAGTACCTTCAACAAACCGATTCAATACGTTGTTATCTGCACTGGTGCCAATAGCCATAGCCATACGGTCACATTTACTAGAACGTCCTTCATTCACGAGCGCCTGCAAGGGCCGTTGCCATTCATCATTAGGAGCACCATCAGAAACTAAAACAATAGTAGGACGATATGCACGTGATGGCGTAGTTTCTTTATCTTCAATCATAGCTTTTGCCATCTTAAATGCAGTCCCCATAGGGGTAGCTCCACTAACATTGAGATCCTTCCATTCTATATTTGACGCAGATGTATAAGGTAATTCTAATTTAACTTCAGCACCAAAAGTGATAATAGAAACTAACAATTCTATTTCACTTTTTTCTGCCTTAGCAAAATCTACAATCATTTCTTTTACTGCTGAGTTTAAGTTGTCAATTGAAGAACCACTCATACTAGTACTAACATCTAGTAATAGGATGACAGGTAATGGTTTAGCTTTAGGTGCTGTAAATGCACTAGGATCGAACGCTTTCATATAAATTCCTTTAATTTAACTTCTATAAAAATACAATCATGTTCTTCTAATAAATATTGGCTAACTAGGCCTTATTACATAGAGTTCTATCTGCATTTTTTACATTGACTTTGATTAGTCGCCCCTCCTTTTAGATTTCGGTAACCAAAAATTGTTTCTAATTCAGCAGCTGTTCTGGCTGTAACACCACATTTCGGGCATTTGTGAGGTAACGATATTTTTCCTGACATATTTGTATCCATAAAGTAATGAGTAAAAGGTTTATATCTTATTAAGGTACTTAATGATTTTTCTTCAATTAATATTGGTCTTACAACCCAATACTTAAATATCAGATTAAAGCTTAATAAAAATGTGCGTATACATAGGGGGTAATCTCCATATCAATTAACGAATATGACTATTCGCATGTCCTTTGAGTGTGGTGGTTACAAGCCGTTACCTATCTAAAAACAAATACTTTAGTATTTATTTATTTTAAAAAACAATCTTATGAACTTTAGCTTAATAGTACGTTTTAAATTATATATTTCAAGCCAATTATATAAAAAGCACTTATTTTTTAGATGATTAGCATAGTTTACAAAATATAACCAATTTCTTATTTCGTAAACTATGATAGCAAAGCGGATGATAGGATTAGTTTTCACAAGCTTGTAAAAACTTAATTGAGTTGGTTTTAGCCTTTTTTGTAATCACTAAAATTAATAACATTGCAGCTATAAATTTTAGAACTTGGTGAATCCTCCACGCGTTGCTTTTCATTAATAAGCGATTGGCAATAACTCAATAACCGCTCTATGGGTATAAAACTTCTCTTTGCAGCGAGTTGTTTTATTGGTGGTGCGTTTAGGCTGGGTATTTGGGTAACCCAAAGTGCAGCGTCGCTAATATGGCCGCTTATGCTTAAATTGGTATTTTTAGCCCAGTGCGGAGTAAATTCTCTTTTAGATAATTCACTCAACAGCACAGCTATATCGCTGCGTGGAATAAGCTGATATACCTCAAATGTTTGTTTGCCATTCATACGCTAAGCGCTGAGTTAATTCCTCTTGTGTTAACTTTAAACTAACCGGTATAAAAAACGCAAAACGGCAATTCGCTTCACAAGCGATAATTGTTTTTTCACGGGATTTATAGCTGTTATCAATAATCTGCAATTGCCAGTTAAAATTATCGCGATCACTAATTAGCGTATTTACCCCAGCTTATTTACCTGGCTCATGAGATAAGCGAGGGAAATCAACTTTTAGACATTTATTAAGTCCGTTTGAGGCGCAAAGTTGGAGTTTCATATTAAACATGTGCTTTTCTGACCCTTTAATGGATCAGTATTTGAAACCAATAATAAGAGGTAGCAATTAAAGTTGATACCAACAAAACGAATGAGAATAAATTAATCTTTTTATTAATTTTAAATATTAAACCTTTAATTTCATCATTTTCACTAGTCAATTCGAGTATATTTTTCTCTTGCGCTACGATAATTTCAGCTGTTTTATTATTTGTTCCTTCTAATCCATACGCTAATGCATCAATCTTAGAATCTAAACAAGTATTTCTATCTAAAAGTTCTTTATGACGCTCATCTATCTTGTTACTAAAAGAAGTCAACATATCTTTAACGGCATCTCTTGAGCCTATTATTTCAGACACCGCACCTTCAATAGACTTATTAAAAACTAACAGCTGTTGTTCAACTCTATCTTTATTATCATTAATAATTCCAGCGCTATTTTTAGCCATATCGTTTAAAACTCGTTCTTCTAAACGTGAAATTTTTTTTGTTAATTGCTTTAATAACTCATCTTTATCTGCACTTACTAAATCAAGCTTCTCGTTAGCCTCTTCTAGAGCATCCCCTAAAGATAAAATGTCATTTTTTAAAATTTCCAAGTCATTAATAACAGGAGTAAGTGGTTGCCTAACAATCCTCCCCATTAATTCAGTAAGTTGTATTTCTTTATTATTAATTTCACTATTTTCAATCATAACTTAATCACTTTTTTTGCATGTAATAACTCTAACGAGTTTCTTTGACTACTTAGTTCACAGAATGAAACCAGCTGCATAAACGCATCACATTCATCACCTTCATTTAAAAATGCATCAATTTTTTCCGCTACTGAAGCCTGATATTCTTGTTTCAAAATATTAATAAAAGATTCAAATTTCTTTATATCCTCTCTCATTAATTTTTCGATATCTTTAGCGCTGTTCTCCAATTTATTTAATAAAATATTTTTTCCATGAGATTCTTTCTGTAGTTTTTTTTGTTCTTCTTCATTTATCAATATGCTCGTCTCAAGTTGGCTTTTTTTAAGATTAAGTTTACTGTTCAATGTTTCAATTGCTTTAATCCAAGACTTTCTCCACTGCGAAAGAATAAACTTTTCTGATTTACTCCTAGCCGTTTCTACTTTATTTTTATCATGGAGATAGTTTTTACTTGATAGGTATTTTTTTATAAAATATTTATCTAAATCTTTTTCTATCTGTCCAAAAATAGATCGAACCTCATCCTCAATCACGCTATAATTTGGCTCAACAAAAACTTTCTCAACCGCTCTCCAGTATAATTTATTTTTATCAATTAAAAATTGACTTAAATTTAATTCAACTGCTTTTAAATCATACTGGTAATTAACAATCAACTTTTCAAGAGTAGTAACACTTGCACCTTCTGATTTTTCATAAATTTTAGAATGACTATTAATTTTATTATCAGCCAATAAGTTATGAATATTACTTTCTATATTTTCATCTTTACCATATTCAATTAGAACCTTTAGTTTATTTAATTCCTCGAGCTCTTTGCTGTTTATTATTATATAATTTTGGACATCTTCATCAATAGCTTGAATCTCGCTGCTGATTATTTTTTCATCCTGTTTCAACCTCTCTAATTTCTTTTTATAAATATATTCTATCCTTACATGACTATCGAGCATATTACGAAGGCGACTGACAGGCGATACAGAAGCATGTATTTCATCAATTAATGTTGCTCGAAGCCCATTAATTAATGGCTTTAATTTACTGTAGAGTAAAGGTTCCTGCTTTTCTAGATTCTGCCAACTATTTCCAAATTCAAGTGGGAAAAATAGGGTCTGATTTTTACCTTCATTACTTAGCTCACCAAAGCGCTGAATTTGCTCAATCAATCTCGCTCTAATAACACTGATATTAACTTCTTCTTTCTTACGAATTAGGTCTCTTATTGATTGGGCGGAGTAAGAAAATGTCGTTACTATACGAAAACGTCCAAGCATGGCTTGCCAATTCTCTAGCCCCGGAAGACTCATAGCCTCTGAGTTTAAAAAACTCAAATCATCTCCCCTTCCAACTAATAAAATTAAATCAGCGAAAGGAAGATAAGCTTTAGCCATAGCATATACATGTTTTTGCTCTGTAGCATTCGCAGGATTATCACCGGGTAAGTCTAAAATACGAATATTGGTGTATTTTTTAGCAGTAATAGAAAAGAAACGTTTTGGTATATCAACAATGCACGGAGAATTGAAAGACTGAGTTTCATTTTCCATACTGTCTCTTAAGCAGCTTAGAGCTATGATCATATCGGACTCAGCAGCATAGAACTCTTTTTTAGAATTTATGGTTAAAGCCCAATTTTCACTTTTAGAACGACAATATTCCATAGTTGTTGCAGTAGCTGACTTCCCAGCTTCCCTTCCCCCCCTGAGCACATGGGAAACTGCACTTATTTGATCTGAATGAATACCGAGCAAATCAAGAAGAAGTGTCGTTTTTCCTACTTGAGTCTTGCCGTAAACAACTACAAAAGGCTCTACCTGCTTTCCTTTCATCGATAACGTTTTTTGAATATCGTGACTCATAGAGCTTATTAATCGCTCGTATGCATCAAACGCCCAGTCCAAATTAGATAGGTGCAACTCATACCAGTATTCAGTTAGCCAATCATTAATCATACTCAGCAGTGCACCCAACTAACAATGGGTTTAAGCCACTTGCTGAAGAATCAATTTCAGCTTTCAAATCATTTGATAAAACAATTACATCAGCTAAAGCCTTTGCTAATCTTTCTTTACGCATTAAGTTTTCATCTAAATGATAGCGTTGTCGTAAGGTATATACTAATCTAAATCTTACTGAGCGCATTACTTCATCAAAACTACTGCAAAAGTTTTCATAGTGAGAATCTGAGATTGCATTAAGCAAAGAGTGCGCTTGAATACTTAACTGTTGCTCTTGTTTTCTAAGCCCTGTTACTGCTTTGGTTGTCACATAGCAAGCTGCAACAAAGGCAGTAACGGCAATGGCAGCAGGGTGAAGCATAACAGGGGGCGAACTGCCGCCCCCAGTCTCACTTGTAGATTCTCCACTGGTAGAATCATCACTCGAACTGGTCTCAGATTCTTTGTTTTTAGTATGGCCAAAAAGTGTACCCAATATATCAGAATCACCATCACTAATCACATCTACAGCTAATAAAGCAGCAACGGCTTTAAGAGCATCTCTCCCCGTATTTACGCCTTTGTTAATAGCATCAACACTCTGTTCTATTAACTCACCATTATGGTCCATCTTTAATTTAAGTTCATCAGCTAACAACTTTGGTACAGAGTAAGACAACCTTGCATATTCAAGGGATATAGTAGGTATCAACCTTACACTTTCTACTAGTTGTTTACTTGTTTCGACAATGGTATTAGAGTTAGGATTCAGTACTATTTTGATATCGTTCTTTATTTCCTCACTTAATTTTGTAAACTGAATCGGCTTACCTGATTTGCCAACATAACCAAGTTCAATAAGTTTTTTAGTGTTCTCTAATTTAGGATTTTCATTTTTACTTAGCTCTGTATCAGAATCGTTCACAGGCCCTAATTTTTCTAAAGTCAAGCCCGTTAATTGATTAGCATAATCAGAAAGAAAGTTGTTTCCTTCTTGTTGCCAAGCGTCTTCAACAGTTTGCTTTATTTTTGTCTTTTTTTCAGTTGTACTTTTAAGTGAACTAGTAATAAAATTTTTTAAGCCTTCATGCTCTAAAGATAATTTTTCGTCTAACTTCTTAGACGCATTTATCCGGTTCCGATCAACATGCGCTTTTGCAATTTTTTTATGCTCTTCTCTCAATAATGTAACAGAGTCATCAAATTCATCTAGAAGATCTTCACATATTAATGCACTCTCTGTTGCTTCAGAACTCTTGAAGATAAGTCTAGTCTTAGATCTAATACTAGTTAGAACTTTAGTTAAATCTCGACCGATTAAGTGTGCAAGGTTATTAATTTGAAAAACACGATTCGATTGCCCAGTATAATTTAGTTCATCAATCATGCTTTGTAATTTTGGCATCCACTCTTCAAAGTAATCAGAATCATCTGTTCCCGTTAATATGATCTGCTTATCAATTCGGCTCTCATCTATTTTGAAAGTGTTCATCGCACTATTTTTTAACTGATTTTGGCGATCTAAGTCATTTTTGTATGACTCCGTTTTAGATATAACAACACAAGGTTCGCAATGCTTTAATTCATTTGCAAGCATATCCTTTGTAATATCAAGCTGTTGTTGATTTGCCATTCTTGTTTCGTCTGTAACAACTATACAACCACCTGCAGCTATCATTGCTTGACGCATTAACTCTTGCCAATCTTTATTATCTCGATCTTGTTTTTCATAGCCAGGTAAAAGTAGCCAAGCCTGATTTTCCCTTTTAAAAAAACGTTTTGGTACTTTTAAGACAGGGAGTAAATCTTCTGCTGAAGGGTCTGTTATAACTTGATTAAAGTTTTCAACATCAATAGTTACATCTTTTACTATTAACTGATTTCCAGTATCACCGCTTTGTAAACGCCGTACATAGCCCTTCGGTGCATTTACTTCATTAGTTTCAATAATCAAAACGGGCAATTTTTCACCGCGCCCTTCGTTGCCTTGTAGCCAATCTCCACAGTCATAAATTTTAGACATTAAAGTTGTTTTACCTGCCCCTTGCGAGCCACCAACTGCAATTATCCACTCATTGCCTAATATTTCAGCTAACAGTAACCGACGTATCACAGCTAATAATTTTTTATCTATTTCTTCATTGGCGAGTACATTGCATGCCCCCCGTAATCTGCGTAAAGCACTATTAAGCTCTTTTAAAAAAACCTCTGGTGATTCCATGTCCACAATCCTAATCTTATAAATATGTATATTTTTTATATAAAGTAATAATAACTTAAGCGAATATCTTCAAACCGTAAATATATTATCATACATCCAATAAAGCGATTTCATCTCCCAAAATGGTTTATCATTTTCTGCTTAGATTGGTTAAAAATAAGTTTGTGCCGTTGCTTTCAAAACGCTTATTTCAAACCAGATAAAAATAGCCATGGTGTGGCGGTTTTTCTTGCTGGTGCAAAGTCTTCACCCATTGCTACAAAGTGCTCAAATACAATATCTACGGGCTTTCGTACTTTATTAAACAACTGCAACTGTGAAGGTTTAATGTTTTTACTCAGTTCAATTTTAAGCTCACTACATAACTCGTTTACAAGCTCGTTTAACTCTATTTCAGAGGTGAGATTATTTAGTGCGTATATTAAATAATCCTTCTTTTTGGTTAACACATCTCTAAAGGTATGTGATGCGCCTAAGCAATTATTATTTTTACGATGAAAGCCGCGATAGGTATTTGAGCCTAAGCTTTTTAACACCAACTCCTCGTAGCTGAGTAATGGCGTAGGTGTTAAAAACACCGTATCGCCCACTTCGTTCATGCGTTTTACTTGTGCCTGCATTTTTTATTTATCCTTTCCATGCTAAATAAGCGGTTTGTTTTAAATGCTTGGTCTCATTTTTGTTTTTATTTAATTTACGTTCGGTCATTTAACATCCTTGTTCTTATTTTTATAAATAGCGTTATAGCTGGCCTGCAAAGGCTTTTTGGCTTAGTGAGTTAAATTCTTGCTCACTCAATCCATCACTTGCTTTGACCTTATTCAAAATAGCCCTTACAGAAATATATACTTCTTTGAACTTTTCTTGAGTATTTATATCAGGTAAAGGAACTTTTACATCTTTGATTTTCGCTAATGTGAGCCTTGTAATAGCTGCGCCTGCCATATTCGCAGTTAAAACTAATTTTGTTCTTGGATGATTCAAAAACATACATAAAAACTCTGAGTTAACTAATTCAAAATTTGGCTTTAAGAGAGCCAAACTGGAAAGCATACTGAACTCAAAGTCATATTCATTTATTGCTGCAAGGCCCGTCGTTGCACCATCTTTAATATAGAGAACATCATTTTTTTCAGGGTTGCACCTAGAGAATATTTTTTTATGTTCTTCTTCCGACACGTACCAAGGTTTAGCATGAAACTCTAACCCTGTTTTCTTCAAATGTTTTGCTGTTACGTAAGGGAAGCCTTTTTCAACTATAGGTGGTGAGTGATGAGTGCCATCTGTAATTTTTCGGCACAAAGAGGCGAGAGATCTCAATTCCCACCCCTTCGGATTTGTAACAGGATCGCCGAACATATCTAGGAATACGCTGCGTAGGAAGTCGTCGGCGAGTTGGATGGCTTGTTGGCGTTTGCGGCGGATGGTGTCGGCTTTATCTAAAATCGCGGCGATTCGTTTTTGCTCGTGTAGTGGTGGGAGCAACATGGGATAGCTTTTTAATGCATCCATATCAATACCACTTTGGCCAGCTGTTCTTTGCGATAAACCATCTATAAGCCTAAATAAAGTATCTTGTCTCAGAAAATAAAACAGATAGTCTCTATCGACGCTCTCACTTGGCTCAGCTTTCATTAATGCAACATTATACGCTCCCTCTAACCCTCGAAGTATTTGAAATACTGGGGGCCCATATCGTCCAATCATGATATCTTTTTTAGAACAGAATTTTTTGGTTGATGATTCTGGTATAAACGTTAAATTATTATCAGATTTATAATCTCTAATTTGTAATAGACGAATATAACCTTCCATTGGCTCATATTTAAACGTTGATTTTGGGGGCTGTGACCCACCAATAAACTTAACTACATCACCCAACTTCACCAAAGGCCAACTCACAGCATCCCCTCCAGCTCTTTCAAATCAACCAGTATTTCGTTTTCTAAGCTCACTAATTTACCTAAAATCTCTTTTGGTGGATCGTAGCTTTCTTCCTCGTATACCACTTCTTTATAGCGGTTGATTGACAGGTCGTATTTATTACTGGCTATGTCGTCTTTACTTACCCAAAACGCCTTTTGAGTTTTATCATTGCTATCGCTTGTTGCCTGTGCTTTATCGCGGGCTTTAAATTCGCTAATTAGGCTTGGTAAGTCGTTAGCTTTTATTGGTGTGCGCTTGTCATCCAAGCTAAAACCATCGGCTTGTACGTCGTAAAACCATACATGATCGGTGCTGCCACCTTTGGTGAATATAAGTATGGCAGTTGAAACACCAGCGTAGGGTTTAAACACGCCACTGGGCAGTGAGATTACGGCTTCTAGCTGGTTGTTATCCACCAGCATTTGGCGCAGTTGTACGTGCGCTTTTGATGAGCCAAATAATACGCCGTCGGGCACGATAGTCGCAGATTGCCCGCCTACTTTTAACATGCGCTCAATAAGGGCAACAAATAGCAGCTCGGTTTTTTTAGTTTTTACTTTACGTAATAACTCGGGGCATACGTCTTCTTCGTCTAGGCTGCCTTTAAATGGCGGGTTGGCGAGTATTATGTCGTACCCTTCTTTGGCTTTTTGCGGGTAATGCTCTTTAAAGTTTTGGCTTAGGGTATCTTGATAATGAATGCCCGGTTGTTTAATACCGTGCATTACTAGGTTCATAGCGGCTACGCGTAGCATGGTGGCGTCAAAATCAAAGCCGTTGAACATGTCAGCATCTATGTGGCTGCGCTGCTCTGGGGTTATTAAATCGCCTGAGTAAAGTAAGTTTTCAAGCGGTTTGCCGCTATCATCACATTGTACGTTGCCATCTACATCAAACACAGGTTCGCGGTCGATGCCCTCGGCTGAGGTGTATTTTTGTAATAGGTATTCGTAACTTACCGACAAAAAGCCACCAGTGCCGGTTGATGGGTCGCATATTTGGCTGGTTACATCTGGATCCATCATTTCGACCATGGCGCGTATAATATGGCGCGGCGTTCTAAATTGGCCGTTAATACCTGCGGTGGTGAGTTTGCTAAGCAAGTATTCGTATAAATCGCCTTTGGTGTCTGAGTTTTCCAGCGGGAGATCGTTGACCATTTCAACGGCTTTTACCAATAAGCTTTGCTTTTGAATCATCAATTGCGCGTCTTTCATAAACTCGTTAAATACCGCGCCTTCTGGCGATACGTCGCCTGAGGTTTTTGAAAAGTACGGAAACAGCTCATCTTTAACTAGTTTGTATAACTCTTCTGCGCCTAAATGGCGCAGGTTTTGCCAACGAATGTGTTGTTCGGCGTCGTTAAAGCGGCGGTTAAATGGCTGCTTAGTGCGTGCGCTGCGTTTTTCGTCGGCTTGCTCGTTCATGTCGAGCATACGGGCGTACATTAAAAAAGTAATTTGCTCTACTACGGTTAGCGGGTTAGTGATGCCGCCTGTCCAAAATTCTTCCCATAGTTTGTCGATTTTACTTTTTAAAGGTCCGGTTATCATAGTTTTCCTAGTGTGAGCGGTTTATTGCGCTCATTGTGTTAATTAATTTTTTATATGGCATTGTTGAATGATGCTCTGGCTTATCCAACATCGTCGGATGGCGCTTTGGCTTATCCGACCTGCGTTTTATGCTATTTAAGTTTGGCTTAATAAATTTTCGATTAAGCGAATAATGGTGTCTTTTTCTTTTGGGTTTGACTCTGCCACTAGCAAGGTAATGGCCGCTAACCCTGTGTCGTTTATTACGGGTTGGTAATGCTCATTTAGCAGCCGTTGATTACGATTTAAAAAATCGACAAACAAAAACGCTGCGGTGCGTTTATTGCCATCACTAAATGGGTGGTTTTTTACAACAAAATATAATAAATGAGCCGCCTTACTTTCTATGCTTGGGTAGGCAGGCTCACCAAATACACTTTGATCTAACGCGCCCCAAATTGCATTTAGGCCGTTGTTACGCTCTTGTGCAAATAACTTGGTGGCTTCACCTTTGATTATAAGGTTTTGCTTAAGCTGATCAATCGCGATTTTTACATCATTAAGTGGTGTAAGTGCGCCGCCTAACTCCCCTTTTGGTGAATTAAGCAGTCCTTCATCATACTGTTGTAGCCATAAGAAGGTTTGCGTGTAACTGGCAATTATATCTACAAGCCCTGCTCCAAACTCACTGTTTTGTGGCAAAACAGCAATACGTTTAACGAGTTGTAATGCGTTATTAAGCTCTGTTGCGTTTTGCGCTAGTCGCTCTTGGTTTAAGGTGTAGCCTTTTAATAAGTGCTGCTTTAACGTTTTAGTCGCCCATTGGCGAAAGCGCACCCCATTTTTAGATTTAACGCGATAGCCCACTGATATAATAACGTCGAGATTATAATGGCTTACAGTATAACTTTTACCATCTGAGGCAGTTGTCCGGAAATTCCGGACAACTGCCTCTTCTATTAACTCTTCATCTTTAAAAATATTACGAATATGTTCAGACACTGTACGTTTGTTTTTATCAAACAATACTGCCATATCTGCTTGAGTAAGCCATACTGACTCGTTCTTTAATGAAACTGATAATTGTAAGGCACCATCATCAGATTGAAACACTTCTACTTGATTGACCATTTACAGCCTCACCTCTTTTTCAACAGATTGATTTTTATCACCCAATTCTACATCAAACTGCTTAATAAATTGTTCGATTACGTCGGCTTGTTGCTGGCTAAATATGCCGTCTAGCCCCATGTCGTGTATTTGGGTAAAAGGTGCATCGTAAAGCTGGGCTATTTCGATAGAGCCGTGGCGAATTAAATGGTTTTTTAGCATACCAATAAAGCGCTGTTGTTTAGAGTTTACGTGAGTATGTATTTGCTGCACAAAGGTAGTGAAACTTTGTTCTATGGCGTTTTTATCCATGCCGACTATGGTACGCAATATTTTGTCGAGCGTCGCGGTTGATTCGGGAAAAAACTCTTTTAATGTATTTAAATCTACACTTGGGTTTTGCGTATGCACTAACGAGCTTAATTGCGCTAAGTCAGCTTCGGTTACTGGTTCGCCACTGCGAATTTTTTTCAGTACGCTGTCGGTTTCAAATAACGGGGTAAGTGTTTTTTCAACCTCTTGGCGGTATATTTGATAATCAATAGAGACTATTTTTGTCAGCCTGTCGGCTTCGTGTATTTGGTTGGTGTCTTCGGTTATATCAAGTATAAAAGCAGTGGGTGGCGGTGCTATATCTTTAGTACGCAGGTGTATAATACTGCGTAAATTAATGCGGCTTTGCTCAAGCGCTACATGGGTTAAATACTGCCAATATTGCTCTGTTTGTATTTCTGCTATTGCAGGTGCTTTGCTACGCACTTCGTTTAAGTGCATTTGTAGCGACTCAACCTTGTTCATTACACTTTGTTTAGCTAAATCAATTTGGTTTGCATCAGTAAGTAACAGCGTTTGAATAGTGGTTAGCTCAGAATCAAATTTATACGCTTCACTTTGCCCCATGATGTTACGCCACTGCATAAGCGGCGCTACTTTTTCGAGTAAGTCGCTGGCTGTGTTGGGCGCAAATTGATTAAGGCGTTTTAGATCTTTATAGGTTTCGACCACTTGCCAGTTCTCGCGTACTGATATTGATTCCATTGGCAGTAAACAAATATCGCCGTGAATTAATTTAATTGTTTGGTCAAACACATCCATATTGGCTTTTTTAAGGGCGGTTTGGGCAAGGGTTACCCGCGCTTCAAATAGTTTTTGCAGTAGAGATTTAGCTTGTTTTACGTCTTCTTCTTCTGGGTTTTCGTCAAAGTATTCAAAGTTAGCCCAGTGGTCGAATATTAAAAAGTGGGTTTTGTGCTTGCCTGGGCCATATAAGTTTTCGCATAAGCGTGTGCCACGGCCAATCATTTGCCAAAATTTTACTTTTGATTTTATGGGTTTTGCAAATACAAGGTTTACACATTCAGGTACGTCTATGCCGGTGTCGAGCATATCGACCGATACGGCAATGCGTACGCTGTTTTCGTCGCTTGATTTAAAGTCGTCTATTAGCTCTTCGGCGCGTTCGTACTTTGAGTGAATTACGCGGCAAAAATTAGCACCATGCTGCGGGTAAAGTTCACTAAATAACTGCGCCATTAATTCGGCGTGGGCTATGTTACGGGCAAATATAATAGTTTTACCAGGTAGCTGGCCGTCTTTATCGCGCAGGCCTTTTTCCATTAAGTTGCGTAGTATTAGCCTGTTGGTGTCTTTATTTTTAATGGCTTCGTCTATTTGTTTTGCGTCAAAGTCGAGCTCGTTAGGATCAATCCCTTGCTCTTCTAGTTGGGCTATTTGTTCATCGGTTAGGTTGTCTTTTTTAATGCCTTCACGTAAAAACTGTGTGGTGTAACTTACAATTTTATAGGGGACTAAGTTGCCTTGCTCTATGGCGTCTTCAAGTGGGTAATTGGCTGTTGGCATTTTGTAATCACAGCTAAACAAATCACAGGTTGAGCGCGATACCATTTCTACCGGCGTGGCGGTTAAGCCCACTTCTAGCGCGTCAAAGTATTTAAAAATATCGCCATAAATATTGTAAATTGAGCGGTGCGATTCATCAGCCACGATCAGGTCAAAGTAGCCTACGTCGTACTTGTTCATTATGCGCAGCATGCCTGGGTAAGTCGCGATAAATACGCGCGCACTCGCTGCGGTATTTTTAGCGCTTTTTCCTACAATGTGTACTGGCTCTTTAGTGTGTTCGGTAAAGGCATTACCCGCTTGTTTACGTAGCTCTTTTCGGTCACATAAAAACAGTACGCGCTTTGCCCAACCCGCATCAAGTAAACGCTTAGCAAGCGCAATAGATACGCGTGTTTTACCTGTGCCGGTTGCTTGCACAATAAGCGCTTTGCGGTGTTTGTCGCTAAAGCGCTCACAAACACGGGTTATGGTTTCCATTTGATACAAACGCCCTGCTACTGCGGTATCTATTGGCGTGGTGTTTAGATCTTTTTTCAGCGTGCGCTGCTTTATTAAGTACTGCAGGGAATCTTTTGAATAGTAACCGTATAATCCACGGCTATTATAGCCTTGCGCATCATCTAGGATTTTTATATCCCAGCCGTTTGAATAAAAAATAACAGGGCGTTGACCAAATTGTTTTTCGAGCGCGTTGGCATAAAGCGTTGCTTGCTCACGGCCTTTTTCGATGTTTTCACGGGCGCGTTTGGCTTCTATTACAGCAAGTGGCTTTCCGTCGTCATCCCATAAAACGTAATCTATGTAGCCAGTGCCTGTTGGCGTTGGTTGCTCATTTACCTTTACTTCTTTGCCGACTTCATCGGTAGAAACATCATCAAGTGCAACATGCCACCCTGCTGCGCGTAAGTCTAAATCGATAATTCGTTTGCGGGTTTCGTCTTCATTAAAGTTAAAGCTAGATGTAATTGCACTATTATTTGTTTGCAATTCAGTGAGTTTATTTTGATCAATAACACTTTTAAGTTTGGCCGCTTCTTTTTGAGCCAATTGCTGCGCTTGCTGAGCGGCTTCTAATTCATTTAACGCTTGTTTTAAGCGAAGTTTATTTTCTTCTAGCTGTTTTGATAGTTGCTTATTTTGTTTTGCAAAAGCGGCATCTGTTTGGTTAGTTAATTGAGTAAGTTCGGGTGCAGTGAATTCTGGTAAGTCTTTTTGATCGCCATTGGCAAAAGCCATATAAAGATAACAAGAAATAAAGTAAGTTTCTTTTAAAATCCATACCGCTTCTTGCTGACTTACTTTGCCTTCGTGCGCTGCTCTGTTACCGCTTTTACGTATAGCATGCAGTTTATCTTGTATTTGTTGTGGTACTGCTGATTTAAAGTTGTCAGCAATGAGTTTATCTTGAAAAGTCGAATTAGGGTTGGCAGGTAAACAGAGCTCTTTATAAATGAAGCCTACGACTTTTTCGGCAAAGCAACGTAATTTAACCAATGAGCTTTGCGGATCGGTAATCGCATACTCCTCTGCAAAAGCGGCTAACTGGTGTAGTTCTGGCCATTGTTGCTTAATGTGTTCAAAGTTCATTGATTGCTTCATTCTTCGTTACTTCCTTATAAACTAATTTACCAAACTTATTTATTTTTATGCATTTGCAAGCTTGTGAAGTTTAAGCCGTTATATTTATTTTTATGTTATGTGTTACTGCACTTAACCAGTAGCTTGTTTCAAAACTTTGGTTATTAGAGTCAATCGCTATTTTTTTAGCAAGCTCGTTGGGTAACAAATTTTTTATTTTATTGTTTATCCGGCTGCGTGTTTGCTGTACAAACGTTTTTTCCATTACTTTTAAATTACTGTGTAAACCATCTCTAAAGTCTTCTGGTTCTACGCCAAACGTATCACGGAATATACGTAAATCACTGCTATTTTGCTGTAAATGCGTTAGATACTCTTTGCTGTACCTCAATGTTTCTTCAAAGTTACGGTCAACAATTAAGCCAGTTTTTCCACTTTGACTATATTTGTTTAACCATAAATAAAAGGCGCATTCTTTGGCGGTAAGTTTAATTTCTACCCCTGCAAAGGTAAGTGTTTTTGCCTTAGCATTTACTTCAAGAGCTAAATCTTTTTTATGTGCTGAGTTTAAACTTGCTACTGTTTGGCTAAACGAGGCACTTTGCATATTCGTAATGAGGGTTTCGTCGATTGATTGGCGCATACGTACAAATGGTATTTCGGCAAGTGTAACTTGGGCATTTTTACAGTTAACTTGTTTGCCATTTTTACCGTCGATCATGTGGTTGTATGGTGTTGGGTAGTAAAAGTCTCTTACAAATTCAAACTCGTCGTTTACAAATACGTGGCTGAGTGAATCTTGCTCGCCCCCTAATAATGACATTGCATAACCTAAATAAAACGCCATGGTTTTCCGCCCACCCGCGATTGAGGCATGAATACTAATGTTATTTTTATTAGTAAGCTCAAATACTTTACGGGTAATAAAATCAGCCATATAAGTTTGTTCTATTTCAGATTTTGCATCATCAATAGGTTGGCCTTTGTTGTCTTCTATTAGCCATATATTTTCATCGGGAAGTTTAATATTGGGAAGTTGGTAGTCTGCTATTAATTTAGCTAAGTGACCTTGCTTAAATAGTCCATCAGTAAGCATAGCCTTTGTGCTTTTTGTAGTTATAACAAAAATCTCTTCGGGTATCGGCTTACCCTGCTGATGAAGAGCGTAAAGCGTCTCAGTTAATACTTGAGGGCTTGCACCAGTAACTATTAGTAGGATATGTTTCATCAAGAATCCTTTTGTTGAATATTTAGCATCATAGCCAAATTTGTAACTGAATGGAACTTGTTTGAGTTCAATGAATTAAGTTACTAGATAAAGGGGGGCGTATTGATATATAAAATTAGAAGCTTTATTGATAAGCACAAAAAAGGACGCCATGAGGCGTCCTAATATAGAATAATGGCGGTGAGGGAGGGATTCGAACCCTCGTTAGGGATTAACCTAAACACACTTTCCAGGCGTGCGCCTTCAGCCACTCAGCCACCTCACCGCAGGCGTTAATGTATAACGCGGCGTAATAGTATGAAATAGCGCGCGGCGGTGCAAGGTGTTTTTCCCTTTTGCCTGTTAACTGCCTAGTAAACAAACAAAAAAGGCCGCTGATAGCAGTATCAGCGGCCTTATCTTTATAACTTGGTTTAGCGTTGGAGTGACGCTGAGAAGTCGAGCATCCGATTAAGCGACTTGAGTGCGCCTTCACGAAGGTCCATATCTACAAACACTTCTTTGCCAGTTGCATCTAATAACGCTTCCTCAATCGCTTTGAGGCCGTTCATTGCCATCCACGGGCAGTGCGCACAACTCTTACAGGTTGCGCCTTCGCCAGCCGTTGGTGCGGCAACAAATTCTTTATCAGGGCATAACTGCTGCATTTTATAAAAAATGCCGCGATCAGTGGCAACAATAAACTTTTGATTGCTCATAGTTTGTGCAGCTTTGATCAATTGACTGGTTGAACCTACTGCATCAGCTAACGCTACAATTTCTGCTGGTGATTCTGGATGAACCAAAACGCCAGCGTCAGGGTAAAGCGCTTTCATGTCTTTTAACGCTTTGGTTTTAAATTCGTCATGCACGATACATGCGCCATTCCACATGATCATATCAGCGCCAGTATTCTTTTGAATATAGGCACCTAAATGTTTGTCTGGGCCCCAAATGATTTTTTCACCCATTTCATCTAGGTGCTCAACAATCTCAAGGGCACACGATGAGGTAACAATCCAATCAGCGCGAGCTTTAACGGCAGTTGATGTATTTGCGTATACAACTACTTTACGATCAGGGTGCTGATCACAAAACGCTGAGAACTCATCAATTGGGCAACCAATATCAAGCGAACAAGTTGCTTCTAGTGTTGGCATAACCACGGTTTTATTCGGTGTCAGTATTTTTGCTGTTTCACCCATAAAACGTACGCCGGCAACGATAATCATGTCAGCATCGTGCTTGGCACCAAAGCGAGCCATTTCTAGCGAATCAGCAACACAACCGCCAGTTTCTTCAGCAAGCGCTTGAATTTCAGGATCAGTATAATAATGGGCAACCAATACGGCATTTTTATCAATCAATAATTGCTTGATACGTGCTTTGTATTGCGCCTGCTCATCATTATTCAATGGAGCTGGTTTAGGAGGAAAGATATAACCTTCAGGCATAATAGTTTGAGCTAAACTCATTTCTCGACCACTTAATCTACAGTGCATTTATGGGGCGGATTATACGAGAATATAAAACTAAATAACAGTAGTGGTCATAAATACCAATCTACTTAAATATTTAATCATTCTAGCAGGCTAAATAAAGCGTTAACTTCGTTAGTTATTTTTTATGTACGACTGCATGGATGCAGGAGGTAGAGCAATGCAGGAGCAATTGCCGAGAACAACTACATGTCAAAATTTAAGCCTTGTTATCACTGTATTTATCTGTCGCTATAAATGGTCAGTAACTTAACACGATTGATATAATAGCAATTTGATTAACGCATTTGTATTTAGCTTGACAATTATTTTTGTAAGTGTTTTTTTCTTTTGATGTAAAGTGATGTGAATTTACTAAATAGGGGTCAGATAAACTGAAATTGAATAAACCAGAATGGTGGGTCATGATGGACTTGAACCATCGACCAATGGATTAAAAGTCCACTGCTCTACCAACTGAGCTAATGACCCGCTCTGATGTGCCTAAGCACGCTGCGTAGATCCGCCGATTATAACCACTCTACTATTCTACGAATAAAGAATGGTGGGTCATGATGGACTTGAACCATCGACCAATGGATTAAAAGTCCACTGCTCTACCAACTGAGCTAATGACCCGCTCTGATGTGCCTAAGCACGCTGCGTAGATCCGCCGATTATAAACCACCCTATTATTCAACGAATAAAGAATGGTGGGTCATGATGGACTTGAACCATCGACCAATGGATTAAAAGTCCACTGCTCTACCAACTGAGCTAATGACCCGCTCTGATGTGCCTAAGCACGGTGCGTGAATCCGCCGATTATAACCACTCTACTATTCAACGAATAAAGAATGGTGGGTCATGATGGACTTGAACCATCGACCAATGGATTAAAAGTCCACTGCTCTACCAACTGAGCTAATGACCCGTTCTGCTGCTGCAACAAAATGCAACAAAACATTAATACGTAAATCCGCCGATAAAGACCATTCTATTATTAAATAATGAATGGTGGGTCATGATGGACTTGAACCATCGACCAATGGATTAAAAGTCCACTGCTCTACCAACTGAGCTAATGACCCGCTCTTTTTGTCGCAATTCGAGTGGTTGAACCATTCGTTTGCTGCGGGCGCTTATAATACTTATTTAAAAAATGAGTGCAACAGAAAATGTCTCTTTTTTTAAGTTTTTATGTCTAGTTGACCAATTTTAGACCGCTTATGACAAAAAGCAGTCTAATCAAACTGATTCTACATTTTTGAAAGGCGATCAGTGGCCAATTTTGCAGCAGTTGTACTTGGGTATTGGTTAAGTAAATCATTAAAGGTTTTTGACGCTTGTTCGGCTAAACCTTGCTCTTGTAATAAAGTACCAAGCTTTAACATGGCATCTGGACGCTTATTTGAATTTGGAAATTCATTTACAACAACTTTAAAATGTTCCGATGCCTTTACTGGATCATTTTTAATTGTTAATAATTGTCCTAACCAATAATGAGCGTTAGACGCATACACAGAATTTGGATATGTTGTTAAAAACGTTTGAAACTCTGGAATTGCCTGATCATAGCGCTTATCCTTCATGATTAATGCCACTGCACGCTCGTATGCCTCATTCTCAGACAGATCAGAACTTATAGCTTGCGATGCAACAGGCTCTGCGTGTTGCTCTGCACTAGGTTGCGAGTAAGCTTGGCTAACGCGATTTTCTATTTCTTGATACAGCTCACGTTGACGTTGCAGTACTTTTTCAAGCTTATAGGTCTGCTCTTCAGTGATCCCGCGAACCTGGCTCACTTCATCTTGCAGCCTATTTAACTGTTGCTGTAACTCAACTTGTAATAAATTTCTCGACTGCATCATACTTTCAAGGGCAGCAAGGCGTTTTTCTATACTCGATTGTGAACTCGCAGCTTCTGAAACAGGAGCGGGAGCAGCCCAAACATGGGTGCTCCCGCTCAATATCATGGCTGCCAAAATAATTTTCGGCTTCATAATGTCTCTAATTTAGTAAACTAGTACCGCACGGCGGTTTTTAGCGAAAGCAGATTCAGTACGTGATTTAACCATCGGCTTTTCTTCACCGTAGCTCACTACTGACATTTGGCTTGCAGAAACACCTAAACTTTGTAGGTATTTTTCAACTGCTTGGCCACGGTGCTCACCCAGTGCAATATTGTACTCAGGAGTGCCACGCTCATCAGCATGACCTTCAATTAATACTTTAACAGATGGGTTTTTAACTAAAAACTCAGCATGTGCACGAAGTAATTCGCCATACTGACCTTGAATAGTCGCAGTATCAAAACCAAAGTAAATCACTTGTTCTTGACGCAATTCGTCATACTTCTGACGAAGTTCTTCTTGAGCCTGCTGCTCTGGCGTTAATGTCGCAACTTCGACAGTGTCATTATCAGTTGTTTGCTCAACAGTCGCTTGATTTGATTGATTTGCTGCACCTTCATCGATATCCGAAGATGAGCTACAAGCTGCTAGTGTCATAACTGGCACAGCAATTAGCAGGCCTTTAAGTATTTTATTAAGTTGCATTGAGTAGATTCCTATATTGAGTAAACCAGCAAAAATTACTGTAAATAAGGCGACCACGCGGGTGCCTTTACTTGTCCATTTAGCACAGGTAACCGTGCTTTAAAGCGACCGTCCATTGATACTAGCGCTAGTACCTGCTTATTATTATGTAGCGTGCTATAGATGATCATCGAACCATTTGGTGCTACGCTCGGTGACTCATCTAGGCGCGTTCGTGTTAACACTTGAAATGCGCCTGTAGCCAGCTCTTTCTTAGCAAGATGGTACTGCCCGTTGGTACGGTTAACCATCACTAATTCTTTGCCGTCAGGGGTAATAGAACCAGCTAGATTCATATCACCATCAAAGGTCATTCGTTGTGACCTACCTGTTTGTAAATTTAACTTATAAATCTGAGCATTACCACCCCTTTCAGAAGTAAACACTATATCTTGACCATTCGGATGCCAAGACGGTTCAGTATCTATACTACGGTGGTTAGTCAATCGGGTTTCTTTACGCGTTGCTAAGTCTAGCATATACACTTCAGTAGCGCCGTTTCTGTCTTTTGATAGCACCAATAGTAGTTTTTTACCATCGGGTGAGAATTGTGGCGCACCATTAATACCTTGGTGACTTGTTATGAGTTCACGCTTACCAGTGTATAAATCTTGGATATAAATTTGGCTTTGACGATTTTCAAAGGTTACATACGCTAGTTTAGTGCCATCTGGTGACCATGCTGGTGACATAAGCGGCTCTTGCGAGCGTAATAAAACCTGCTCATTAAAACCATCATAATCTGCAACTACTAACTGGTAAGGCTTTGGTTCATCATCACGTACAATCACATAAGCAATTTTAGTTAAAAATGCGCCGCGCTCACCGGTGAGTTTTTCATAAATAACATCACTGATACGGTGTGCATAACGTCTAAAACCGGTATCACTGATCACACTTTCGCGTGCTTCTTGAATATGATCTTGGTTTTTAATGAGTTTTCCGTTACTCATCATTTGCGTTTCACCGCCAGTGATTTGGCCTCGGATAACATCAATAAGCTCATAGCGTACTAAGTAACGGCCATCAGTTTGTTGTTCAACTTCACCAACTAAAATCGCTTCAACGCCTTTATTTACCCAAGCGCCATAATCTACGTCTGCGTCTTTACTAGGTAACTGTGGCATGGCATTAACGTCAATGGGTTTAAATTTACCACTACGCATTAAATCCGCAGCAATCACATCACTGAGCTTTTGTGGAATTGGCCCCATACCTTTATATTTAAATGGCACGATCGCAATAGGTCGCGCGCCATCAATGCCTTCGGTTATGACTATTTCAAGTGCCGCATTTGCAACACTGGTAAAGCCTAAAACGAAAATTAAACAAACTGTTTTCAACTTGTTGAACATACCATTCCTTTAAAATTGTGGCTTAATTGTTAAGTTAATATTTTTTAATTGCTCAAACACATCTTTATCTTTAGAAACTGGCAGTGTATCAGCCATACGAACCGCTCTAAGCGCCGCTTCACATACTAACTTATCACCACCTAAAGATGTAACTTGTGTGACCAGACCATTAAAACCTAAGCGAATATTCACACGGCATTGTTGGTTTTTCATCTTTTCATCAATTAATAAATTTTGCTGAATACGTGCCATAATTAATGCTTTATATTTATCAACCTCAGTGCCTACCTGTTGCTGACGTATTTTATTACGTGCAGCTTGCTCTGTAGCCAGTTGCTCTTGCAGCATTTGCTCTTGTAACGCTTTTTGACGTGCCTCTTCAGCAGCTTCTGCACGTTTTTTAGCGGCTAACTCTTCGCGTTTACGGTCGTCTTCAGCTTTCTTTAAAGCCTCTTCTTCTGCTTTACGTTTTTCAGCAGCCGCTTTAGCAGCAAGTTCAGCTTGTTCTTTTTGCTTTTCAGCCTGCTGCGCTTTTTCACGTTCTTTTTGCTCTATTTCACGCGCTTTTTTAGCTTGAGCTTGGGCTTGTGCGGTTTCTTTCTCTTTCGCGCGACGCTCTTGCTCTAGCTTTTTGATCCGGCGGTCTTCAGATTCACGCTGTTTACGTGCATCAGATGCTCGACGTTCTAAATCACGAATGCGTTTATCTTCAGCACGTTTTTTATCATCTTCTTTGCGTTTCAACTCAGCAATTTTTTGTTCAACCATTTTCTGATCAACAGTCACCGCTGAAACAGCATTTTCAGCATCAGGCATAGCCTTGTTCAAGGTAACTTCCATTACTGTAGGCGGTGAAGTATGAAAACTCGCGGTTCCAATCAAAACGCCAACTATAGCGAGGTGCAATAACACTGATTTTAATACTGAAGGACCCATATTAGCTTTTATTCCCTTCAAACGATTCAGTCATTAATCCAACTGAAGGTACACCGGCATTTTTTAAGAAATCCATCAATAATAATACTTCTTGATACGATACTTTACCTGAGCCTTTGATCATCACTGGGGTTTCTGGGTTTTTCATCAGTTGCAACTTGATAACAGCGGCAACATCTAATGCTTCCATCGGTTCTTCTGGATCAGTACCGATACTGACATAGTACTTACCTTGTGCATCAATTGAAGCAATGATCGGGGGCGTATCTTTAGTATCAACTAAATCTGATTCTTCCATTTTTGGCAAATCAACTTTAACGCCATGAGTGATCAAAGGCGCAGTGGCCATAAAAATAATCAGTAGCACCAGCATTACATCAATGTAAGGAACTACGTTTATCTCTGCAACAGGACGACGCTTCTTACGCTGATACATTCGCTTTTGCCTCTATTTGGGTAGCTGCTTGACGGTGTAAAATATTTGCAAACTCTTCCATAAAGTTAATGTAGTTAGATTCTAGCTTTTCAACTCTATTAGCAAAACGGTTGTATGCAATAACCGCTGGAATAGCAGCGAATAAACCCATAGCTGTTGCAATAAGCGCTTCAGCTATACCTGGGGCAACCATTTGTAAGGTTGCTTGCTTAACTTCGCCTAACGCGATAAAAGCATTCATAATGCCCCATACAGTACCAAACAAACCAATGTAAGGACTGATAGACCCCACTGTTGCTAAAAACGATAAACTTGATTCTAATTTTTCGATTTCGCGAGATAACGCAACTCGCATTGAACGATGCGTCCCTTCCATTACAATGCTAGCACTTTGAAAAGAGTTTTTCTTATGACGAGCAAACTCTTTAAAGCCTGCTATAAATAATGCTTCAACGCCGGTTGAGCTACCGCTACGCGATGAGATCTCATTGTAGAGTTTACTTAAATCAATGCCTGACCAAAATTTTTGCTCAAATCGCTTAGTATTGGATAATGCATCCGAAATTGCTTTTTTACGCTGAAAAATAATTGCCCATGACATCACTGACATAGCTAATAATGCCAGCATAACTAATTGCACAAGAAAACTTGCTTCTAGAATTAAATCTAAAAAATTAAGCCCTGAACCCACATTAAACTCCTAATAAGATTTCTTGTATAAATAACATTTCATTATACGCTAGGTATATGACCGAAAAAATGGCCAAAAGTTGCAACTAGTGTATCTATTCAGCTCAGTACTGACAACGCTATTGCTGTGAATTAGCAACAAAAAACGTTGAAGAGCAGGCTGACTCCAGTTTTATAGCCTTGTTCGGCAATCTTGACGCAACAATTTAAGATTGTACTGCCGAGGTAAATACATGCTGGGGTGCTTATTTATAAACAAAAACTGTGTAAAACACCCTCTTTATTCACTCTTAATGAATAAACAAGCATAATTGACTATGAGCATAGTCATTGCAACAGTTTAACTAATCTATAAAAAAATCATTCAAACAAATAAAACATCACAAATTCAATAGATTAATATACGACCGTGAATTTTATGAACAAAAATAAAGCGCTCATAAAAATCTTGCTATTAGTTTTTTTTATCTGAAAATTAAATTTTTCTAGTTTGAACAAAAACCAACTATTGCGTATTATTCTCCCATACCGAGCTAGCGCAGCAATGAATACTTCATTCAGCCCAGTTCTTTGCAATATGATTCTGATTTTTCGTATTGCTACGCTTAAAGTCTTCTTGATAAAACTTGATGAATTTAAGCAGTGTTACTTAGATTACTTCCTTCAACTTGTTGTTTGCCCGCATTTTATGCGGGCTTTTTTTTGCCTGCAAATCACGCACAGCACTACCTCGCTATGGCGCATACAATATCGTTTACAAACTTAACAGTATGTGAATTGCATTAGCCCAAATAACTAAATAATCTAAACTTTAAGTAATATGCTAATCACGCGATTAACTTAAACACAGCAAAATAGACATTTGAATAGTGGCTAAAAGAACAGTATAGAAGATGTATGAGGTGGGTTTGCAGCCATACGCACGCATACAGCTACAATAAATGTACTTTATTCTTGTTTGGGTAATAAGCCAAAGTGATGATAGGCGTTATCAGACACAATACGCCCTCTTGGCGTACGTTGGATAAATCCTTGCTGGATGAGGTAAGGCTCGATCACATCTTCAATGGTTTCTTTTTCTTCACCGATGGCGGCGGCTAAGTTGTCTAACCCTACCGGCCCCCCCATAAACTTTTCAATGATCGCGAGTAAATATTTACGGTCCATATAATCAAAGCCGCTTTTATCGACATCAATCATATTAAGTGCCAGCTCTGCCACTTCGGCATTTACAGTACCGTCTGATTTAACTTGCGTGTAATCTCGTACCCGGCGTAATAATCGATTGGCGATACGTGGCGTACCACGAGAGCGTTTAGCAATTTCAATGGCGCCTTCATCACACATGGCTAAATTTAAATAATGAGCAGAGCGCCCCACTATAGTCGATAAATCTGCCACCGAATAAAACTCTAAACGCTGCACAATACCAAAACGGTCTCTAAGTGGTGAGGTTAACGAGCCTGCGCGAGTGGTAGCACCAATTAAGGTAAAAGCGGGTAAATCGAGCTTAATGGAACGAGCTGCGGGCCCTTCACCAATCATTAAATCGAGTTGATAATCTTCCATTGCAGGATAGAGTATTTCTTCAACTTGCGGGCTTAGCCTATGTATTTCATCAATAAAAAGTACATCGCCTTCTTCTAAATTGGTCAGTAGTGCGGCTAAATCACCGGCTTTTTCAAGCACTGGGCCCGAGGTTGTTTTAATACTGACATTCAGCTCATTGGCAACAATGTTTGCTAGTGTGGTTTTACCCAAACCCGGCGGACCAAATATTAATAAATGATCAAGCGCTTCACCCCGACTACGTGCAGCTTCTATAAATATTTCCATTTGCTGTTTAACATGGGGCTGACCAGTATAATCGGCTAATAGTTTTGGTCTAATCGCGCGATCGACTACATCTTCATTACTTTGTTCAGTCGCATCTATTAAACGATCCGCTTCAATCATGGTTTACTCACAACATTGATTTTAGAGATTCTTTGATCAGAACCTCTGTAGACATACCAGGCTTGGCCACTGATTTTACTGTTTTTTGTGCTTGCGCCAATTTATAACCTAATGACACTAACGCAGAGATTGCATCATCTGCCGCATTATTAGCAATAAGTGCGTCAGATGCGGGCTCTATAACTGCATTATCACTAAATGGCGTGAATAAGTCATTACCCCAATCTTTTAATCGGTCTTTCATTTCAAGTACCAGGCGCTCTGCGGTTTTTTTACCTACACCTGGCAGTTTCACTAAACTGGTGGCATCTTCGTTATTCACACAGCTAACAAATTGCTTAGCCGACATCCCTGAAAGTATTGCTAATCCGAGCTTTGGCCCAACGCCATTGGCTTTTAATAGCTCTCTAAATAATGCTCGCTCAATTTTATTATTAAAGCCAAATAATAACTGGGCGTCTTCTCTTACTACAAAATGAGTATACACAATGGCATTTTCGCCAATGTTTGGTAAATCATAAAAACACGTCATCGGCATGTTAACTTCGTAACCAACACCGCTTACTTCAAGCAAAATTTCTGGCGGTTGTTTTTCTACTAAGATGCCATTTAAGCGACCTATCATGTTATTTCCTTAATCGTCCTCTAACGGTTTTACTGGCACTGCCCGCTAGTTTTATTAAATTTTGATCGGAATGAGCATGGCATATCGCAATGGCTAATGCATCGGCTGCATCCGCTTGCGGTGTGCCTGGCAATTTTAAAATATTTTTAACCATATGCTGCACTTGCGATTTATCGGCACCACCGTGCCCTACCACCGCTTGTTTAATTTGCCGCGCCGAGTATTCAAACACCGGTAACTCAGCCATTGCCGCACCAACAATTGCAGCCCCTCTGGCTTGGCCTAATTTAAGAGCTGAATCAGGATTATGCGCCATAAATACTTTTTCAATGGCAAAATGATCGGGAGAGAATTGTTCGATTAGTTGACTGATCCCTTGATAAATCATTTTTAATCGAATAGGAAACTCGTGATCGGCCAGTTTTATACAACCGCTGCCTAAATAAGTAAATTTAGCACCTTGATGGGCAATCACCCCATAACCGGTTAATCGTGAGCCAGGATCAATCCCTAAAATAATAGCCAATACTTGCCCAATCAGTGTAAATAGTTAAGTACGCTAATAATGCCAGAGCACTGTATAAATTACCAGTGCATTATTGGCATAAAAAAGCCCGTAAAAACGGGCTTGTTTAATTGCTAACCTTTTAGGCTAAAGAGCGTAGTAACCCTTGGGTATTTTTACGCATGGTTCTAGCTATCATAAAGTAGCCTAGTGATGCCACAAACACACCACCCACTAATGGTCCAATAAGCCAAATATGCGGGTGCAGCTTACCTGCTAAGTCAAACATCTCACGTTGCACTATTAATAAAGCCACATCACTGACCAACGCAGCGACAAAACCAGCAGCGCTGCCCAGCAATAAAAACTCATATAAAGTGGCATTTTTTATTAGCCGCCCTTTGGCGCCTAAGGTACGCAATATGACAATTTCCTGCATCCGTTCACCAAGGCTTGCTTGCACTTGCGAAATTAAAACTAAGCCACCACACATCACCACTATCGCCAGTACAAATCCAATTGCCAGCGATACTTGCGAAATAGTAGAACGTATTTGTTTGACAAAGCTGTCAACGTCGATGGCGTTGATTGTCGGGTAGGCACGTAGTAGCTCACTAAAGTCGCGTTTTTGATCGGCTTCGATACGCACCGATGAAATATACGTCGCAGGAAAATCAGCCAGTACATCAGGACTTAATATAATAAAGAAATTAGGCTTTAAAGTAGCCCAATTAACTTTACGAACACTGGTGATTTTGGCATCAAATGACTGGGCGCCAATCAAAAATGTTAGCGTATCACCCAGTTTCACATCTAAACGCTCTAGCATAGATTCTTCGATCGATGCTTCAGCGGTGGCATTGTCGGCAAACCACTGCCCGTCTATGATCTCATTTTGCACAGGGACTTGCTCTAACCATGTAAGATTTAGTTCACGGCCAATACCTGCGCGTGCTTCTTCGTCTTTCTTCTCGTTGTCTTGCAATGAGACTTCGCGAGCAACTAATTCACCATTAACAGCGTTTACGCGACCACGAATAGTCGGATAGAACTCAGATACTTGAATATTTTTTTGCTCTAAAAAGCTTGTTACGTCTGGCAATTCAGTTTCGGTTATATTTACTAAAAAAGCATTCGGCGCGTCGCTTGGAAGTTGCGATTGCCAATCTGCGATCATATCGTTTTTCAGCACCACTAAAAATAACAATAGCTTTATTGCCAACGAAAAACTGATCAACTGTACCGCATTAGCATTGGCACGTTTTTGCAACGAAGCAATCGCTAATGACCAACTATTCCCCGGGCGCAATCCTAGTTTACGTCCGCTGCCAAAAATTAACCGAGATAATACAAACAGTATTGCAATCAAAATTAAAGTAGAGACAAACAAAATAGCGGTAATTTTAAGGTTATTACTAAACAACCACATTAATAAAAAGACTGTTAAGCCCGACATCGCTAAATGCACTTTACTTACTAGTAGCTTATCGCCTAAGTTACGGCGTAATACCCTAAGCGGTGGAATATCAAATAAATCTAATAACGGCTTGATTGAAAACATCACGGCACAGATAACGCCAGTACTAATCGCCACAAACCACGGTTTTATACCCGCTGCAGGAAGAGTATTGTTCATTGATTTAGCTAAATAACTAGTGGCTATCTCTTGTAAACCATAGCCAATGGCTAAGCCAAGTATGACCGACAAAGCACACACCAGTGATAAATGCAGTAAGTAAATTTTGCGAATTGTCGATCGGCTACCACCTAAGGTTTTCATCATCGCAACTGGGTCATATTGGCGTTCGCAATAACGCTTTGCAGACACGGCAATAGCCACCGCCGCTAAAATAATGCCCAATAACCCCGCTAATAATAAAAAGCTTTCAGCGCGGTTTAAGCTATTTGCAATCGGCGACTGTCTGTCTTTAACACCATACCATTGCTGGTTTTCTTTCATTTGTGGTTTTAGCCAGCTATAAAAGTCAGTAAGGTTACTCTCATCCCCTGCATACAACTGGCGGTAAAAAACACGGCTGCCCGGCTGGATCACTTCAGTTTTGTCTACATCTTGGTTATTTAACAACACACGACGACTACTTGAAAAAATATTAAATGGCGCATCTGGCTCTTCCACCAATACTTTTTCAATATTAAATTGCGCAGCGCCTAGCTCAACCGTATCACCTACTTTTACATTTAGTGCATAAAATACCGATTCACTAAACCACACATTACCAACAGTTGGCCCTTGCGTGGCCACTTCAACCTCTCCGGTTAAACTGCTTTTAACTTTTAGTTCGCCCTTAAGTGGATAATGCTCCGACACCGCCTTTACTGAGCTTAATTGCATTTCGTCATTAGCAAACAACATAGTATCAAAGTAAGTGAGTTGTGCGGTTTGTAAGTTGTATTCGCTTGCTGTTGTTAAATATTCACCCGGTAATTCATGGTTGCTTGCCAGCACGCGATCAGCGGCAATAAAGGCACTGCTTTTTTGCGCTATGCTTTGCCCTATGCGATCAGTCACCATAGAAAGCGTTAAAACCGTCAATACCGCCAACGCTATGGCCGCACAAATCACCGTGAGTTCACCACGGCGAAATTCACGGCTAAATAATTTTAATGCTAATTTAACCCACATTCGCCACAGCCTCATTGGTATTTTTAACTAATTGACCCGCTTCAATTTGTAACACATGCTGACACTTTGCTGCTAACGCCTCATCATGTGTGACTAAAATCAACGTCGTGCCATGAAGCTGATTAAGCTCGAATAACAGTGACTCAATTAACTTACCATTTTTGCTATCAAGATTTGCTGATGGCTCATCGGCGAATAAAATCTTTGGTGTGCCAATAAATGCGCGAGCAATCGCTACACGCTGCTGCTCACCACCAGACAATTGCGACGGATAATGCTCAATACGATGACTTAAACCTACTTTTTCCAGAAGATCGAGTGCTTGTTGCTTGGCATTTTTTCCACCAGCAAGCTCTGCCGGTAACATCACATTCTCAAGTGCTGTTAAACTCTGTACCAACATAAATGATTGAAATACAAAACCGACTTTTGCAGCTCTTAATGCCGCACGCGCTTCTTCATCAAGTTCATGCAGCGGCTCACCATCTAAATAAATTGATCCCTGAGTCGATTGGTCAAGCCCTGCGAGCAAACTTAATAAAGTTGATTTACCTGAACCTGAGGTACCAACTACAGCAACTGAGTCTCCAGACTTGACATTAAAGGTGATGTCACTGAGGATGGGCAAATCCCCTTCAAGGGTATTAACCGTTTTAGAAAGACCTTTAACCTGAATGATATTTAATTGAGATAGCGCTGACATATGATGTATTCAATCCTACGTTTTATTTTCGTTTTACTATTAGTAATCAAACCACTTAGTGCGGCAGCTGACAACACAATTTTAATTTTAGGTGATAGTTTAAGCGCCGCCTACGGCTTAAAACAAGAGCAAGGCTGGGTTAAACTGTTACAAGATAAGTACGACAACGAGCAAGCGCCGATCCAACTTATCAATGCCAGTATCAGTGGCGAAACCACCGGTGGCGCACTGCGTCGTTTAGACGCCCTACTTAATGAGTTTCAACCGAGCCATGTACTTATAGAGCTTGGTGGTAACGACGGCCTGCGTGGCTTTCCAATTAAACGCCTAAAAGAAAACCTAGCCAGTTTAGTGAGCAAGAGCAAACAAGCTGATGCCAAAGTAGCGATTATGGAAGTACACATCCCGCCTAACTATGGGCCACGTTATACCGGATTATTTACCGCTAGTTTTGCTGAGGTTGCTGGTGCCACAAACAGCCATTTAATGCCATTTTTTATCTTGAATGTCGCTGCTGATAATAGCCTGATGCAAAACGACAACATACACCCTAACAAAACTGCTCAACCTATACTACGAGATGTGATGTATAAATCGATCAATGACTGGATAAATAACTAAACATCCTCATAAAATGATTTATTTCACTCAGTACGTGCAATAAATGTTCAAACAAACAAAAGCTTATTGATTTTTGAAAAAATATACGTACTATTGCTTGCAACGTCGGTATGTAGCGCAGCTTGGTAGCGCACTGTCATGGGGTGGCAGGGGTCGAGAGTTCGAATCTCTCCATACCGACCATTTAATTCAACAACTTAACCTCATTTATATATAAGTTGTTTTCTTTAAAAGCCTTTCGTGTAGCCAATCTGTAGCCACTCTACTCATTTTATAGCTGGGAAATAAAGCTTACTTCATTTAGCTGTTCGTGCGTACTGGTTGCGAAACTCCCGTTTTACGATGTCTGAAAATACCCTAAATAAACTTGGCTAGTTTCGTATATTGATCTAAGCTATTGCGTAAGCCCCACACACCAGAAAGCCGTTTCTTTGTAGATACCTAAATAAGCTTTTCCGAGTCCAATTGTTCCCCCAGCTTGTCTTAATACCTTTATTATTAAGGTGATTTACTAAAGCATAACAACTAGGATTTTTGTATCGGCTAGATTGATTGAGCAATTCCACCAGCGCTTTAAAAATTAGTTTATCGTTTTCTATTCGATGTGAATTTTGCATAACTCCCCTTTATTAAGTCATATTATACCCTTTTATATGCTAATGTTTGGTTGGCAGAGTTAAAGCATGTTTGTATAGCTATCAGCATATGCTTGAAGTTCAATTCTACAATCAAGCTACTTTTTACTATTAAAGTTTCTAAGGAGAGATATGTTTTTTTCTAAAAGTGATAAATCAACACCATCAAATACTAAGCCTGACTGGAGCTTAAAAGATAAAGAGCTAATAAATAATATAACTGGTAACACATATAATACATCAGACTTAGCATACGCATTAAAGAAAGACGGGCATAATGCTATTGCAGCCATTTGGTATAAAGGCCAATTTTTATGCAACTTAACAACGCTCTACAGTCAATCTGGTATTTATAAAAATCATGGTATGAAAGAATGCGATGCTTTCATAGAAGGCTTCGACGATACAAACCTAGCTGACCTAAACAGCAATGAAATAGAAATATCTTTGCCTTACCTTAAATTCATGAACAAAGAATTTGGATTAGCGGGAATCAGAACCCAGCAAAACCAAAACCATTACGATGTGCTCTATTATGGTAAATACTTAACACAAATTTCTGAGTCTGTAGCTAACACAATAGAGAAAGCTAAAGATATCCACCTAACCAGAAAATATGGTGTTAATGGCAGTAAAGCCAAACAAGACTATGATAAACAGAAAATAGAACACGCTATTGCAAGTAAACTAAACAAAGTTGAAGCAAAAGACGTACTACTGACAACCGAAACAGCTCTAAACTTAAATATTACAAAACGTATTGATGTTATTACTGCCGAATGCGCTTATGGCATGAACATTTTTAAAGATATTTTTGCAAGTTTTAGTGATACTTTTGGAGGTCGCAGTAACAGCATACAAAACACGCTTAGAGATGCCCGTAAAACAGCACTAAATGAACTTAGAAAAGAAGCCTATTCTCTAGGTGCTAATGCCGTAATAGGTATAGATCTAGACTACAGTGAGATATCAGGCGGTGGTAAATCAGGTATGTTATTTATCGTTGCTTCGGGCACAGCTGTAATTATCGAGAATTAAACATAGCTATATTATATGTGCTCTATACTGCCCGAAAAGCCATATCAAAATTCTATTCAAAGAAGTTAAAATACCTCTTTAATATATTGTTATTAAAACACTTTTCCTGTAGGTGCTTTCGCAAAGCCTATATATCTTGAATGCGAAATTATAAAGCTAGACAGCCACTCTAATTGAACAAACAATGCTGTTCCACCACACTTACTTTTTAGATTAAGAGTTAATCTTTTACTACAAGGTTACTTTCATTTTTTCTATTTAATAAGTTATTAATCCGCTTAAACCAAAATTGCGCGCACGAAAATGACTGCACAATTGCAGTTTTAACTTTTTACTGAGGGCTTTTAACTTAACTTCTATATTTGCACAAGCTGGCCTTTGTGCTGAACAAATTTTAACTAGATTAAATATTCTAAAGCATGTATTTTGTTTGCTAGGATAAAGTATAGGGACATTAAAATGAATAAAAAATTAATATTATTGGCTTTATTTCTTGGGGTAACACTAACCGCGTGCGGCGGTTCAGGTAGTTCAACTAAGCCACAAGTAGAAAATAATAATCTCAGTGATAGCGATAAAGATACATCTACCGATAGTTCAACCGGCTCAGGTGCCATTACTGCTAAAATCAATCCGATCCAATCGGTATACACCGGTTCAACGGTCAGATTAGTAGGAACAAGTAGCATTGTTCCTGCCATTTCAAGCGTGGATTGGTCAATTATTGAAAAGCCTGATAATAGCTCTGCAAAAATAGCAAATAATAGCAGCCTAATGAGCGAGTTTGTTGCCGATATAGCTGGTACATATCAAATTCAGCTAATCATTAAGTCAGGTTCAACAGAGTCTATTGCTACAGCGTCAGTGAGCATTTCAGATAAACCAATTGAGCCAAAAAATCATGCCCCAACAGCTGTTATTACTCCTTTTGAGGAAAAAGTGGGTAAAAATAAGCAAGTAACACTAAGCGGCAAAAATAGCTCAGATGCTGATGGCGATAAGATTTATTATAAGTGGCAAGTTACCAGTGCTAACAATGCATTAGACTTCTTTCTCGCCAATCCTGAAGGACAAAGTGCTGGTTTTGAAGGAAGAGACTATGGCATATTCACGATCAGCTTAACGGTACATGATGGTAAAGCCTATTCAGAAACGGTAACCAAACAGATAGAAGTATATGATGATAGACCAGAGCTCATAGCATCATTTGACGCACCTGAAACCGCTGAAGTGAACGAGTTTATTAACCTTGATGCAAAAGACAGCATGCAATACAATTTTGCGACTCCTATGTTTAGCTTCGACAGTATTCCTGCTACCAGCAAGGTAACATTAGCCTATACTATGTCGTATATCTCCTTCTTTATTCCAGATGTTGCCGGTGAATACAAGGTTCGTTTTACACTCAAAGATAGAAATAGTGACCGTACGGAATCAGTCGTAAAAACGATAACGGTCTCAGAGAAACAGAGCGATGCTGGTAAAACAGCAATTTCATTTAGTTCCGACCAAAATGCACCACCAGCACTTAACGTCTTGCCAAGCCCATTGCTTAATACCTTTACCCTATCAGAGCAATTATTCTACGCTGAAGTACAAGAGCCTGAGGGCGCGCAAGTAGAGTTGAGCTGGAAGTGGCTAAATAGGCCAGCGAATAGCCAAGCAGATATTATTGCTGAAACAGGTAGCCGCGCTAGAGTTCGTTTTGATGTTGCTGGCTTTTACATTTTACAAGTCGCCGCCTCTGACGGAGAAAACACCACGAAAAGGTTTGTCGCAATCAAAGTAGAAGATCCCGATAACTCCGCGCCGACCATTATCGATGTTGAGATGTTCGGGAATAAAATCAAAGGCAGTAATTTAACACTCAAAGCACACGCCTATGACAAAGAAACAGATCCCATTACCTACACATGGCTCGTATTATTGCCAAATGGCAGGGCTGCATCTATTGGTAACGAAACAAGTGATACAGCAATATTGCCTTTAGTTTCCTCAGGTAACTATCAAGTGCTTGTTTATGCAAAAGATGATATAGCTCCTTATTCGAGTCATAAACGCATTACATTTATCGTTGAGTAACAACTGATGCGGCACGCTTAGCTCGTGCCGCTGACCCGCTCACTGTCTTTTTTAGCTCCATCATAAACTCCTTTACCCTGTGAATAAACGAGTCAACACTCACCATAAGCCGATTCCTCTAAAAGATATGCTTGAGTTATGCCCAACTCAGCTAGTTTTGTCTCCGCTTCTTGGCAACTAAACTCCTACTAAAATAGATAGCCATTTTAGAGCTTGGCAGTAGCCTGTGAGCTCGATGGATTTAAGCTCAAGTTACGTTTATTGATAACTAAAATTACGCAGTCCATTTTAAAGCTAACTAATAAGCCTATTTGACTAATTACTTAACCATTGCAACTTGGATCAATTGCAAATATATTAACAAAACTACTAAGTAGAAGGATTTACTGATGCCAGGTGCCTTTGCACACATTACTGCGGCTAACTTAGCTACTGAGAATAACGCCCTGATTGGAATGAATATTCCTACCAAAGCAAAGCTGATCTTAAGTCAAAATCAAAAATACCTTGAGTTAGGCTGTGTATCGCCTGACTACCCTTATTTAGCTGTGGGTAATTCAGAGCAAAATAAATGGGCTGATTTAATGCATTATCACAATACCGGTGATGTAATTAAAGAAGCAGTAAAGTATTGCAAAAATCTAGAGGGATCAGCGCAAGAGAAATGCTTTGCTTGGCTGTGTGGTTATATGTCGCATGTTGCAGCTGATATCACCATTCATCCGGTGGTCGAGCTTAAAGTGGGCCCGTATGAGCAAAACCAAACTGACCACCGCACTTGTGAAATGAATCAAGACGCTTACATTTGGCCAAGGTTAAACTTGGGTGAAATTGGCCTTGCTGATCGCTTTCGGCTTAATATCGGCTCATGTAGCAGCCAAAATAACTGCCTTGATGAAGATATTAAACAACTGTGGCAGCATGTTTTATCGCATATCCACCCAGATTACACACAATCAGCAGCTCCTGACTTTGATGCGTGGCATTCAGGCTTTCAACTGGTTGTTGATCATGCTGAAGAAGGATATCGACTCTTCCCATGGGCAAGGCATGTTGCGGCAAACAATGGGCTACTCTACCCTCGCCAAGATGAGATTGATTACACTTACATTGAGCAGCTTAATACTCCAAATGGCCCAATGCACTACGACGACATTTTTAATTTAGCGGTTAAAAATATACAGTATTTTATATCGATTATTGCTAATGCTATTTTTAATGATGGAGAGTGCTGGCAAATTTGTAATTGGAATTTAGACAACGGTAAAGACGAAAATGGCAACTTAACCGCGTGGAATATTTAAAATGAAATACTTAACTCTAATCTTAGTAATTGTTTTATCTGTGGGCTGCCCTAGCCTAGCTAATGCACATGAGCCAGAAAAGATGGCTGATCTTGCATCACAACTAAAAGATATTTCAGCCGCGGTTGATGGCACATTAAAGTTCAGCACCAAAACCTATACTGATCCGCAAGCATTACTAATGGCTGCTATCAACAGCAATAAAAACAACCTCACCCCTTTTGAGGACTATCAGTTAAAAGTTTTCATTCAAGATAAAAATGCCATTTTATTACTGTGTGAGGATGACATTTTACTTATTGAAGATGCTGGCTGTACTGCGCCATCCGATATCCAGCATTGGCAATCAATTGACACTCAAGCCTGTAAAGTTACTATCAACGCCAGCAAAATTTGTAAGCGTTAAAAAATTGCGATTTATTCTTTTTTATAAAGTTTAATTAGGCCAACTTATTTTTTAAATACAATGTTTACCTTCATTAATAAAAGGAATTTCAATGAATAACAAAATAACCAAGGTACTTATATTTTGTATCGCCCCCCTAATATGTGTATTTAACCTACACGCAGAGCCTTTGCTTTCCCCCTATCCAAGTGCCAAGCTGGAGAACTCCGTTATTTTAGCGGGTGAAGAAACTCGCCTTGTTACAAAGTTTGTTGCTACAGCTGAAAAGTCTCAACAATTTGAGTATAAAAAATTCATTGGTGATACAGGCCATTACGCTTATACGATAAAAAATGTTGCTTCGTTAAAGGTAACAAAAAATTATGAAAGTGCGTTAAGTGATGCTGGTTTTAAAGTGGTTTATACATGTTCTTTAAGTGATTGTTATTCAGGAGATAAACGTGAACAAAGAAAATTATTAGCTGAAAAGTCTAGCTACTTTAACCCTAGTAATCAATTCCAACAACCTCACTATATTTTCGCCACAAAAGGGGATGAGTCCCCCGATGCTGCTATTTCGTTATTTGTTGGTCAGTATAAAAATACGACGCGAGTATTATTAACCACAGTGGATATAAAAGACATTGAATCAGGACTTGTCACTGCCAATTTTGACGCATTTACCAAACACAATAGTAAACAGATAACCAAGGCACCGCGTAAAGATAAAGGGGGCTCAGCAGATCATCCATTAATAAGTCGCTACCCTAGTAGTTATATTGAAGATTACAAACAGGTTGATTATGAAGAATTCAGCATTCCTGTTGGTATTGTTGATACAAAAACAAAGACACTCCCAATGCTAGACGTTACCGGAGACTTAACCCAAATTACTTATGTCGTAAACAGGGTGTCAACGCTAAAAATTTATCATAATTATCTAAGTGCTTTAGTAAAAGAAGGGTTTGAAACGGTATTCTCTTGTCAAAAAGATTCATGCAGTGGTAACACCAGAGATAGATTAATCCGTGAGGATTTACAAAAGTTAGGGGATAAACTCGCTGTAAAACAAGCTTATAATTACTGGCGCCAACCTCGATACCAAGTTATGAAAAGTACTGTTGAGGGCCAAACTACCTATGTAGCTTTTTTTATAGGTAACTATGAAGGCGATTCTCGTATTCAGCTTGTAGTGATGCAGAGCGAGCCATTATTAACTGGGTTAATAGAGACAAATAGCGATAAAGTGTTAGAGCAACTTAAGCAAAAAGGTAAAGCCTCAATCTATGGGGTGTTATTTGACTACGATAAAGCGGTCATAAAGCCTGAATCTAAACAATCATTGGATGTCATTGCGCAAGTTTTAGAAAAAAATAAGGCATTGAGTTTGTATGTTGTTGGTCACACAGATGATAAAGGCTCTGCTGAATATAATTTAGACCTTTCTAAACGTCGGGCTGATGCGGTCGTTAAAGCTTTAATTGCTGACTATGGTATCGCTAAAACAAGGTTAATACCTCAAGGTGTTGGCCCCTATGCTCCCGCAGCCACTAACAAAAACGAATTAGGTCGAGAGCTGAATCGACGTGTTGAGTTAGTCGAAAGGTTATCTGATTCAAAATAATTACGTATCGCGAAAAATGCATATTAACGCCATTGCCTTAATATGCATTTTTATCACCAATTAGGTACGAAGTTCTATTGCAAAGTGGTCACTAGGCTCGCATTGTAAACTAAGCCTTTATCTATAGTGGCTTTAAAACTGCAAAACGCGCCATTCACTAAACATAAATTGGGTGCAACATGTCCGATATCAGCGTCGATGATAACTGGGAATAAACAATTACCTAACGCAAGCTCAAGGGCTTGGTAATAATCAATGTCTTGCTCTGGAGAGCTAAGCAAAGCACTACGCCCCAGAATAATACCGTTAATATCAGCAAACACACCATTTAACCGCAACGCCATTAAAGTACGGGCCACTGCTGTAGGTGAAAGCTCTGCATTTTCTAAATAAAGTAGTAAACCTTCTGGCGCATATGTTTGCTTAAAGTTATGCAGATCAAGATATGGAGAAGCCAGTAACACGTTAAGTGAGTCTAAACAGCCACCAAATAACCGCCCCGTCAGCTCTACTTGCCTTGAGTCTTGATAGTTTAGGCAGCGCCATTGACTCGGCTGAGTATAATCAAATAATGCATCTGGCTCTTTTGCGTAATCAATCACTTTATTCTGATAATACTTGGCAGGCATCTGTTCGAAATAGCCATTTTTCTCAAGCGCCAGAACATCAAAAACTTGCAAGCAGTAATTGTCTTTCTCGTTAGGATGTAATTGCATTAGATTTGCAGCATGAAGTGTTACCCAACCACATCGCACTGTAAGCATACAGGCAAACGTGCTCACATCTGAAAAACCTACTAACCACTTTGGCTTGGCAGATTTAACCGCATTAAAATCAATATACTGAAGTATTTCCATGGCAAGCTCACCACCCCACGGCGGCATAATTGCGGCAATGCTGTCATCAAGTAAGAATGCCATTAGCTCATCAGCGCGTTGTTTTGCTGGGCTACTTTGTTGTCTTAAGCATTTACCTTCGACTACTAGGTAGCCACGGCGTGTTAAGCCAGAAAGTACGCGTTCCAGGCGTGGGTGAAAGATACTCTTAACACCGGATGAAAATGCGCAAATGGCAATTTTATCGCCGTTTTTTAATGCGTCAGGAAAAGTAATTGCTGTCATCAACATCTGCAAATTATCAATACGTTAGCTTAACGTACCCAATTTATTAAGAAATGTCGAGATTGTTTATGGCATAAAAAAACCGATGCAAGCATCGGTTTTTAAAAACGTGAAAATGAGTAAAGTAATTAAATGTACTCAACCTCAATGATTTCGTATTCCACGTCGCCTTTCGGGGTTTTAATGATCACAGCATCATCTGCTTGTTTACCAATTAAACCACGGGCAATCGGTGAATTAACCGAAATACGGTTATCTTTAATACTTGCTTCATCATCACCAACAATTTGGTATTTAACTTCAGCATCAGTCTCAACATTAACGATTGTTACTGTGGTACCAAAAATAACTTTACCCGTATTTGGTAGTTTAGTCACATCAATGATTTGTACATTTGAAAGCTTAGCTTCAATTTCTTGAATACGGCCTTCGCAAAAACCCTGTTGCTCACGCGCTGCGTGATATTCAGCGTTTTCTTTTAAGTCACCATGTTCACGTGCAACTGCAATATCAGATACAATTTTTGGACGGGTAACTGTTTTTAATTCGTTAAGTTCTTTGCGCATTAAATCTGCGCCACGAACTGTCATCGGAATTGTTTGCATACTTTTCTCACTTAATCCCAAGGCCGATAAACGGCCTTGGCACATTTCCTTAGTTCAATCGCAGGTGTAGTTCTTGAACTGACGTCACTTTGCTGCGGTCGTCTGCTTGGTTAGCAGTACAGTTAGCAAATGCCGCATTCAAGGTCGTTGTATAGTTAGTTTTGTGTTGCAATGCACCACGACGTAACACCTTCGAATCTTCGATCGCTTGGCGACCTTCGGTAGTATTAACGATATAGCTATACTCGCCATTTTTGATTCTATCAAGAATGTGCGGGCGACCTTCAAATACTTTGTTTACACGACGTACTGCAATACCAGCATCTTCAAGTGCAGCGGCTGTGCCACCTGTTGCATCTAGTTCAAAACCTAGGTCTGTCATGGTTTTAGCTAGTTCAACAATACGTGGCTTATCGCTATTACGCACAGATAGTAACGCGCGGCCACCGCGTGGTAAAGTGTTGCTTGCACCTAATTGTGCTTTTGCAAAGGCTTCGGCGAATGTATCACCGACACCCATTACTTCACCAGTAGAGCGCATTTCAGGGCCACGGATAGGATCCACACCTTGGAACTTAGCAAATGGCAATACCACTTCTTTTACGCTGTAGTAAGGTGGTATCACTTCTTTAGTAATGCCTTGGCTTGCTAAAGATTGACCCGCCATACAACGTGCCGCTACTTTTGCAAGTGCCACACCGGTCGCTTTTGATACGAACGGTACCGTACGCGCTGCACGTGGGTTTACTTCGATTAAGTACACTTTGCCATCTTTAACAGCAAACTGTGTATTCATCAAACCAACCACGCCAAGCTCCAGTGCCATGTCAGTTACTTGCTTGCGCATTACGTCTTGCACTTCTTGTGATAACGAATGGGCTGGTAATGAACAGGCTGAGTCACCTGAGTGAACACCCGCTTGTTCAATGTGTTCCATGATGCCGCCGATGATCACTTGCTCGCCGTCGCAAATTGCGTCAACGTCAACTTCAATCGCATTATCTAAGAAACGGTCAAGTAGTACTGGTGCTTCATTTGATGCAGATACGGCTTCGGTCATGTAACGACGTAAGTCTTGCTCGTCATACACAATTTCCATTGCGCGACCACCTAGTACATACGAAGGACGTACAACCAGTGGGAAACCAATTTCAGCTGATTTTAAAATCGCTTCTTCAGTTGAAGTCACAGTGGCATTTTCAGGCTGAAGCAGGTTTAAACGCTCAACAAGTTGTTGGAAACGCTCACGGTCTTCTGCACGGTCAATCGCATCTGGTGAAGTACCAATTACTGGCACGCCGTTAGCTTCAAGTTCACGGGCAAGTTTAAGTGGTGTTTGACCACCGTATTGCACGATTACACCAACAGGCTTTTCTACACGTACGATTTCAAGTACGTCTTCAAGGGTAATTGGTTCAAAGTATAAACGGTCTGACGTATCGTAGTCGGTAGAAACCGTTTCAGGGTTACAGTTAACCATGATAGTTTCGTAACCGTCTTCACGTAGTGCAAGGGCTGCGTGAACACAACAGTAATCAAATTCAATACCTTGACCGATACGGTTAGGACCGCCACCAATAACCATGATTTTATCACGATCAGATGGGTTAGCTTCACACTCTTCATCGTACGTTGAGTACATGTATGCAGTATCAGAGCTAAATTCTGCAGCGCACGTATCAACGCGCTTGTATACTGGCACGATGTTTAATAAATGACGCTTTTTACGAATTTCAGCTTCAGACACACCGGCAATTTCAGCGATACGAGGATCAGCAAAACCTTTACGTTTTAACTTACGAAGGAAATCAGCGCTTAAGCCAGCCATGCCCACTTCGGCAATTTTAGCTTCGTCTTTTAAGATATCTTCAATCTGTACTAAGTACCAACGGTCAACTTTGGTTAACTGAAACACTTCTTCAACGCTCATGCCGTGACGCATTGCATCAGCAATATACCAAATACGCTCAGCGCCTGGCTCACGTAATTCACGGATGATTTTCTCTTTCGCTTTCGGATCGTCAAGTGCCACGATTGGGTTGAAACCCGTTGCGCCAACTTCCAGACCACGTAATGCTTTTTGTAACGACTCTTGTTGGTTACGACCAATCGCCATTACTTCGCCTACAGATTTCATTTGCGTGGTTAAACGGTCGTTTGCACCAGCAAATTTTTCAAAGTTAAAGCGAGGAATTTTTGTTACTACATAGTCGATTGATGGCTCGAACGACGCAGGTGTTTTACCACCGGTGATGTCGTTTTGTAGTTCATCAAGTGTGTAGCCTACCGCTAGCTTAGCCGCGATTTTAGCAATCGGGAAACCGGTTGCTTTTGAAGCAAGTGCTGATGAACGTGATACACGTGGGTTCATCTCGATAATAACCATACGGCCGTCATCAGGATTAACACCAAACTGTACGTTTGAGCCACCTGTTTCAACACCAATTTCACGCAGTACTGCCATAGAGGCATTACGCATTAATTGGTATTCTTTGTCAGTTAATGTTTGCGCAGGAGCAACGGTGATTGAATCGCCAGTATGAACACCCATTGGGTCAAAGTTTTCAATTGCACAAACGATAATGCAGTTGTCGTTTTTGTCACGCACAACTTCCATTTCGTACTCTTTCCAACCGATCAATGATTCATCAATCAATAGCTCGCTGGTTGGAGAAAGGTCTAAACCGCGTTCACAAATTTCTTCAAACTCTTCTAAGTTATACGCCACACCGCCGCCGGTGCCGCCCATAGTGAAAGAAGGTCGAATAATACACGGTAAACCAATGCGTTTGATGATGTCTTTTGCTTCATCCATTGAATGAGCAATTTCAGCACGCGGGCATTCTAAACCGATATTTCTCATTGCGATATCGAAACGTTCGCGGTTTTCTGCTTTATCGATTGCATCAGCTGTTGCGCCAATTAGCTCAACACCATGCTTTGCCAATACACCGTGCTTGTCTAGTTCTAGCGCACAGTTCAATGCGGTTTGACCACCCATTGTAGGTAGTACTGCATCTGGCTTTTCTTTTTCAATGATTTTTTCTACCACTTCCCAATGAATTGGCTCGATGTAGGTCGCATCAGCCATATCAGGATCGGTCATAATTGTTGCAGGGTTTGAGTTAACTAAAATAACTCGATAGCCTTCTTCTCTAAGTGCTTTACACGCTTGAGCACCAGAGTAGTCAAATTCACAGGCTTGGCCGATTACAATCGGGCCTGCGCCTAGGATAAGAATGCTTTTTATGTCGGTACGTTTTGGCATTGTTACTCCGGTTTAATTAGTTGTTACGCGCTTGCATCAAATCGATGAAGTGGTCAAATAATGGGGCTGCATCGTGTGGACCTGGGCTTGCTTCAGGGTGACCTTGGAAGCTAAAAGCAGGTTTGTCGGTGCGGTGAATACCTTGCAACGTTCCGTCAAATAACGATTTATGCGTAGCACGAAGGTTATCTGGTAACGTTGTTTCATCGGCAGCAAAACCATGGTTTTGCGCAGTGATCATTACTACGTTACGGTCTAAATCTTTCACTGGGTGGTTACCACCGTGATGACCAAACTTCATTTTCACTGTTTTTGCACCCGAGGCAAGGGCTAACAATTGGTGACCTAAACAGATACCAAAAATAGGAATTTCAGTTTCTAAAAAGGCTTTAATTGCTTCAATGGCGTAAGTACACGGTTCAGGATCGCCTGGGCCATTCGATAAGAAGATACCATCTGGGTTAAGTGCTAACACGTCAGCTGCCGAGGTTTGTGCAGGTACAACGGTTAATTTACAACCACGGTCTACAAGCATACGGAGAATATTACGCTTCACACCGAAATCATAAGCAACAACGTGAAACTTTTCATCGGCTGCGTTTAGAGTTTTGAACCCTGCGCCTAATGTCCAGCTTGATTCACGCCACTCGAAATTTTCCTTGGTTGATACTACTTTCGCTAAATCCATACCTTTTAAGCCTGGGAAGGCTTGCGCAGCTGCGAGCGCTTGGTTTTCATCTAATTCGTCACCTGCAATAATACAACCGTTTTGAGCGCCTTTATCGCGCAAAATACGGGTAAGCTTACGGGTGTCTATGTCTGCAATACCTAAGATATTACGTTCTTTTAAGTAATCATCTAACGATTGCTCGTTACGGAAATTACTTGCTAGCAGTGGCAAATCACGGATCACTAGGCCTTTAGCCCAAATGTGACTCGCTTCTTCGTCTTCGCTGTTAGTACCCGTATTACCTATGTGTGGGTACGTCAAAGTTACGATTTGTTCCGCGTATGAAGGGTCAGTCAGAATTTCCTGATAACCAGTCATTGATGTATTGAATACTACTTCACCGACAGACATGCCGTCAGCGCCGATTGCAGTACCGCGAAACACTGTGCCGTCTTCTAGAACTAACAGAGCGGATTTAGTCAAGTTAACCTCCTAACAGTAAAAAACGGGAGTAAAGTCATTTGCTTTACTACCCGTTTATAGCGATTGGAAACACGCAATTATGAATTTTTGGCAAATTAGCGCTATTTTATAGTAATTTGCCTTTTAGGTCTAACCCTATTTCAATAATCAGTAAAAATAAGCCCTATAAGCCAAAAAAGCCACCAAACACCCAAAAAAGTAACTAAACTACTTCAAGTCGAGGACATCTTGCATGTCATAAAGTCCTGCAGGCTTATTTTTCAACCAGCCCGCAGCTCTTACTGCGCCTAATGCAAAGGTCATTCGAGAACTTGCTTTATGAGTTAATTCAAGCCTTTCGCCAGAAGTTGCGAAATATGCGGTATGTTCACCAACTATATCTCCGCCTCGGAGCACCGAATAACCAATTTCATTTTGCGATTTTTCTGTTTCTACTCGGCTGCGATCAAATACCGCAACCTCATCATGCACCCACCCTTTTGCATCGGCAATTGCCTCACCAATGGCAAGTGCAGTGCCTGATGGCGCATCTATTTTATGGCGATGATGCGCTTCAAAAATTTCGATATCTAAATCATCACCAAATTTAGTGGCGGCGGTTTGCACTAAATTCAACAGTAAATTTACGCCTACGCTGTAATTTCGCGCAAACACAATTGGAATCTGCTTGGCAGCCGTTTGTAACGCCAGCATATCGTCGTCATTTAAACCGGTGGTGCCAATCACCATCGGGATATTTTGTGCCACAGCTGTTTTTAGATGCTCACGCATGCCTGCTGGCAATGTAAAATCAATCAATACGTCAATGTTCTCTACGCTGCGCTCATCACTGAAATTAACAGTCGGAGGGGCTGCACTATTCAATTGATTAACAGCAATATTTAATAAAGGTGAACTACTACGTACATAGGCTGCACCGAGCTCGGCATGATTATTCTTATGTGCGGCTTCAACTAGTGCTAACCCCATTCTTCCGTTCGCGCCAAATACGCCAATTCGATTCATTTTAATTAACCTTTGCTTTTATGTTGGCTAGATTTTATCTAAAACTCATGTAATAGTCAGGTACGCCTTTTAAAATAATAATAACAGATACCCATAGACTTTAGCCATCTATACATTTAAACTTCTTTCTTTGCGCCGATTTGGTCTTTGGCTTGCGGGCGCTGTTGAGTTACTTATCACTTTGATAAGCACACAACTAAATGCTGCTAAAAGAAGGATGTTTTTGCTGCACTAGTTGTCTATGAGTTATCTAACGAGGAATATGATGCAGCCATCATTTAATAAAACTAATGCAAAGTTATCTTTGCTGCCGCTACTTACGTTTGTCGCCTTATTTTTAGGCGCGGGTTTATACCTGCAATCACAAGGGGTCGATTACGCTTTTTATCAGCTCCCTGCCCCAGTTGCGATTTTACCGGCGATCATGCTGGCGTTTATCCTTAATAAAAACACCATTAATCACAGTGTAGAAACCTTTATAAAAGGTGCTGGTCACAATAACATCATTACCATGTGTTTAATTTACTTACTTGCAGGTGCTTTCTCCGCCGTTGCCGGCGCTACAGGGGGTGTTGACGCTGTTGTAAATGCCGGTTTATCACTTATTCCTCCTGCTTTGCTGCTACCGGGTTTATTTTTAATTGCTGCAGTTGTATCAACCGCCATGGGTACCTCAATGGGGACTATCGGGGCCATCGGCCCGATTGCTTATGCGGTATCAATTAAAACAGGCATTGATCCAGCATTAATGGCAGGTACGATTGTGTCAGGTGCGATGTTTGGCGATAACTTATCAATTATTTCTGATACCACCATTGCTGCAACGCGTACCCAAGGCTGTGAGATGAAAGATAAATTCCGTGAGAATTTAAAAATCGCATTGCCAGCAGCTATCCTCACTATTGGTTTATTATTCTTTTTAACTCCTGCGGCTCAAGCAGTAGACACTAAAGATTACGATATTCTATTAGTACTACCTTATGCATTTATTTTAGTACTAGCGGTGATGGGCTTTAATGTATTTGTGGTGCTGTTCAGCGGTATTATATTTGCGGCACTGATGGGCTTTACTGGCAGTTATGAAGGTGCCAGCTTTGTAAAAGACATTTATAAGGGCTTTACTGATATGCAAGAAATATTCTTGCTGTCGATGTTTATTGGTGGCTTATCAGAGTTTATTCGTATTAACGGTGGCCTTGATTATATCGCGCAAAAGATTCAAGCCATTACTAAAGTCATTGCAAAATGGCACCGAAAAGTGGCAGATCAACTTGGTATTGCCGCGTTAGTTATGACCAGCAACGTATGTATAGCGAATAATACCGTGTCGATTATTGTTGCCGGTCCTATCGCCAAAAAACTTGCCGATGATGGTGAGATCAGCGGTAAGCGTTCAGCAAGCTTACTGGATATTTTCGCCTGTGTTACGCAAGGATCTCTCCCTTATGGTGCACAAGCGTTACTACTTGGCGCAACATTTAAAATTAGCCCGTGGCAAGTATCAACCTCATCTTACTACTGCTTTATATTGGCATTTACTGCTATAGCTGTAATTTGCCTACGCCGAAATAAGGCATAAATACTTAAGCAGATGCGCTCACGTTTGGGCGTATCTGCTATACTTTGCACTTTACTCCCCATTAAACATATAGTTATGAATATAAAATCAACATTATCTTTATTCGCCCTTTGTGCAGTTAGTACATCTAGCTTTGCTGCAAATTGGAGCACAACGCAACTACATTTAAACTACGGCGATTTTAAAAACCCATTTACTGAACAAGAAGCAGGTACATCAATCGCTTCACTGCAACACGCCTCTGGCTATGACTATGGTGATAACTTTTTCTTCATAGATTACATTAATGATAATGTTGATGATGGCTATCAAGACCGTGACTTTTATGGCGAATGGTATTCAACTTTTAGCCTTTCTAAAATAACCGGTAATGACTTTTCGTTTGGCGCTATTGCTGACGTTGGATTAACAGCGGGCTTTAACGCCGCAGGTGATGCTAAAGTATTGAAGTATTTACCCGGTGTTAAAGTAAATTGGCAAGCGCCAGGATTTAGTTTTTTATCAACCCTAGTTACGGCCTATATAGATGATAACGAGGGTGTTGCGCGTGGCGGCGCGCCTATTGAAACTAACAGCTGGATGCTAGATGTTGCATGGGGTTACCCGTTTTCGATTGGTTCACAAAAATTTAATGTAACTGGCCATGTTGAATATATTGCTGAGCGCGAAAATGAATTTGGTGAAGATGTTAAGGCGTGGATCTTAGCGCAGCCTATCATTACTTGGGACTTGGGTAATGCCATCAGCATGAAAGAAAACACCTTACTACTTGGCCTTGAGTGGCAATATTGGCACAACAAGCTAGGGACCGATACCACTGAGTCGGTACCGCAATTTCATGTTGAGTGGACGTTTTAGCGAGTTAGCGATAATAATAAAGCGCGATATCAATTGTATTGCGCTTTTTTTACTTACCATGAACACAGATCACGTTAGCTTTATTTCATAAACACCTAAACGCTGCTGTTGCTGATTAGCAAGGAAGATTGATGTCTCTTTTTGATAATATTTAAATTGTGCGCCTGCGCGTTGCACAACCTTTATACTCGCTAAGTTTTCCTCTAAACAACAAAACTCAATCACTTTTGCATGACTATTATTTTTTATATAAGGCACTATTTTAGTAAGCACTTGATTCATGGCTCTTTGCCCGCGTGCAAAATCAGCTAACCAATAACCGCATTCAGCACCCTTACTGTCAGGATCAATGTGTTTAATACCAAATACACCGCTTAAGCGATCCTCTATATATACCGCAAACCACTGAGAACCTGCTTTACCGCTATGTAGTCGTTCATATATATAACGTTTAGTTGAATTAACATCTATTACGTCATCCACCCAAGGTAAAAATTGACTCAGATTTTCCCGACTATCGGCGATAACTTGGTAAAGTTCAACTGCGTGACTAATATCTAATGGCTTTAAAGTTATTGAATCTGAAATCACCAGTTCCATTTAGTCAGCCTCAGCTACTTTTGCTAAACGCATATGTAGCAGCGGAAACGGCTTTCCTTGACCATCTAATTCAGAGCGCCCTATTTGCTCAAACCCTCTACTTAAATAAAAACCTTGGGCTTTAGGGTTTTGCTCGTTAACATCAACATGAGTTGCCGCTAAATTATCAATCGCGTAATTAATTAATAACGTGCCAACCCCCTTCGCAAAGAAAGTCGGCTCAACAAACAGCATTTCAATATTGCCGCCAGCAACGCCAATAAACCCGATTATTTTTCCACTGTTGTCTTTACAACAAAAAAGACTAACAGCATCAAAATAATGTGCCAAAATCAATGGTTTCAGTTCATCAATGTGTTGTTGGGTTAAAAAGTCATGAGTATGAGAAACGCAAGCTTCCCAGATCTCAATTAAAGAGGCGTAATCTTTTTTCTCGGCGGATTTAATAAGCATTGTTAGTTCCTTTGAATATTAAAATAACCATCATCAGTTTTGCAAAATATTGTAGCGGAATTGGGCAACAGCTCCGAGGCTAAATCAACAAAAAGCAGCGTAACCGCTGCTTTTATAGTACTTACATTTTAGTCTCTAACTTTGCGTTAAATAAAACGCTTAATAATAAAATCAACTTTGACACGCTTAGCTTGCCCCAGCAGTTTTTTAACCGCTGGCGGGTAATCGTCCATGGTTTCTAAATCTTCGGCACCGTTTAAACGACGACAGTGTTGTAATATCTCGGCTCTTTCATTGTCGATTGCTGGCATGAGACTTTGCTCAGGATCTTCTAATAAAATGCCATTTTCGATATCTAATCCCCAGGCACGAGGATTTAAATTATGACCACTCAATAAATGATATTTACGATCAGCACAAATACCTTTCAAATGAAATGAGTTACTTTCATGCTGCCACAAATACACATTTAAATTACCGTTAATAATATGGCGCTTTTGCGATTTTAAAAATTTATGCAAAATCGTTTCATACAAGTATGGCAAAGCACCTATTTTACTAAATGGTTCACTTGGTGGCAGGTAAAAATCATTCGCCGTTTTATCGCCTACTACGATTGTTACTTGCTTGCCCTGTTTTAGTAAGCGGCGCAAGGAACGCATTAACGGTGCAGGAAAATTAAAGTATGGGGTATACAGCACTAACTCTTGCTCGGTGGCATCAAATAAGGATTTGATCACACGATTAAGCTCGTTATTACGTCGTCCCAGTCCTAAAAATAGTCGCACGCCAAGTGCTTGCTCATTTTGCTCCACACTGTGAGCGTAGTTAGCTTGCTTTAATGAACGCATCAATTGTTTTTGTGCGATTTTAATATCATTAAACTTTGTTAAAGGCCGCACATCAATACGTGGAACGGCTTCAGAACTCAACAATTCATGTTCAATAAAGTCAATCACAGAATCACATAGTGAGGCCTGCTCGACTAAAAAATAGCGATCTAACCGGTAGCGCTCTTGATACTGCAAATACACATTATTTAAACTCGCACCGCTGTAAAGCAGCGTATCATCAATTACAAAACCTTTTAAATGCAGCACTCCAAAAAGTTCTTTTGCTTTTACTGGTACGCCAAAAATTTGTACATTTGATTGATATTTTTCTTGATATTCACAATATAAACTGGCGTTACCATCTGACTTTGCCGCACCAATTAAACCGCGTTGGGCACGATGAAAGTCAACCAACACTTTTACATCTAATGCGGGGTTTGCTAATGAAGCCTGATGTAACGCTGCTAACACTTCACGCCCTGCTTCATCATCTTGCAGATAAAGTGTCGTAATATAAATACGTGTTTTTGCCTGCGCAATCAGTGCTAGTAAATGCGTGCGATATTCTTGTGCATTGGTTAAGACGTTAACGTCTTTTGAAGTCAACCCGTACGCGGGTTTTTCCTGCCAAAATAACATAATTGCCTATTCACTTAGGTCACCCTTAATCAGGGTCACAAATCAAAATTAGTTAAAACATATCAAAAAAACACAGCTTGGTCATGAATTAACGTCGCATGCTGAGTTAATACTGAATTAATAGCTCAGATATCATACAAATCGTACACTTATCATGATTCTAGTACACAATATTTGACAGCTTTGTGATTTAGAAAAAAAAATAATCGCCGCTTTTATTTACTTCCCTCTTGTTTCTCTTAAAATCGAGCGCATTAATACGCTATTAAACGTTTAGGATATAAAAACATGAGTGAAGTAAAACATTGTAAGTTGCTAATTTTAGGATCTGGACCTGCGGGTTACACTGCAGCAGTTTACGCAGCACGCGCAAATTTAAACCCGGTATTGATCACCGGTATGCAACAAGGCGGTCAACTTACAACAACGACTGAAGTTGAAAACTGGCCGGGCGATGCTCACGGTTTAACAGGTCCTGCATTAATGGATCGTATGAAAGAGCATGCCGAGCGTTTTGAAACTGAAATTGTCTTTGATCACATTCACACTGTTGATGTAACTAAGCGCCCTTTCACGCTAACTGGCGACCAAGGTACTTACACGTGTGATGCGCTGATCATTGCAACGGGTGCATCTGCTAAGTACTTGGGCCTAGAGTCTGAAACTAACTTCCAAGGCCGTGGTGTGTCTGCATGTGCAACCTGTGATGGTTTTTTCTATAAAGGTCAAAAAGTTGCGGTTGTTGGCGGTGGTAATACCGCGGTTGAAGAAGCGCTTTATTTATCGAACATTGCTGATGAAGTACATGTAATTCACCGTCGTGATAGCTTCCGCAGTGAAAAAATCTTAGCCGATCGCCTCGCTGAAAAAGCTGCAAACGGTAACGTAGTCATGCATTATAACCGTACGCTTGATGAAGTACTGGGCGACCAAATGGGTGTTACCGGTGTTCGTATCAAGGATGCAAACTCAGAAGCCACGGAAGAAATTGAGTTAGCGGGCGTATTTATTGCAATCGGTCATAAACCAAATACTGATATGTTTGTTGGCCAACTTGAAATGAAAGACGGCTACTTAGTGGTTGAGTCAGGCCTAAACGGCAATGCAACACAAACAAGTGTACCAGGTGTTTTTGCTGCAGGTGATGTGTCTGATCATATCTACCGTCAAGCAATCACTTCTGCTGGTACTGGCTGTATGGCAGCACTTGATGCTGAGCGTTTCTTAGATAACCTATAAGTTTACACAACATATAGTAAGGGCTGAATTTTCAGCCCTTTTTTTGTGGCCCAAAATTATAAAGGCTCATCCAACACCGAAAAGTACTCATTGCAGTCGCATCAACATTCACCACACTTATACTCGGAATCAATCATATTTATACAATTAATGGCTTAGGTGCGATAGGATCTAAGTTCGAGCAATGAATATCGTCAAAGTATAGTAAGTAAAACTAGCTATAATTATAGTTAGGCAGAAAAGCTTTATTCATTTAGGCATTACTAGAGACTGTAAAATCAGTTAAAATGCTTAACTTCATATCAAGTAAAATACCGAGAGTTTTCTATGAGTTTGTATACAAAATATATGGAAGAAATCCAAACCCGTAAAACGGAGCTTGGATTAAACCCACAACCAATCGATAGCGCTGAACTAGTATCAGAAATCATTAATCAAATTAAAGATACTAATAACGAGCACCGTAAAGATTCACTGCATTTCTTTATTTTTAATACATTACCAGGAACAACCAGTGCTGCGGGCGTTAAAGCACAGTTTCTAAAAGAAATTATTTTGGGTGAAGAGCAAGTTGCAGAGATCACTCCAGAATTCGCATTTGAACTGCTTTCACACATGAAAGGCGGCCCGTCAATTGAAATGCTAATTGATTTAGTATTTGCTGATGACGCAACAATCGCAGCACAAGCGGCTGAAGTACTTAAGACTCAAGTATTCTTATACGATGCAGATATGGCTCGCATAAAAGCGGCATACGAAGCAGGCAATGCAATTGCTAAAGAATTACTAGAGAGCTTCGCACAAGCTGAATTCTTCACAAAATTACCTGACATCGAAGAAAAAATCGATGTAGTAACCTATATCGCCGGTGAAGGCGACATCTCAACTGATTTACTGTCTCCAGGTAACCAAGCACATTCACGTGCTGACCGTGAACTACACGGTAAATGCATGATCACTGAAGAAGCACAGCAAGAAATTGTTGCGCTTCAAAAGAAACACCCTAACGCTAAAGTAATGCTTATTGCTGAAAAAGGCACGATGGGCGTTGGTTCATCTCGTATGTCTGGTGTGAATAACGTAGCACTTTGGGCGGGTAAACAAGCAAGCCCATACGTTCCTTTCATCAACATTGCACCTGTTGTTGCAGGTACTAATGGTATTGCGCCAATCTTTTTAACAACGGTTGATGTAACTGGCGGTATTGGTCTTGACCTTAAAAACTGGGTTAAAAAAGTAGACGCAAACGGCAATACAGTGACTGATGACAATGGTGATGCAGTGCTTGAAGAAGCGTACTCTGTTGCTACCGGTACTGTGTTAACAATCAATACTAAAGAGAAAAAGCTTTATAACGGTGATAAAGAACTTGTTGATATTTCGTCAGCATTCACACCGCAAAAAGTTGAATTCATGAGAGCCGGTGGTTCTTACGCTGTTGTATTCGGTAAAAAACTACAAACGTTTGCTGCTGAAACACTCGGCATTGAAACTCCACTTGTGTATGCACCTTCAAAAGAAATTTCACATGAAGGCCAAGGCTTAACAGCGGTTGAAAAAATCTTTAACCGTAATGCAGTAGGTGTACTATCAGATACGCCACTTCACGCAGGCTCAAATGTTCGCGTTAAAGTGAACATCGTTGGTTCGCAAGATACAACCGGCCCAATGACAGCACAAGAATTAGAAGCCATGGCTGCTTCTACGATTTCACCTCTTGTTGATGGTGCATATCAGTCTGGTTGTCACACTGCATCTGTATGGGATAGCAAAGCGCAAGCAAACATTCCTAAACTAATGGCGTTCATGAATAAGTTTGGTTTGATCACTGCACGTGACCCGAAAGGCGTTTATCATGCAATGACTGACGTTATTCACAAAGTATTGAACGACATTACTATTGATGACCGCGCAATCATCATCGGTGGTGACTCGCATACACGTATGTCTAAAGGTGTTGCCTTTGGTGCCGACTCGGGTACGGTTGCTGTTGCACTTGCAACGGGTGAATCAGCGATGCCAATTCCTGATTCAGTTAAAGTTACGTTTAAAGGCAAAATGGCTAAGCACATGGATTTCCGCGACGTTGTACATGCAACGCAAGCGCAAATGCTTAAGCAATTTGGTGGCGAAAACGTGTTCCAAGGTCGCATCATTGAAGTGCATATTGGTACTCTTATGGCTGACCAAGCGTTTACCTTCACTGACTGGACTGCAGAGATGAAAGCGAAAGCATCAATCTGTATTTCAAATGATGAAACGTTAATTAAGTCAATTGAACTTGCTAAGTCACGTATCCAAATCATGATCAACAAAGGGATGGATAACGAGGCGCAAACGCTACAAGGTCTAATCGACTTAGCCGACAAGCGTATTGCAGGTATTCAATCTGGTGAAGAGCCAGCACTTTCTCCAGACGATAATGCTAAATACCACGCAGAAGTTGTGGTTGATTTAGACCAAATCGTTGAGCCAATGATTGCCGATCCAGATGTAAATAACGATGATGTTTCTAAGCGTTATACTCACGATGTGATCCGCCCTGTTTCTTTTTACAACGACAAGCCTGTTGATTTAGCTTTTGTTGGTTCGTGTATGGTTCATAAAGGCGATATGAAAATTATTGCTCACATGCTACGTAACCTTGAGAAGAAAAACGGTTCTATCTCATTCAAAGCGCCATTGGTCGTTGCGCCACCAACATATAACATTGTTGATGAGCTTAAAGCGGAAGGCGATTGGGATATCCTTGCTAAATACGCAGGGTTTGAATTTGACGATGCAAAACCAAAAACGGCTGCACGTACTAAGTATGAAAATATCTTATACCTAGAACGCCCTGGTTGTAACCTATGTATGGGTAACCAAGAAAAAGCTGAACCTGGTGACACTGTTATCGCAACGTCAACACGTCTGTTCCAAGGCCGTGTAGTAGCTGATACATCTGAGAAAAAAGGTGAGTCACTACTGGGGTCAACGCCAGTTGTAGTACTTTCTTCTGTTCTTGGTCGTTTCCCGACTATCGAAGAGTATAAGTCTGCAGTTGAAGGTATTGACCTTACATCGTTTGTACCTGTTGAAGAAGCGATGACAACTAAGTTCAACGCAGGTCAAGCAGTACCCGTAAAAGTGGTTAGCTAATTCGATTAGTTAATGGTTCAATTAAGCGCGTTTTTTAACGCGCTTTTTTATGCCTACAATTTGCCTATCAGAAGTAAGCCCTGTACGAGGCTATGGATAACACAATAATTTGTGGTTTGTGAATTTAAAGCAACAGGTTACACTTTATCTTGATCATTCAGTTATTCAATCGGTGTTATGACTAAACAACTTTATCAACTCGCTAAAAGCCACTTTGCTTTTCCTGATCCCACCCATGCATTAGATGATCCAGATGGTTTACTTGCCATTGGTGGATGCTTATCTGTAACGCGATTAAAAAATGCCTATCGCTACGGTATTTTTCCATGGTTTAGTGAATACGAGCCAATTATGTGGTGGTCGCCAAGTATGCGCGGCATCATTGAACTCGATGAATTTCATATTAGCCGAAGCTTACGCAAGCATCTGAAAAAAAATCCGGTTAAAGTGACTATTAATACCGAATTTACTCAGGTGATTGAAGCCTGTCGCCAACAACGATTAGAAACCGATGGCACCTGGATCACAAAAAAAATGCTCAACGCTTATAAAGATGCACATAAAGCAGGCTTAGCGCATAGTTTAGAAATCTGGTCAGACGACAAACTTGTTGGTGGCTTGTACGGTATTATGCAGCATGGCGTATTTTGCGGCGAATCAATGTTCCATCATCAAGCTAATTGTTCAAAATTAGCCATGTGGGCATTGGTCAATTGGTTGAAACGTCACCATGCGCATTTTATTGACTGTCAGCTTGAGAATCCTTATTTAGTCACTTTAGGTGAAAAAGTGCTACCGCGCTCAGAATTTTTAACTAAACTAAAACAAGCAGAAGAGTTTATTATTCCAACAACAATGTGGCAACCTCAGGAGCTTATCGCTATTTATGACTGAACACTTACCTGCTCGTTTAGGTTTAAGCCAACAATTTCATTGTAGCTACCTAGCCGATCGCCAAGAGCAATTATTAGTCATTTTGGATCCAAGTTGTTATACCCCGGGCAAATTTGAGCAATTACTGGCCCTCGGTTTTCGCCGTAGTGGTGACCAAATTTACCGACCACACTGCCCTGTTTGCAGCGCATGTAAGTCTGTGCGTGTATTAGCTAAGGCATTTTTACCGACAAAATCACAAAAACGTAAACTTAATAAAGCAAAAAATGCCTTTTGCGTGAAATACTCAGACCAACAACGCCCTGAATACTTTCCGTTATACAGTAAATACATTACCGAGCGTCACCAAGACGGTTCTATGTACCCACCAGAACAGAGTCAGTTTAACAGCTTTATATTTTGTCACTGGTTACCAATTACTTTTATTGAATTATGGGACCAAGAGAAACTGGTTGCAGTGGCGGTAACTGATTGTATGCACAACGCTGTTTCTGCTATTTACACTTTTTTTGATCCTGATTATGAGCACTTCAGTGTGGGCACAATTATGATTTTAGAGCAGCTCAAATTCGCCAAACAATACGATAAAGAATTTGTCTATTTAGGTTATCAAATTGATGAATGTGCAAAAATGCGTTACAAAACCCAATTTTTACCTGCCCAAAATAGGGTTGCAGACCAGTGGCTGGCTATTTAATTTACAAAAATGCCTACTGCGGCTTTACTTATTGGTGTATTTTCGGCAGAATCTGCATCGTTTAACTATTAAAGAGGTGTTACGCTAAACATGGCGAAAGAAGACGTAATCGAAATGCAAGGGACGGTCCTTGATACTTTACCAAATACAATGTTCCGAGTTGAGCTTGAAAATGGTCACGTAGTTGTGGCTCACATTTCAGGTAAAATGCGTAAAAACTATATCCGCATTTTAACCGGCGATAAAGTTACCGTAGAAATGACCCCATACGATTTATCAAAAGGTCGCATCGTATTCCGTGCTCGCTAAGTTAGTGCGTTAACGAAATATCAAGTTTTTAGCTAAGTTGTCTGAGTAACTTAGTTACTTTCTACATTAGCTTGAAGCGTTTATTAAATGTAATTGATAGCTAAACTAACAATTACATTTAATAAACAAAAAGCCCAGCAATTGCTGGGCTTTTTGTTTTCTATTTAACGCTGTAATTATGCAGGTGTTAAATTCGTTTCATAATCAAAACGCAATTTTTTATCTTTGATAGACACTTTCACTGTGCCACCGTCGATAAGTTGCCCAAATAAGATCTCGTTTGCCAGCGGCTTTTTCAATTGCTCTTGGATCACGCGGCCCATTGGACGTGCGCCCATAGCTTTATCGTAGCCTTTATCTGCCAACCATTCCCGCGCTTTATTAGTAAGCTCAAGATTAACTGACTTTTTATCCAGCTGCGCTTGTAACTCAACAATAAATTTATCAACAACCAGTAAAGTTACATCACGATCAAGGTGGTTAAACCAAATGATGTTATCTAGGCGGTTTCTAAATTCTGGCGAAAATACTTTATTGATTTCGCTCATCGCATCATGAGAATGATCTTGATCAGTAAAGCCTATTGATTTACGTACTGTTTCTTGTACGCCCGCATTAGTAGTCATCACCACCACAACGTTTCTAAAGTCAGCTTTACGGCCGTTATTATCGGTCAGCGTGCCATGATCCATCACTTGCAGTAAGATATTGTAAATATCTGAGTGAGCTTTCTCAATCTCATCCAGTAATACAACCGAATGTGGATTTTTAATCACAGCCTCAGTTAACAAACCACCTTGTTCAAAACCAACGTAGCCTGGAGGCGCACCAATTAAACGGCTTACCGCGTGGCGCTCAACATACTCAGACATATCAAAACGGATAAACTCAACACCCATACATTTTGCAAGCTGTTTAGTTACCTCCGTTTTACCTACACCCGTTGGTCCTGCAAACAAGAACGAACCGACTGGTTTATCTTCATTTGATAAGCCTGAACGTGATAAGCGAATGGCCGAGGTTAGTGCATCGATTGATTGATCTTGGCCAAATACCAACATCTTCAAGTTACGATCAAGATTTTTAAGAGTCTCTTTATCGCTTGATGACACACTTTGCTGCGGAATACGCGCCATTTTTGCCACGATCAATTCGATATCTGCCACACCAATGGTTTTTTTGCGTTTAGAGATCGGTTGCAATCGTTGGCTAGCACCCGCTTCATCAATAACATCAATGGCTTTATCAGGTAAGTGACGCTCATTAATGTACTTAGCACTGAGCTCTGCCGCCGCTTTTAACGCTTTTTGCGTATAGCGAATGCCATGATGCTCTTCGTAACGTTCTTTTAAACCATTAAGTATTTTAGTGGTATCAGCGACACTTGGTTCAAGTACATCAATTTTCTGAAAACGGCGCACTAACGCACGGTCTTTTTCAAAGATATTTTTATACTCGTTATAGGTAGTTGAGCCCATACAACGTAACTTACCGCTCGAAAGCAGTGGTTTAAGCAGGTTAGATGCGTCCATAACGCCACCAGAGGCTGCGCCGGCACCAATTATGGTATGGATCTCATCAATAAACAAAATAGCGCCAGGTTTCGCCTGAAGCTCTTTTAGTAATGCTTTAAAGCGCTTTTCAAAATCACCGCGGTATTTAGTACCAGCAAGTAATGCCCCCATATCTAACGAGTACACCACAGCATCGGCAATCACTTCGGGTACTTGTTCATGCACTATGCGATACGCTAGACCTTCAGCAATAGCAGTTTTACCTACCCCAGCTTCGCCAACTAATAACGGATTATTCTTTTTACGACGACACAGTACTTGTACCGTGCGCTCTACTTCACTATCACGGCCCACCAATGGGTCGATATTCCCTTCACGGGCGAGTACATTCAAATTAGACGTGAAGTTTTCTAATTTACTTGGCTCTTCGCCTTGAACGGCTTGTACTTCTTCATGGATGTCATCAGCATCTTCACCGCCCATGTCATCGTCTGCTTTAGAGATACCATGAGATATAAAGTTCACAATATCTAGTCGCGAGATATCAGCTTTTTTCAGCAAGTAAACCGCTTGGCTTTCTTGTTCTGAAAAAATGGCAACCAGCACATTGACGCCTGTTACTTCGTTTTTACCCGATGATTGCACATGAAATACTGCGCGTTGCAATACCCGCTGAAAACCAAGTGTTGGTTGAGTTTCACGTTCTTCTTCTAAATCAGGAATGACTGGAGTGGTCTCATTAATAAACTCTGATAGCTCAGCTTTTAATGCTGCCATATCAATCCCGCAGGCGTGTAGCGCTTCTCCAGCCGATGGATTATCAAGTAGGGCAAGTAATAGGTGCTCTACAGTCATAAATTCATGGCGACGTGTACGCGCTTCGCGAAACGCCGCGTTTAAAGTTAGTTCTAAATCTTTGTTTAGCATTAGCAACCCCTTACTGAGATAATATTTTTATACCGTTGTGATGGGTATTTTGATCACCCTACCTTGGTATTATTCCTGCTCACAACTACATAGCAGTGGATGCTCGTTATCTCGTGCATAACGGTTAACTTGTTCAACTTTGGTATATGCTACATCTGCGGTATAAACACCGCAAATTGCGCGACCATTTTGATGAACTTGCAGCATCACATCTGTTGCTCTATCGCTATCCATATTAAAAAACGTCGTTAGTACTTCTATCACAAAGTCCATTGGCGTGTAATCATCATTATTTAAAATGACTTTGTATTTTCGCGGTGGTTGCAGTTTTTGCTTCTCACTATCGCGAACCGTATCTAAAACACCTGAATCTTTCATGCCACTCATAATTAAATATAGTCTTGTCTTTGGAACTCAAGCAAACTTGAATAAAAAATAAATTAAATGTTAAAAAAATAGTTTAAAACACTTGACTGATCGGCGAAATAAACTACAGTCAGTTGTAGATTGATTAAACCTTAGTCAGTCTATCAAACTATACGGTTTAGAATAACTAAATTAGTCAACTTATAGAAGGATGTAGAAGTATGGCTTGTGGTAAAGTCAAATGGTTCAATAATGCCAAAGGTTTTGGTTTCATCGTAGAAGACGGCTGCGAGAATGATATATTCGCCCATTACTCAACGATTGTAATGGACGGTTATAAAACACTTAAAGCTGGTCAAGATGTAACATTCGAATTGCAGCAAGGCCCTAAAGGCATGCATGCGACTAATATAGCGCCTAACGAAGAGTTAGTGTAGTTGTTTAGACGTTCGACTAAAGCGAGCGACCTGTAAAGATCCTCGCTTAATTCCTCTAAATTTATTTAATCTCAATTAAATTATACATTCAGACTCAAAGCTGGCATTTTTAATCTATTAGAAATTAAACGTACAGAATGAACAAAAACTGTCCTTCCTCTTGAAATTCTTTTTTAATACCCCCATGTTATACCCAAACCACCTCAAGATGCAGAATCCAGCGTTTCACAGGGGCTTAATATCAAGGCGTTACTTTGCAACAATGGCAGTCCCTTTTAAGAAGTAACAACGATGAGAGTAAGTGCCTGTGAAACGCCCAACGGGTTGGTTTAAAAGCGATTTATACTGCGTTATTGATTTTAACAATAGAACCACTATTATTTGCAATCAATGCCTTGCCTAAATCGCTTTTAATTCCAACTGAAACTCGCATCTTGAGATGGTTTGGGTATATATTTGTTATTAGCCCTTTGTTGCCAAGCTTGTTACACTCTTAGGTGCTTAAAAGCAGCCTCAAAAGGCCCTTTAAACACTAATAATTAGGCTAATGGCTAATTTACTTAGTTTATAAATAACATAAAATTAAATACAGTTCGTCAGGTGTGATTATTTAATCAACAGTATTAACACCTAACTGACTGATCATTGTCACGTCGTGCACGCATGATGGCGATGATATTTCTTTGCATTGTTGAATATGGCTCTTACGCCTACTATCTAGGAATGATGATGACATCAAAAATTATCTACACTAAAACAGACGAAGCTCCGGCACTAGCAACATACTCTTTGCTGCCGATCATCCAAGCATACACTAATGCCGCAGGCGTTGAAGTTGAAACACGTGACATCTCTTTAGCGGGTCGTGTTATTGCTAACTTTTCTGAGTATTTAACTGAAGAACAACGTATTGGTGATGCGCTTGCTGAATTAGGCGAGCTGGCTAAAAAACCTGAAGCAAACATCATTAAATTACCAAATATCAGTGCATCAGTTCCACAATTACGTGCTGTTATCAAAGAATTACAAGCAAAAGGTTACGCACTGCCAGACTACCCTGCTGAACCTAAAACAGATGAAGAAAAAGCAATTCAAGCAACGTACGACAAAATCAAAGGTAGTGCTGTAAACCCAGTATTACGTGAAGGTAACTCTGATCGTCGTGCTCCTGGCTCTGTAAAAGAATATGCACGTAATAACCCACATTCAATGGGTGCATGGAGCAAAGATTCTGCTTCAAATGTTGCGAGCATGAGCGAAGGCGATTTCTTTGGCTCTGAGCAATCAGTAACACTCGATACTGCTACTGATGTACGTATTGAGCACGTTGCTGAAAATGGCGACGTATCTGTTCTTAAAGCAAGCACGCCATTACTTGCTGGTGAAGTGATTGACGCATCTTCAATCAGTATTACGAAACTACAAGCTTTCTTAGCGGCTGAAATCGATGCTGCAAAAGAAAAAGGCATTCTGTTTTCATTACATATGAAAGCAACCATGATGAAAGTATCTGATCCAATCATCTTTGGTCATGCGGTAAAAGTATTCTATAAAGACGTTTTTGCTAAGCACGGCGCTTTATTTGCTGAGCTAGGTGTTGATGTTAATAATGGTCTTGGTGATGTTTACGCTAAAATCCAAACATTAGACGATGCTAAACGCGCTGAAATCGAAGCTGATATTGACGCTGTATACGCTACACGCCCTGCAATTGCGATGGTTGATTCTGATCGTGGTATCACTAACTTACACGTACCAAGTGATGTGATTATCGATGCGTCTATGCCTGCTGCAATTCGTTCAAGCGGTCAAATGTGGAACAGTGAAGGTAAATTACAAGATACTAGCTTTGTCATTCCTGATCGTTGTTACTCTGGTGTTTATCAAGCAACAATTGATTTCTGTAAAGAACACGGTGCATTTGATCCAACCACTATGGGTAGCGTTCCTAACGTTGGCCTAATGGCACAAAAAGCTGAAGAATATGGTTCACACGACAAAACATTTGAAGCACCAGCAAATGGTGTGATCCGTGTTGTTGATAGTGCTGACAACGTATTGCTACAACACACTGTTGAGCAAGGCGATGTATGGCGCATGTGCCAAGTTAAAGATGCACCAATTCAAGATTGGGTAAAATTAGCTGTAAACCGTGCACGCGCTACCGGTAACCCTGCTATTTTCTGGCTTGACGAAAACCGTGCACACGATGCACAGTTAATCAAAAAAGTTAACGCATACTTGCCAGACCACGATACATCTGGCCTTGATATTCAAATACTTGCACCACTTGAAGCAACCTTATTCTCTCTTGCACGCATTAAAGATGGCCTAGATACTATTTCAGTAACAGGTAACGTATTACGTGATTACCTAACTGATTTATTCCCAATTCTTGAGCTTGGTACGAGTGCAAAAATGCTTTCAATCGTACCACTTATGAATGGCGGCGGTTTATTTGAAACTGGCGCGGGTGGTTCAGCACCGAAGCACGTTCAACAATTCGAAAAAGAAAACCACTTACGTTGGGATTCGTTAGGTGAGTTTTTAGCACTTGCGGCATCACTTGAGCACCTAGCTGTAAATACTGGTAACAACAAAGCACAAGTGCTAGCTGATACCCTTGATAAAGCAACAGGTACTTTCCTTGCTGAAAACAAATCACCGTCTCGTAAAGTGAAAGAAATTGATAACCGTGGTTCTCACTTCTTCCTATCTTTATTCTGGGCGCAAGAGCTTGCCAAGCAAAACGATGACAGTGAACTTAAAGCACAGTTCACACAAATCGCCAGTGATTTAGAAACCAACAAAGAACAAATCGTTAACGAACTTAACGATGCACAAGGCCCAGCTGTAAACATCGGTGGTTATTTCCAACCAAATGATGATGCAGCATTTAAAGCAATGCGCCCTAGCACAACATTTAACGATATCTTAGCTAAACTAGTATAAGTATCGATTTAAATTTAAAAGGCGCTCACTGTTAAAGTGAGCGCCTTTTTTGTGGTTTTTAAATAATGTTTTATTTTTCACTGATACAAAAAGCAAAAAGGCCGCAAATGCAGCCTTTAAATTGTTCAAGTTACTAAGCTGAACGTAGTTACTTAGTATATGCGCGAGGCATATCTGAGTCAGTAGTATAACGCTTACGGAGTTTATCTTGGCGTGCTTCAGTTGAAACTTCTTCGCCGTTAATAAACATTTTAGTTACGTGACTAGTAAAATCAAATGGATCATCGTTCCACATCACTAAGTCAGCAGCTTTACCTACCGCCACACTACCGGCATTAATTCCAAATACATCAGCAACATTCGCTGTTATCGCTTTTAATGCACCCGCTTGTGTCATGCCATAAGAAACCGCATTACCCGCGTCAAAACGCAATTGATAAACATTGTGACTGGCATCGCCTGCGATCGACAACAACACCTTTACGCCTGCTTTTTCGAGTTTGCCTGCATTATCTAAACTCGCATGTAGCGAATCAAAACTGCCTGGCAAGCTCTCCATAGAACTTACAATGACTGGAACATTTGCTTGCGCTAATTGCTCTTTTACAACCACGGCATCTTGTGCGCCTGCAATCACTAAATTAAGTGAAAACTGTTGTTTTACTTTGATTAGCTCAATAATATCTGCGGCGCGAGAAGCCGTTACTAATAGTGGCATTTCACCCGCTAATACTTTATCGAGCACTTTATCTTCAGTGCTTGGTACAGCATCGTCTTTTTTATCTTTTTTGCTGGCTTTTTGTTGATGTGCTGCTAACTTATCAATCAAGTTTTTCAGCGACATTGCGCGCGAGCCTTTGCTTTTCTCACCTAAATTAACTACCAGCGCGACTTGCGTTTGCTTAACACTGTCAAACTCACCGCTTAAATCAACTACGCTGGCAAGGCCTGCAAAAATACTTTCTCCGCCATGAGGGGTGATCACATCACGGGTGATGCCACCTTTACGTGCATACGGGATCAAGCTTGAGTGAGCATTAAATGCTAGGCTTGGATCAAAATCGATCCCCGCTTTATCATCGCCAGCATCGCGAGAGCCAGCAACAGCGCCCACTTCAACTAGACCTAACTGATTCATGCTGCCAATAAAGCCAGCTGTAACAATTTGCCCTTTGGCATCAATAATCGTATCAGCTTCGACTGTTGCAGGATTAATAGCAATAATTTTGCCTTCATCCATGATGATGCTAGCGCCTTGTAAAATACCTTGCTCAGTTGAGGTATGAACAGTGGCGTTGATGATCGCGACTGATTGGGCGTTCACCGCAGTACTTGCTAACAAACCAGCAGCAACTAGCGAGAGTGAAAATGAATGTGTTAATTTTGTCATCCTAGTTACTCCTTATTTTTGACCTAACATAAAATCGCTTTGTGCTTGGAATGTATCATCGTAGCGATCATACACTTTCGCACCATCAACAAATACTTGCTCAGCTTTAGCATAAACACTAAACGGACTTTGATTCCAAATTACCACATCAGCCTGTTTGCCAGCTTCGAGTGAACCGGTTTTATCAGCTATACCTAGCGATTTTGCAGCATTCGAAGTGATCCATTTAATTGCGTGCTGTTCTGAAATATTAAACCCATTATCGTTAGCGCGGTACATTACTTTACCGGCTTCTTGATTCAAGCGCTGGATAGTGGTGTCAGAGTCTGAATGAACAACAGCACAAGAATTTTTAACCGCATCAACAATCGCTACGTTCTCTTGTACCATGTCGTAAGCTTCCATTTTAAAGCCCCACCAATCAGGCCAAAGCGCAGCACATGAGCCGTTATCTGCAAGTAAATCAGCAATTTTGTATGCTTCAATACCGTGATGGAAAGTACCCGCGTGATAACCAAACTCTTTTGAAAGGTCAATCATCATTGCCATTTCTTCTGCTTTGTAACAATGATTGTGGATCCTAACTTCGCCTTCTAATACACCACGCAATGTATCGTATTTAATATCACGATGCGGCACCTCTGGATTTTTACCTGCTGCATAATCAGCATCGTATTTATCCCACGCGCGTTTATATTCAGCGGCGCCTATCCAAGCCTCACGATAACCGGCCATATTGCCCATTCGTGTTGATGGTAATACCCCTTTACGCCCGTAAACACGCTTAGGGTTTTCACCACAGGCCATTTTTAAACCATACGGTGCGTCAGGGAACTTCATACCCTGCATCGTGTGCGATGGAACATTTTTTAAAGTAACCCCACGACCACCAAATAAATTAGCTGAGCCGGGTAAAATTTGTAATGCGGTAATACCGCCTTCACGCGCGCGGTTAAAGCCAGGGTCTTGCGGCCAAATTGAATGCTCAACCCACACTTCGGCAGTATTTGGGCTGGTCATTTCATTGCCGTCCTGATGAGATTCAACAGAAGGGCTTGGGTATGCTCCTAAATGTGAATGTACATCAATAAGCCCAGGTGTAACCCATTTACCTTGTGCATCAATAGTCAAATCAGCTTGTGCAGTTAGATCTTTACCGACTTGTTGCACTTTTCCGTCAACAAGTAATACATCGGCTTCTTCTAAACGCTCACCTGTACCTGTTAGTACTGTTGCATTGGTGATAAGCGTCGTGGTTGATTTAAGTACCTTATAGGTACTTGGATATGGATTTTTATTGATTGTTACTTTGTCGTCTTGTGGGCCGTTGTCTTGGCAGCCGGCAATCGCCACACCAAGTGCAACAACCAACAATGAAGGAGCAAATTTTTGCATCATATTAGTCTCTGTTGTTGTTTTTTTGTTACTTTATATAAACACACAACATAAAGCTAAAAAATCAGCTAGAGCTGCATTTATATAAGATGAATGTTATTTCTTAATATAATTGTTATACAGTTGCTCAAGTGCAGCTTCTGTTGTCAAACTTGGATCTTTACTAATAAAGTGCTTAACAGTTCGAGTTACGAAGTCTGAATTTTGTTTATGCAATTTTGAAAAATCCTTAATTAGGCAATCGCCATCTTTAGCGGCAGTCACTTTATCGTGACGATGACGATACTGACTCAAGGCTTTATTAAAATCACCTTGGTAGTCTTCTACTAAAATTTTATAAAAATCACTTTTTTGTACTTTTAATTCGCTAATACAATAATTTAAAGCTTCTTTAAAATCAGTAAAAATGGCGCCTTCGACATCAAACTCAGCCGTTTTTTCTCGCACTGTGACCTTGGCTTCTTCGGTTGCATAACTAAAACCACTAAACGCCAAGCGCTCTGCGGCTTCTTTTCCTAACGCCATACCCGCTTTAATGCTATGTGCAAACTCATCACTCATATCGCTAAGTTCATTCTCATGCCACATATTATAAACCCGCAGTGGTTTAGCATATTTGGCACCGAGTTTGTTTTTTAACTTAGTAAAGCGTTCATCAATCGTCATTAAGCGCTCGTTATGCAATATTGCATAGCATTCATAGCACGCTGGAATACTAATAAACTCAGCTTCTTCACCTAAATCAATAATGCTTTGTAGCATATGCAATGGCGGGCAATGATCGCGCTCAGTCGCTTCACAGCCACAATAAAAGCAACGGTTAAAATTATGCTGTTCACAGGCGTATGCTTGCTGATAATAACTCGCCAATGTTTTACTCACAGAGTCTCCTAATAGACAGGTATTTGATAATCAAGACGATCATAACAGGGTTGAAAAATATGTCAGTAATGCTGCACAACAAAGTGCAATGACTCTAAAGTAAATAGCATGTAAAACCTATGAAAGCAGATTGAAAAACAACCAAAAGCAATAAAAAAAGTGAAAAATAATTTGTTTGAAACATGTCAAAAAACACACATTAAATCATTTACTATCAGATAGTTAGTTATTATAAAACACATCCACACACGGTGTTACATCTTGTCGATTTTCATTTACAGCTTTATTTAAAAATAAAGCTAATATTTAACTCGTCAACAAGCAGACATACCAAACCACTGGAGAATGATGATGAATACTTTAACAACTACACTTTGTACAACGTTACTTTTAAGCTCAGCAGCACTTACTACAACCAATACTGAAGCAGCACAATTTGTTGCAGCTGATAATAGCCCTGGCACTCAAATTTGTATGGCTGTGAGCTCCAATAAACGTTTGCAACTTTATGCAACAATGAAAGACTTACGTATTAGCAAAACAACCGTAACCAATAAACTACGTTGTAACAACTTGAGTATCGCAAAATTTGCGGGAACTTACGGTTTTAATAAAACGGCAAAGTATCTAAACCTTGAAACGACAACGGGTACCTCAATTCAAGATTTAGCAAAACTAGACCAACAAACAATTATGGTTGTTGCCGGTTCTAAGTAGTATGGCTAAGCAATATCAAATTTAAGCAGGCGAGTCGTTGGCCTGCTTAAAATTAATTTATATAATTGCAGCAATCAGGCCAAACAAACCACCGAATACCCCGCCCCATACAACTAACCAGCCTAAATGCTCACGGATCATAGTTTGTATAATATCTTTGACCATTTTTGGTGTCAGCTCGTCTAAACGCTCATCAACTAAGCCAGAAACCGTGTTAAACAACGAATCACTTGCGAGTCCTGATTGCGTTAATTTTTCATTCACCAAGCTTTTAAACTCATCGGTTTCGCTCATATTAAGTAATGAACCACGCATTTTATCAATAAATGCTTCGCGCATCGGCTCAACCGCGGCACTACCACCAAACATAGCTAACATGCTACCAAATTGGGAGTGCTCAATAACGTCAAGTAAGCTATCAAAAGCAGGATTTAAATCGACTTCATTGATCACTGGCTGTAGATCAACATTGATATTTTTGTTGCTTAACAATTGAGATATTTTTTGCTCTGAAAAGAACTCGGTTAAAATAAGATTTTTAATCGCCACTTTAAACCCTGCAAACTTCAGCTGGATCACGCCCGACCCATATAACAAAGGTACTTTTTCAAATAACATATGCACTGCGAGTAAATTAGTCACTGCGCCTGAGAGTGCAAATAAGCCGATTGACAGTACAATTGCTTGGTCAAATAGAAAACCCGCCACCACTAAAATCCCGGCAATTACATTGGTAATAAGGCTTTTATTCATCATTCTCTCCACTTGGTTGTTGCATAAATCTAAGCGCGCGCTTACAAAATATTAATTTTACTCTCAAGAGTTTGTTTATTTAACTACTTTTTGCCATAGTTTAACTATCTGTATAAAAGGTGAACAATGCTATGTGGAATACGGTTAACGAACAGATCAGCCAAGCAATGCATTTTGACTTTAAACACACTATAAAACGCCAACTGCAAAGCCCTAATAGCGATAAATTATTTCAACTCAGTGATGGTATACACCAGTATTTTGTTAAAGTAGCTCATCGTAGTGACTTAGAGCGATTTGAAAACGAAGCCCACAATTTACAACTGCTCACTAAAGAGAGCTTATTTATGGTGCCAGATTGTATCACTACAGGTGCTAATATTGAGTTTTCATTTATCGTTTTAGAATGGCTTGAACTTGACCAACAACCTCATACCAACTGGCATATTATGGGTAGCCACCTTGCAAGCCTGCATCTGAAACATCGCCAAGCTATGTTTGGTTTTGATCAGGATAACTTTATTGGCCCAACAACTCAGCCCAATCGCTGGCATAAAAAATGGAATATATTTTTTGCCGAAGAGCGCATTGGCTGGCAGCTCCAATTACTACATGAAAAAGGCATTGATCTCGTCGACAAAGATTACTTTGTCGCCCTGATAAAAGACATGCTACATGGTCATACCGTAAAACCATCATTGTTGCATGGCGATTTTTGGCGTGGCAACATGGGATTTATTCAATCAGTACCGAGTGTATTTGATCCGAGCTGCTATTATGGTGATCGGGAAGTTGATATTGCCATGAGCGAGCTGTTTGCTCCTTTACCTGACGCTTTTTACATCGCCTATAACAAGCATTACCCACTAACACAGGGCTATGAGCAACGTAAGTTAATTTACCAGCTTTACCCTATTTTAAATCATGCAAATATCTTTGCCGGCCACTATCTTACTGAAGCTAAACAAAAAATAGAACTACTACTGAAATAAGGTCGTTTTTATTGTCAAATAGATGTCATAAATGAATAAAGCAGACTATATTTAGGTATCGCTTAATGTTGAACAACCCCAGCAATGACAGGCGCTAGCGTTCAATTGTGGGGGGCATAACCATTTATCAGCAGCGATAAATAATTACCTTTTATTGCTCTGCTTTGTAAGGTTGAATCATTTATGAAAAACCAACTCTCACAACGGATCTGCTGCCCACATTGTGGCCATCATATTCATATTACCCTTGATGCTAGTGATGGCGATCAAGATTACTTCGAAGATTGCGCAGCATGCTGTAACCCTATCCATTTTAATATGCATATTGACTATGCTAACAGCAAGGTAGAGTTACATATAGACAGCGATGACGAACAAATATTTTAGCCTAGCATTTATATTTGACTACGAAGCCTGCTGCCGTAAGTAGTTTTCGACCGTATTGATGATGGTATAAGTTTGTTGATCAACTTCGATATTTAGCGCATCACCAATTACAGCCTTACCAATATTGGTAATAGCTAATGTCTCTGGGATCAAATGCAGCCAAAAGCCCTGCTCATCGGTTTCACCGACCGTGAGACTAGCGCCATTGACTGATACAAAACCTTTATACATCACATACTTTTGCCATTTACTTGGTAAGCACAACTGTATTTTACAATTATCTTGTGTATGAATAATATTTTCAATCTGGGCGGTGCAGTGAATGTGACCAGATACAATATGCCCACCTAACTCAGTACCAAAAGTCATAGAGCGCTCATAGTTAACGGTACTGCCAGCAATAAGCTTTCCTAAGTTAGTTAACTGTAATGTTTCGTCAATTACATCATAGTGAACCTGAGCAAGCGGTTGATCAGAGATATTTTCTACTTTAACAACCGTTAAACAGCAACCATTAATGGCAACGCTGGCACCTAACTCAAGTTTTGTAACATATTGCTTTGCTACAGCGAGCACTAAACGCATCACACCTTGCTGCTGGTTAGTCGAAATCACCGTCGCTTGTGTTTGCACAATTCCTGTAAACATAAATCAATTCACCTTTTATTACCTAAAGTAGATACTATTCATATTATTTAACGCTTTAGTTTACCCGATCCACGTTATTATTACTGTAACCAATAACATTGACTCATCGCTATAATTTTTGATTCTGTGCTTTATCGATTACACTATCTGCCTCTTCAGTTTACGTAGTAAGTGATATGACTTTTTGTAGTTGGGAAGCCAAACGGTTAGTTTCTCTGGCAATCCCCGTTTTTTTAGCACAAGTAACCTTAGTTTTAATGTCAGTGGTCGACACCATCATGGCAGGACAAGTGAGTCCTACCGATTTAGCAGCATTGTCAATTGCAACCGGCGTATGGAACCCCGCCATGTTGGCTCTGCAAGGCATATTATTAGCCCTGACTGGCATAATTGCGCAATTTTCCGGCGCTAACGATAAAACCGGCATCAGCCATTACTTTCAACAAGGCTTGTACCTAGCTGGTGTATTGAGTGTTATCGGTTTATCTATTGCCTATTTTGCCGATATTATTATTCTCAAACTCGATACCAGCCCTGCTATTGCCAATATGGCCTATGACTATATTCATTTTGTAAAATGGGGCATTATTGGATTTTTAGTATTCAGTGTTTATCGTAATATTACCGAAGGCATGGGGATGACAAAGCCGGCTTTTTATATCAGCTTAATTGGTTTAGCCATCAATATCCCAGCCAACTATGTGTTTATTCACGGTATGTTTGGTATGCCAGCACTCGGTGGTGCAGGCTGTGGGATTGCCACCGCATTGGTATTTACTGCAATGGCCATCGCACAAGTTATTTATTGCCAGTTAAGTAAAAAAGTAGATGCCAAAACACTATTAGCAAACTTTCAAGCACCGCAATTACCAACCATGTGGGCAATTACTAAGGTGGGCATACCAATCTCACTTGCTACATTTTTTGAAGTCACTTTATTTGCCTGTATTCCGTTATTTATTGCGCACTTAGGTGCGGTTGCGGTAGCCGGCCATCAGATTGCTGCAAGTGTCACAACCTTGCTGTTTATGATGCCACTGAGTTTATCTATTGCGATCAGTATTAGGATTGGCAATTTATACGGCCAACATCATTTTCAGCAGCTTAAAAAAGCTATTTCAACAAGCTATATTCTAGCCATGATCATTGCCGTTATACTTGCTGCCATAACCTTCTTTGGCCGTGACGTGATCAGTCAACTTTATACAGATGATGCACGTGTTATTGCCTTAGCAACGTCAATCATGATTCTAGCGTGTATTTATCAACTACCTGATTCCTTACAAGTAGCTGCCAACGGTATATTAAGGGGTTTAAAACACACAGCACCGATTTCGTATATAACCTTTATATCTTACTGGTTGATTGGTTTTTCACTGGGTTTTGTTTTAGCACGCACCGATTTAATAGTGCCAGCAATGGGCCCGCATGGTTTTTGGGTAGGTATCATCGTCGGCTTAAGTGTAGCCGCAGTGTTATTAATGCTCACTGTCGCGAATAGATTCAAACATGAACCACTTAAAAGCGCTTAAAAAATCGCACCAACAAGGTAACCAAACGTCACGGTTTGGTTACCTTTGTAGTTTACTTTGCTGTTTACTGCTACTTTGTGCATGCACAGATAAACCCGCTGATGTGTATTTAGAATATCAGCAGCGGCTCGCGAATGCGTTAGACAAGCCAACTCCTGATACAGCAAAACTTACCAATGTTGCGCTATCAGCTGTTAGCAACAATAAACCAACAAATGCACAACAGTTGAGCATATTGCAACTGGCACAACTTTCACACTGTAAACTCAATACCCTTATTGCTGAACATAATAGTCAACTAGGAAAACTCGCCTCTCCTGCTAGCCAGTTAATATACCAGATTCAATTTATTCAATTTGCACCACAGTGCTTAGATAGTCTAGAACCTGATTCAAAAAGTTATCAAGCCATAAGTAACGAATTACATAATAAAAAACAACAGTTATTAGATCAGTTCAAGCAGCTACTTTATAAAGACCCAGAACTAAAACGCACATGGCAGCTAACCGGCTATACACTTGATACAAACTTAGCCGGCCTTGTAGAAACCGAACTTGCGCTGCAAAGCCTAGTGAATTTAAAACAGCAAATAATACAGCAGCAATATGCACAAATAGACTCTAAAGCGCTCTATCCGCTACTGGCGCAATTGCGCCAGTTTAACTTCAATCAAGCTTTAATAAGCGCAGTACGCCAACAAACACAGCTAAATAATAGTACTAGTAACTTTTTAGCGAATATTGAGCTAAGCACACTATGCAACCCGCTAAAAAATAAACGCCAAGCACAGATCCTCAGCAACGTATTCAAGAAGTATTACTTGCAGCAGTTACAACCCTATCAGGCTCAACTATCAGGTGCTTTAGAGCGCCTAATGCCGTTGTATCAAGCATTATGGCAAGACTCCAGCCCAATACAACCGCAACTAACGGCATTACTAAGCCCAGCACAGCCAAATAATATACTCACAGCATTTAAAGACTCCACCAAAACACACGTTATTTGGTGGCAAAAATTTTATAAAACGTGTGAAATCAGCCCAATATGAATAAAAAAACGGCAAACGAACTAAAAAAAGCGTTTCTCGCTTGATTCACTTCAGCGCACGCTATATATTAGCGACCGTTGTTAAGCAATTAGCAAAACTTAAATTTATGATACGACCGTAGCTCAGTTGGTTAGAGCACTACCTTGACATGGTAGGGGTCGGTGGTTCGAATCCACTCGGTCGTACCAAATTTAAGGAAATTTTAAATAAAAGTACTATCGTAAGAAAAAGCACTACCCACTCTTGATCACCCGGTCCGGAGGCCAGTAGTTCGAATCCACTCGGTCGTACCAAATTTAAGTAAAAGTCCCATTCAAATATATTGTACGACTGTAGCTCAGTTGGTTAGAGCACTACCTTGACATGGTAGGGGTCGGTGGTTCGAATCCACTCAGTCGTACCAATTCAAGTAAAAACAAAAATCAGCCTAACCTACTTTATAAATCTTAAGTAAACTACAACTCAGCTGATTAGAGCACTACCCACTCTTGATCACCCGGTCCACAGGTCTGTGGTTCGAATCCACTCAGTCGTATCAATTCTGAATAAATAAATTAAAAAATGCCCGCCACGATTTGACTCTACACAGAAGATCAATGATTCAAATATTAAATACCCTGCTCTTTCCTTCGCCATACAAATGCGCTTGATTGCTTATTGAAAATAGTAACATTTTCATATTCATCACTTGCTCTGCCAGCTAAGCCATAGCATACATGCAGTGGTAATAGATGCTCTTCTCGCGGATGACAATAACGTGCATGAGGCGCTTTATGCCAGTTTTGCATCATTAAATTACGCTTTGGTTCAGGCAAGGTGTTATCACTTAAGGTCGATCGTAGCCACTGTTCAAATTCGTGGTTATTGATTTGGCTCTGCTGATTATCCTGCGCGAAAAATGCCTGCATGTTATGAAACGAAAAACCAGAGCCAATAACTAATAAGTTTTCATAATCCAAAGATTGCAACGCTTTACCGATTGCTAAGTGCTGTACAGCATCTAAGTTATTCACTAGTGATAGTTGAATCGCGGGTATATCGGCTGCTGGGTACATTAATGTTAAAGGCACATACAAACCATGATCGTAACCGCGATGATGATCTAACTTCGCTTCAATACCAGCATGTTGTAACACTTGTTGTACTTTTTCAGCTAACTTGGGCTCTCCCTGACTTGGATATTGCACTTGATAGGCAGCTGGCGGAAAACCATAATAATCGTAAATCATCCCCGGTGCTGCATTGGCAGTAATAGTCGCTACTGACTCTTCCCAATGAGCGCTAATTAATAAAATGGCACTTGGTTTTTTTAGCGTGCTTGCAAGTGATTTTAAATAAGCAACCAATTGTGTATGGTTTGGTTCATTTAACAGTGGCATTGGGCCGCCACCATGAGAGATAAATGCAATGTCTACATTATTCATAGTTACTCCAAACAAGCTCACTTAACATGAGCAAGTAAACCTTGATAGTTAAACTAACGCAAAGCTAAGACGCGGATTTATCCGTAATCCACGTCATTTCATAATAGTGATTAAACATGCTTGGACTGTAACTGCCTAGACGTTAATTTATTCGCTATAAAGTTATCAATACTAAAACGACCACCACCTTTTAATGTTAGCGCAATCAGTACTACAAACAGTGTCAGTGCATATTCGTAGCCGTTATTTGCCATAAACAAGCCATTGTCTATATGTACTGAAAAAATAGCCACTAGCATGATAAATGCTGAAATAAGTGCAGCAGGACGCGTCAATAACCCAAGTAATAATGCTAACCCGCCAAAAAATTCAGCACTGCCTGCGAGTAATGCCATTAAATAACCTGGAGTAATACCGATACTCGCCATCCATTGACCTGTTCCTTCCAGACCATAACCACCAAACCAAGCAAACAATTTTTGTGATCCATGTGCAGCTAAAATCAAACCAATTGGCGCGCGAAGTAGTAAAGCGGCAAGTCCTGCATCTGATTTTAGTATCGTGTTTATTAGTTTCATTATTTGTTCCTCTTTAGCAAAGTATTTATTTACGTTTTAATTAGACCCTGTTGGGATAAGTACACTTTACTATCAATGTCATGGCGGAGTAAGATGACAAATAAAGAATGATTAACAACAAAATGTTGTTAATCAATTTAAATATGAGAAAAATTATGGATAGAATTGATGCAATGCGGGCCTTTGTATCTGTGGTGATCGAAGGTAGTTTTAGCAATGCAGCAACAACCTTACAACTTTCACCACAATTGGTTAGTAAGTACGTTTCTAAACTAGAAGAACGCCTTGCTGTACGGTTACTTAATCGCACTACCCGTAAAGTGAGCCTCACTGAAGCTGGCACTCATTATTTTCAGCATGCGCAACAGATATTGTTAAGCATTGATGAAATGGATTCACAATTAGGGGGCTTACAGCAGCACCCAACCGGAACTCTGAGAATAAGTGCTCCGGTGTCGTTCGCGTTAAAACACATGGGTAAATTAGTGACTGAGTTCCAATCACATTACCCTTTTGTTAATGTTGATTTGCAACTGAACGACCGCAAAGTTGACATTGTTGATGAAGGTTATGATGTAGCACTGCGTATTGGTCGACTCAAAAGTTCGTCTTTGATTGCCAAGCAGGTCGCGCCCATTAGATTAATTTTATGTGCCTCACCTGACTACCTTGAAAAACATGGTACTCCTGAAAAACCTGAAGATCTAAAAAACCACCGATACTTGCATTATAGCTATACAGAAATGGATACTAAAGACGAAATATATCAGTGGTTACGGGTAAAAAACACGCAACGTAGTAGCGAGTTTCAAAGTAATAATGGGGATGTATTAGTTGATTGTGCTATCGCCGGTGCAGGGATAGCATTACAGCCTACATTTATCGCCAGTGAAGCCATTAATAGTGGCAAGTTGATCGAAGTTTTACCTCAATTTGCAACGGGAACTGTTGGTTTATATGTTGTTTATGCCCACCGAAAATTACTACCACATAAAATCAGGTGTTTTATTGATTTTATTAACGGATACTATGGTACGCCGCCATATTGGGACAAAGCAATCGTTTAATCAGTAAAGCCAAACCGCAGTGTAAGCATAATTAAACTGCGTTTTGACTCACCTAAAATTAACGCAAAATCACCAGCGGCAGTTGGGTGTTTTCTATCATTTTTAGGGTATTACTGCCCAAAAAAGCATGTGCTATTTTTGAATGCGAAAAGGCCCCCATCACCAGCATTTCTATTTCATTTTTAGCTTTATATGCCATTAAAGAACTAAAAATATTACCTTCTAAAATGCTTGATTTGACTTCAAAACCACTTTCAACAAGCAGCGCTTCGGTGCGTTTAAATTTTTCCAACAAATCATGTTTGCCATTTTCTACAGTCACTAAATGACACGTTAAATGATGCAACAAGCCACCAGCAATAATCTGTTTAACCATTTTATCTGCTGTTTCTCGTCCATCATAAGCAAGCATAAAGTTGTTCGGCTCACTAAAGTGACGATTGGCAATTAAAATAGGTGTATGAACATGGCGAATAACCTGCTCAATATGCGACCCAATAGCTTTAAAATTCTGTTCGTGAGTTTTACCGCTTCGGCCAATAACAATCAGTCGCGCTGCATCTTCAAGGTCGCAAATTGCCTCAACAATACCGCTATGGCGCTGCTTACTTTCAATTGACTTACACCCTTGTTGGCTAGCAAATACACTCGCGTGCTCTAACATTTCTTTGCCTATTTGCAATGCTAATTTACTGCGTTGCTCATCCAGTGTCGCCATCTCTGATAATAATGATGTAGTTGCACCAAAACCAATTATGCCACTTAAGTCGTCAATCATCGCAGCGTTTTGTTTTTCTATGGCATGCAAAAATAGCATCGATTTATTAAGTTTCTTGGCCGCCCAAATCCCCGCCTTACACACATCATCTGTGTAAATTGAGCCATCTATACAAGTAATAATTTTATTCATTGTGCTCTCCTTAATGGCCTGCCATGAGTTTTTCAACTTCTTCAGGGTCATTGTGAACGCCAAATTTGTCAACAATCGTTGCTGTCGCGTCGCTCATACCAATAATCTCGACCTCTGCACCTTCGCGTCTAAATTTAATCACAACTTTATCAAGCGACGACACTGCCGTAATATCCCAAAAATGCGAATGGGTTAAGTCAATCACTACTTTAGCAACGACCTCTTTAAAGTCAAACGACTCAATAAACTGCTCTGAGGATGCAAAAAACACCTGTCCAACAACCTGATATACTCGTTCATTAGCCGATGATTGCGCTGGCTTTACAACCATAAAACGACCAATTTTATTGGCGAAGAATAGTGTCGCCAATAGCACACCGACCAATACTCCCATGGCCAAGTTATGCGTTGCGACAACAACAACGACCGTGGCAACCATTACGATGTTACTTGATAATGAGTTTTTCTTTAAATCTCGCAGTGAACTCCAAGAAAAGGTGCCTATCGACACCATTATCATCACGGCAACCAATGCCGCCATTGGGATTTGCTTTAGCCATTCATCTAAAAACACCACCATAAGTAGCAGAAAAGTACCCGCGGTAAAACTTGATAAGCGGCCACGGCCCCCTGATTTTACATTAATGATCGACTGGCCAATCATCGCACAGCCGGCCATTCCTCCCATTAAACCTGAACCTATGTTCGCGATCCCTTGACCTTTACATTCACGATTTTTATCACTAGCGGTATCGGTTAAGTCGTCAACAATTGTCGCTGTCATCATCGACTCCAATAAACCAACGACAGCAAGGCCAAATGAATAAGGAAGAATTATTAGCAGTGTGTCGAGGTTAAAAGGCACATCAGGCCATAAAAATATTGGTAAGGTATCTGGTAACTGGCCCATATCGCCAACAGTTCGAATCTCAAGTCCTACCAACATTGCAACCAAAGTTAAAACCACGATACACACTAGTGGTGATGGAATTGTTCTGCCTATCACCGGTAAGTAAGGGAATAAATAAATGATCCCAAGACCCGCAGCCGTCATCGCATAGACATGCCATGTTACATTCGTCAGCTCCGGCAGCTGTGCCATAAAGATAAGAATTGCCAACGCATTTACAAAGCCTGTAACCACGGAGCGAGACACAAAGCGCATTAAACTCCCCAGTTTTAAATAGCCTGCAATAATTTGTATCACACCGGTGAGTAATGTCGCCGCCAAAAGGTATTCTAAACCATGCTCTTTAACTAAGGTAACCATCAGTAAAGCCATAGCGCCAGTAGCAGCAGAAATCATCCCTGGTCGTCCACCCACTATCGAAATAACCACGGCAATACAAAATGAAGCATACAAACCGACTTTAGGATCCACGCCCGCTATAATAGAAAAAGCAATCGCTTCTGGTATTAGCGCAAGCGCCACCACAGTACCTGCTAATAAGTCCCCTCGGATGTTAAAAAGCCAATCTCGTTTTATTTTTTCTAACATAAAAAACCTTGTCATGTAGTTAACATTAACGCGCATACAGCAGTCAATAAAACACCGACAATGCTTTACTAAACGATGACAAACGCATTTTCATTAATGTTTTTTTATTTATTAAAACGGCACATAAATGCCTACCAATGTTTGGTATATAGGTATCACGCAGCGGTGATTTAGGGGAGGAATAACTTAGGGCGGCGTTAAACGCAAAACATTGTTCCTTATGTAGAATGAATAAATTATCGTCTTTATTCTTGCATCTAACGTATTTTTAAGCAAGCCAAGTAACTTTTGTGTAGGCGCTGATAGCTGCTGTTACTCCTTACCTTGCCAATAAAAACACATAAAAAACATGCCATCATTTACCCGTTCCTTTTCAAACGGCTGCAACGATAAACATTGCCAATGCATTTTAGTTATCGTCTTTTTAAGTTGTTAAATGCATATATGCGACTAAGCTTTAGTAATAATTACGAAAACTTATCAAATAAATGAAAAAGTACTTAGTCTTTTTATTGTTATTTTGCGGGTTCACACAGGCAACTATGACCCCTGTTAGTTACCAAGTGGGTAAGCAAACAATCATTGCGCCAGCAGTACGATATGAATATGGTTATGCCTATAACATTGGTGGCAAAAGGCTTTTAAAACTAGTCACGTTAAATTGGGCTCCTTATATCGATGAATCATTGTGCAACAATGGCTGGCTGTTTCAATTAACCGTTAAACTGTTGCTGCAAAAAGGCTATGGTGTGCATATTGAATTTTTTCCATGGGCGAGAGCGGTTAGAGCAGCCGAGTTAGGAAAAGCGGATATTTTATTTCCCGAGTATTTTATTGATGATGCCATTATGTCAGATAATAGGCCGAGTAAAACACGCAATGATTTACTGGCTTTATCCTCAGCAGTTCCTGGTGGTAATTTGTCACTGATCGCACTCAGAGGTAATAACTCAAACTATAACGGCAGTTTAGAGTCAATAAAAGATCAAATTATTGGTGTGGTCCGATCATATAAAAACACCCCTGAACTCGATGAGCTGATTGATTCAAAAAAAATTAATACCATTATTGCCAATAATGAGTATCAGCTAATTCATTTACTAATGAGCCTGAGAGTCAACCTGATTGTAGCCGATTATGATGTGTTAATTGCCAGTATTGAAAAATCTGTCGCTTCAGCAAAAGAAAAGCAACAAATGAAAAACGCTCTGGTTCCATTATCCCCTGCTCTCGCTTACAAACCATTGTATTACATGGTAAGTAAAGCAAATCCACAGTGGCAGGAAATTTTAGCCGATCTCAATAACGAGATAAGTAAAATGAAAGAGCAAAGAACACTTTTAGCCTATATCGAAAAAAATAAGCAACAGTGTAGCCGATAATAGTAAAGCGCTTAAATATTAGCAAATAAGCGCCTTTATACTACTAAAACAACGACTCAAATGTCCCATCAGGAAATAATATACCAGGCACCCCTCTTACCGCTGTTACATCTGCGATTTGTGTATCGCCAAAATATAATCCACCACTGTAGTTGCGACCTTTTTGCTTAACATCTAACCAGCGACCTTGAGCACCGTGGATCACAGCATTAATATTATTGCCTACTGTACGTAAGTTAATTTCAAGTGCTCTATTCTTTAGCCGTAAGGCAATCTCTGCATTGGTAATATCAGCTAAACGATTCAAACGACCAACATAAGCAAACTGAAAATCCGGTGCGCCATTTAATGGCGTTATCAATTGCACAGCAAATGCAAGATTCTGTGTAGCTTCATTTATAAATGGCGTTGCTTCGATTGCTTGTAAGTTAAACTGTGTCGTTTGATTTTCACTAACAAGCTGACCCTTAAAGTCAAAACCAGATACCACTGTCACAAGCTCTTCAAAAGGAGTAACGAAGCGATCGGCGTTTAGCTTTATGTCACCTGTTAACACACCGCTATTGGCGTTTTCTAATGATACCGTTGTCTCTATATTCAGCTGCCCGGTTGTTTCACTTTGATCATTTGAAAATGGATCGTCAGTACCATCAAACGACAGCACTAAATCACTCACATCGGCGTTTAGTTGAGTATCTTGGCCTATCACTTTAGCACTCATAATACCGGAGACTTTATTACCCAACAGTCCACTTACTTGCCATTGTGGAATATTCAAATCTAGTTGTACGTCATGATCATCATACTGGCCACTAATAGCCCAAGAATAAGGGGATTGTTGGTAGTTTATTGTCAGTCCCTGTAAATTATAAACTCCTGCGTCGGTATTATTTAATGGCGAAAAATTATAGAGCACGTCATAAAGCACATTCCCTAAAACGATAATAGCTTGTTGCGAGTCTTCGCCTAATATTGTTTCAAATTCAGTCAGCTTTTGTTTGAGCTCATCACTGTACGTTTGCTCTTGTAAGCGTGCCACACCTATTATATTACGCACATCTTCGAGTAACTCACGAGAGTGTAATTGCTCTTCATCTCGTTCTTGTGGCGAAATATTGCTAGCACTCCCAATCATAATGAGCTGTTGTTTGACCTCTCCAACGACGGATTGCAATAATTGATTACCATCTTCATTAAGTAAATTCTCTGACACATAGCGATCTGCAAAAGTACGATAAAGTGGCAAACTTGCTAACTGGGCCTGTTGTTCTACCACCGTATTATTGGCTGTATTTAAGCTCGCCTCGATATCCGCAGCTCTTTTTAAGATCACACCAAAAGTCAGTGCATTAGTAAGCAGCTCGGTTTCAAGGTTGTCATTTAGTTGGCTGTGAGTAAGGTGATAAAAAGGTGTCGCACTCAAGCTCTGCGTGGTTATGCTTATGTCTAAGTTATTGTCGCTAATCACTGAGCTGATCGGTGATAAATAGACCTTATTTTCGCCCGGAGCTGCAAAAAAATCAGCACGGTAACTTAATGTCATATCCATCACTTCTTGATAATCAATACGACGATTGGCATTCCCATCATTCGGATTATTTCTCACTGTGCGACCACAACCTGCAAAACTTGGACATGTTAACGTCGTTGCATTTGAGGTAAATTCAACATGATGAAAATTTAAAGTTGTGGCTGATAAAGTAACATCGTTAATATCTGCAACGTCAATATTTTCTATAGAGCCCGTGTTATCATTTATGATCGTTAATGTACCCGCAGTGGATTGCCAAGGAGCAATATAAAAGCTTACCGTAGAAGACGTTTCCAGCATGGCCGGTAAAGTGTCTGCTGTGCCATTATCTGATGAGCCACCACAACCAACTAATGACATAAGTAAACTAACTGATATAAGTTTTTTAAACATCACAAGTCCTTAAAACGCTAACTTCAGGTACCAATTTACATTGGCATAATACGCTTTATCAATATCGAGATTATCAGTCTGTATATTGAAACCAAAATAATCGTTCTCAATACCAAGCAAAAATGCTTCACTTTTTATTTCATAACCACCAATTACTGCCCAATGATCCCAAAAGTGCATGCGTGCTTTTAATTGAGAAAACGTATCTTGATCAAATTGTTTAACCATCAGCTCAGTAGAAAACAAATCGTTAATGCGATAATCTGCATAAACTTTGATACGCACCGGCATATCAAATTTATGCGTGACTTCGTTGCCATACTCAGACGTTGCTAAGCGTACTGTTGGCTCAGTGACAATATCCCCATCATCGTTTTCAGTAAACGGGACCTCTGTTGTATAACCATTTGCAAAACCGCTTTTTTCATACTCAGTTTCATACAGTAAGTCTTGTGCAAGTAGCCCAACGCTTAAATCATGGTTTATTTTCCAATTAACCGCTAAATCAACGCTGTACCCTAAGCCGGATGGGTTCTCATCTGGAGTAAATCGCTTAAATAAAATATCTTTCGAAAAATAAGAGTCGACTGTTAATGCGCCTTGGATCTCATCACTATAGACTGTGCCTTCGACTTTCAGATCTTGAAAATGCGTACTAGCAAAAACCGTTAATTTAGGCGTTATTGTTAATGCGTCAGAGTCTAAAAATTTGAAATCATATGAAACAAACAACCCATTGGTGGTTGATTGCTTACCGTCTAGGTAATAAACATAATTTCTATCTTCAAAAGGCAGGTCATTTTTTTCAGTATGCAAATAACGCGCGGTATCCGCATCAAAGCTTAAAACATAATCAAAGCGGCTTTGATAACCGACTTTAAAATTTCCATAGCCAACACCAAACTCAAAAACATTATAAGTAAAGGCGCTATCACCGGATGTTAATGGAGCATCAAAATCATCTATAAATGCTTTAACTGGTTGGGTCTCTGTGTACACTTCTGAATCGAATGTGGTAAAGACTTGAAACTGCTCTGCAGCGTAACTAATAGGGGTAATTAAAAAAGCGGAAAATCCTAACGTGAGAATTTTTTTTTTCATACTTATTTCACTTGTTATTATTTTAGCTAAGAGGGAGAGTACTCTCCCTCTTAAAGTTACTTTTACTTAGACGAATCTAAGAAAGTAATATCTGTGTAATCGATGACTTCGCCATCATAATATTTAACAGATATACCATTTGTTATTTCTGTAACCTGTCCGAATTCCGTAATCATATTATTGAAATTGGCATTAACAGACCCAGAGAAATCTTCACCATCTCGAGCGCCAATGAACAACTCGTAACCAAACCCATTATGTAATTGAATTTCTAATCCGTAAAGGTCTTCTTGATAGTTACCATCAATAGAAATAGTTGCGGTAAAGTTAAGGCCTGAAGTTAATCCTGAAGCCGTAATTGCAGCTATACTAGAAGAGTCGGTTCCTGCTAATGAAAGTGTCCCCACAAAACCAGAATCACCATCAATTATTTCGACTCTGCTCCAACCATTTACAGCCAATACAGTTCCATCAATCGCCGTATCTGAGTTAACTTCTTCCTCAAAGTCAATTGCTAAACATGAGTCAGATTGCTCTGTTGAGATTACGCCATAGTAAGCATCAACACAATCTTCTAAAGCATCACTCATGTTAGCTAGTGTTTCGATTTTAATAACCGCACCATCTTCGCTTTTTATCATACCACCAAAAGCAAAAATAAGTGCTTTGTTGTTGATGGAGCCATTCACAGTAACCTTTTCGCCTGTTACTGTATTCATAAGATCCAGCTCTAAATCATCTTTATCAAAACTATAAGTCCAAGCTGGATAGCGAGTTGAAACCACATCAACTCCTTCATCGCCATAATCCCATGCTTCAGTCAATACGTCGTAGATTACTTCTGAAATATCAAATAAAGCTTGGCCACCAGTTTTAGTTATAAGCGTAGCACTACGCGCTTGTTCTGTTCCTGCTTTTACCTTAACTAACAGCTCAAACTTAGCAATTGTGGATTTAGCATTTGTTTCAAGAGTTGTAGCTGTTGTAAGAGCAGTAGCGGCTTTATCTGCAAGTTCAGTTGCAAACGCAGTACTTAATTTTGCAGCTGCTGATAATTCAGCGGCCATTGTTTTATCAATTTCTTCGGAAGCAATCGCCGCTAACGATGCAGCAGCAGTTTCAGCTTGGTCAGCAGCACTGGCAAGTTCATCTGCTTTAGTACTAAGAGCCATAGCCTGGATAATTGCAGATTGTGCTGATGCAAGAGCAGCTACAGCATTTTCTTTTGTATCAAGCATTGCTGCATCAACAGCCATCATAGCCGTCGATAAATCGGCTTGAGCAACCATTGCAGCTGAATCAGCTGAACCTAGTGAGGCATTGGCAACACTAGCATTATTTTTGGCAACATCTAGTGCTAATTCAAATGCTGCTACAGCCTCATTAGAACGTGCTTCTTCTTCTGCAATACCTTTAATTAACGTAACAACGGCAGAAAGTTGTGCTGTTATGGCATTGACTAACACATCTGATTTATCTGTTAGTTGCTGATATTCATCCCCTAAACCTGCGGCAGTGCTGGCAATTGAAGTGGCTGAATTAAGCGCAGCAGAAAGCTCTACTTGCAACTGGCTATACGCTACTTTATTACCCGATAAAGTGAATACTGCTGAACTATAAGCGAGTACTTTATCCGTTGTATCTAAACCTGCATCCCCCAATTCTTTAACTGTATTGAGTTCAGTCACGCCCTTAGAAACGGAAGTTGTAGCAGTTGCTAATGCGCTAGTGATAGTTGTTATTTGTGATTCTAATTCTGCAGCTACTTTAGCTACAAAGTCATCACCAGCATCACAGTTATCTTCACAGCCAATCTTCTCTAATGCTTTTTTTACTTCTTTTGCGGTTTCATTTAAATCTTTATCTAAGCCTTTTTCTTTTGCTTTTGCTTGCACATCTTCAACAGCTTTAGTGGCTTTATCTTTGAGTTTTGCAATCTCATCAGGATCGGTAATACCTAAGTTTTCAGCAACTTTAGTAAATGCTTCATCAATGCCTTCACCTGTTACTACTGCGGCAAAAATAAGGCTAGTATTCTCAACGGCTTTTTGTAGTTCAGCTGCAATCTTTTGGACAATTTCATTGTCACTGTTGCTTACTTTGCCTTCTGTAACCGCGGCAGACAAACTTGCAATCAGGTCTTTTAATGAGCCATTGGCACCCGCCCCAGCAACAGACTGCAATGAAACGGCAGTTTGAACTAATGCCAAAGTACCTGCATCCAGTGAATCACCTTCGCCAATATCACTGAAGTCAACCGCACCACCAAGAGAAATATCACCAAGTAAAGAAGCTGCTTTAATTGCGGTATCAGGGCCTAATATTTGAATTAATGTTTTTAAACTTGCCGCTGCAACTGCTTCATCGGAGACTGTTGAACCATCTTTAGCGCCATCTAACAATATTTTTGCTGCAATACTTGTATAAAGAGTCACATTAGCAAAGTACTGCTGTGCACCACTCCCATCACCTTCCGCAAAATTAATACCACGAGCACTTGCAGGCGCTACTGGCGCTTTAATAAACTTAACAACCTGTAGTTCAAGATCGTCTTTGTACCATTCGCCAAAATCAATCGCAGTATCACCATTATTTATCATCCCAGCGTCTTCAGATGCTGCTGGGGCTTCATCATAGCTGCCACAACCAGTAAATGAATCACATTTAACCATACTGTTATCATCTTCTTTCGACGTACTCACCGTAATATAAAGTGCTCCCGTAAAGCCGTCTTCAAGGTAAATATTATATGCACCCGTGATTGATGTCATTGTCTCAGTTGGATTAGCTGCCGCAACCATTGCCTGTGCTTTGGCATCAGCATCAGCTTGAGAAGTCGTCGATTCTGCAGTATAGCTTGCATCAGACGCAGCCTCTAAACGATACGCAACGGGAACAGGTTCACCCGAGTCATCGACTGTAGATACTGTCACTACAGCATTTTTTAACGAACCTTTTACCGCTTTCCCAGATACTTGGGTATTAAAATTAGTGCTGACTTCGCCTTTATATACTGTAACTGGGTCAGGCTTGTTATAGTTATTATCATTATCTGAACCACAACCAGTTAGGCCGAGAGTCAATGCAACCGAGGCTGCAATTGGGGTAAATTTAATTATTCTTTTCGCCATGAAAATCTCCTAGAGTGCTTGTTAGCAAATAGCATTACTGAAATCGTAGCCTATATTAATATCAACAGTCATTTAAGTTAAAATTATGTATCAAACCGTATCAAGTTAACGCAATAAGCTACTTTGTTATTACATGTTATCAACTTACCACCAATATATGACAATTTATGGAAAAATGTAATTTTAATTACACCTGTAAATAATCAACTGACAGGCTCAAAGAATTTATATATCCAGTAAGAAAATAAAAAATAAAAACATTTAAAAACAAGTTCTTAATTATTTTTCATTTGTTTTTTAATTGATTGGGGAACAGATAAGAGATGAAATGTTAACCGAAAGATATAAAATAATGCAAATCCATTTACATTCATTCACATAAATAAGAGAGGAAAAGTAACTTAGCAGTCACTTTTCGTTTTCTTACATTAATTAATTCGCCTCAGGTACTCGGACAACGCCTTCCATTAGCACACGAGCACTGCGACTCATACTGGCCTTGGTTACCTGCCACTTACCGTTTTGAAGTATCGCTTGCGCGCCTACAGTTAATGTACCTGACGGATGGCCAAAATTAACTTCGCTCAACTGACCGCCACCAGCTGCAAGATTAACGAGCGATCCTGCTATCGCAGCTGCGGTGCCGATTGCAACAGCGGCAGTCCCCATCATGGCATGATGAAGTTTCCCCATCGACATGGCACGTACCAGTAGGTTGATATTATCACTGTGAATTTCTTTACCGCTTGAAGCTAGATATTTCATTGGTTTATTAATAAATGCCACTTTTGGTGTATGTTGACGCGCTGCCGCCTCACTAATATGAGCGATCAAGCCCATTTTTACTGCTCCATGCGCTCTAATAGACTCAAGCTTAGCTAATGCTTGTTCGTCATTATTTATATCATCTTGAAGTTCAGTGCCGGTATAGCCGATATCTGCTGCATTAACAAAAATAGTAGGGATACCCGCGTTGATCATAGTGGCTCTAAGTACACCAAACTCAGGGACTGCTAGTTCATCAACCACATTGCCTGTTGGAAATAGCGCACCATCGCCATCCGCTGGATCAATGAACTCTAATTTCACCTCAGCGGCGGGAAATGTCACTCCGTCGAGTTCAAAGTCACCCGTTTCTTGTACTTCACCATTGGTCATTGGCACATGCACTAAAATGCTTTTTTTAATATTAGCTTGCCAAACTCGCACTATAGCCACACCGTTTTCTGGAATACGGCTAGCATCAACAAGACCATTACTAATTGCAAATGCGCCAACTGCAGAAGTTAAATTGCCGCAGTTTCCGCTCCAATCAACAAACGCTTTATCAATAGCAACTTGGCCAAATAAGTAATCAACATCGTGATCAGCTTGCTCACTTTTACTTAAAATAACGGTTTTACTGGTACTAGAAGTAGCCCCCCCCATACCATCGGTTTGTTTGCCATATGGATCTGGGCTACCAATCACTCGCAGCAATAAATTATCTCGCACAGAACCTGCCACTTGTGCAGCCTCTGGTAAATCGCTGAGATTAAAGAATACCCCTTTACTAGTGCCACCGCGCATGTAGGTGGCAGGTACTTTAATTTGTGGTTTAAATGTCATAGCTGTTTTCCTTATACACTTTGCGTGGCTTCTAAAAAGTCTTGAGCAAAGCGTTGTAATACGCCACCTGCAGCATAAATGGATAGTTCTTCTTGAGTATCAATACGGCACTTTGTTGGCACATTTAATACTTCACCATCAGTGCGGGTAATCGTTAAATTAACGCTCGCACCTGGTGTTAATTCACCAGTTACATCGTAACTTTCACTACCATCTAGCTTAAGCGTTTTACGGGTGGTGCCCGCTTTAAATTCCAGCGGTAATACACCCATACCAATTAAGTTAGTACGGTGTATACGCTCAAAACCTTCTGCAGCAATAACTTCAACGCCTGCTAAACGCACGCCTTTGGCTGCCCAATCACGAGAAGAACCTTGTCCATAGTCAGCTCCTGCAACAATAATTAATGGTTGTTTGCGCTGCATATAGGTTTCGATTGCTTCCCACATCCGAGTAACTGTGCCCTCAGGCTCAATACGGGCATATGAGCCTTGTTTCACTTCGCCATTTTCAATCACCATTTCATTAAGTAATTTAGGATTAGCAAAAGTTGCACGTTGTGCAGTTAAATGGTCGCCGCGGTGCGTTGCATAAGAATTAAAGTCTTCTTCTGGCACACCCATATGCGTTAAGTACTCACCTGCTGCACTACTGGCCATAATTGCATTTGACGGTGATAAATGATCAGTTGTGATGTTATCGCCAAGTACCGCTAATGCGCGCATGCCTTGCATGGTACGCTCACCAGCGAGTGCGCCTTCCCAATATGGCGGGCGGCGAATATAAGTACTTTGTGGGCGCCAATCGTAAAGTGGGTCGTTATCTTCACCGTAATCAACGGTTAAATTAAACATCGGCTCGTAAACCTTCTTATACTGCTCAGGTTTTACGCTTTGTTTAATCACTGCGTCAATCTCTTCATCTGATGGCCAAATATCTTTTAAGGTTACGTCATTGCCCTGCTGATCTTGTCCGAGTACGTCTTTTTCAATATCAAAACGAATAGTTCCTGCAATGGCATAGGCAACTACTAATGGCGGAGACGCTAAAAATGCTTGCTTAGCGTATGGGTGAATACGGCCATCAAAATTACGATTACCAGAGAGCACAGCCGTGGCGTATAGGTCGCGATCAATCACTTCTTGTTGAATAACGGGATCAAGCGCGCCACTCATACCGTTGCACGTAGTGCACGCAAAGCCAACAATACCAAAACCAAGTTGCTCTAATTCTGACAGTAATTTGGCATCTTCAAGATACGATTGCACTGTTTTTGAACCCGGTGCTAATGAGGTTTTAACCCATGGCTTGCGAGTTAAGCCCTTCGCATTTGCATTACGCGCAATAAGACCAGCTGCAATGACGTTACGTGGATTACTGGTATTCGTACAACTAGTGATAGCAGCAATAATACAGGCACCGTCCGGCATTAAACCATCTTCATTTTCAACAACCCCAGAGATCCCCTGCACTGCCAAATCACTGGTTGAAACACGGCGATGCGGATTTGACGGTCCAGCAATATTGCGGCCAACGCTTGATAGATCAAATTTTAATACCCGATCGTACTGCGCTGTTTTTAGGCTGTCGCTCCACAGACCGGTAGTTTTTGCGTAATTTTCAACTAAGGCAATTTGCTCTTCTTCACGTCCTGTTAGGCGTAAGTAATCAATGGTCATCTGGTCGATATAAAACATCGCTGCGGTGGCACCAAATTCTGGTGTCATATTTGAGATAGTAGCGCGATCGCCTAATGTCAATGCATCTGCGCCTTCACCATAAAACTCTAAATAGCTTGATACGACACGCTGGCCACGTAAAAACTCAGTGATCGCAAGCACGATATCCGTTGCTGTAATACCCGGTTGACGTTTGCCACTGAGTTCAACACCAATAATATCAGGCAAACGCATATAAGAGGCGCGGCCAAGCATCACGCTTTCGGCTTCAAGGCCGCCAACACCTACTGCAATGACACCTAACGCATCAACATGCGGTGTGTGGCTATCAGTACCGACTAAGGTATCAGGAAAAGCAATCCCATCGCGGCTTTGGATCACCGGCGACATTTTCTCAAGGTTGATTTGATGCATAATGCCGTTACCCGGAGGGATCACATCAATATTTTTAAACGCAGTTTTAGTCCAATTAATAAAGTGGAAACGGTCATCGTTACGTCTATCTTCAATAGCGCGGTTTTTTTCAAAAGCATCAGGATCAAACCCTGCGTATTCAACGGCTAATGAGTGATCAACAATCAGCTGTGTTGGTACTACTGGGTTAACTTTAGCTGGATCGCCGCCTTTGGCTGCAATGGCATCACGCAAGCCAGCTAAATCAACCAGCGCTGTTTGTCCCAAAATATCGTGACAGACTACGCGCGCGGGATACCAAGGGAAATCTAAATCTTGTTTGCGTTCGATAAGCTGCGACAGTGCTGCGGTTAGCATTTGCGGCTCACAGCGGCGTACTAAATTCTCTGCTAAAACACGTGATGTATAGGGTAAGGCTGCGTACGCACCAGCCTTAATTTCATCAATTGCAGCTTGGGTGTCAAAATAATCGACATTAGAGTTAGGTAAGGGTTTTCTGTATTTAGTATTGTTTATGATAGTCATTACAAGACTCGCTAATTTGGTGACGGTGGTCGCACACGTATAGCGTGTTTAAGGGATGTATGAAAAAAGAGGCCTTAAAAACTATGCGCTAGTGGCAATGTGCAAAAAATAAAAGGTGAGCGTATTTTCGCCCACCTTTAATAGTCTTAACGTGATTCGATTGGCGTATAACTACGCGCTTCTGGCCCAGTGTAATCTGCACTTGGACGAATAATACGGTTATTAGCGCGTTGCTCTTTTACGTGTGCGGTCCAGCCTGTTACACGGCTCATAACAAAAATAGGGGTGAATAACTTAGTTGGAATGCCCATAAAGTGATACGCCGATGCATGGAAAAAGTCTGCGTTACAAAATAACTTCTTCTCACGCCACATAATTTCTTCACAGCGCACTGATACTGGATAAAGTACCTCGTCGCCTAGCTCTGCAGCGAGTTTTTCAGACCACTTTTTAATGATCACATTACGTGGATCTGATTCGCGATAGATTGCGTGACCAAAGCCCATAATTTTATCTTTACGCTCCAGCATGCCCATGATTTCTTGCTCTGCATGGTCTGCATCTTTAAAGCCTTCAATCATATCCATTGCCGCTTCATTCGCGCCGCCATGTAATGGGCCACGTAACGTGCCAATGGCACCTGTTACACAAGAGTGAATGTCAGATAATGTCGATGCACAAACGCGACCAGTAAAGGTTGAGGCATTAAATTCATGCTCTGCATATAAAATCAGCGATACATTCATCACTTGAGCAAATAACTCTGATGGCGCTTTATCATGTAGTAGCGTTAAAAAATGCGCGCCAACTGAGTCATCATCAGTTTGTGTTTCAATACGCACACCGTCGTGAGTAAAACGATACCAGTAACAAATAATGCTTGGGAATACCGCAACCATACGGTCAATGGCATCATTAGCCTGACTAAAATCATGCTCCATTTCAAGGTTACCTAGCATAGAGCAACCTGTACGCATAACATCCATTGGGTGCGCGTCTTTTGGAATGTTTTCAAGTACAGTTTTCAGTGCCGGTGGTAAACCACGTAAACTTTTTAGTTTAGCTTTGTATTCGCTAAGCTCTGCAGAGGTCGGTAATTCACCGCGCGAAAGCAGGAAAGATACTTCTTCAAACTGCGCTTTTTCAGCAAGCTCTGCAATGTCGTAACCACAATACGTTAAGCCTGAACCGGTTTGCCCTACTGTACAAAGTGCTGTTTGGCCTGCTACTTGTCCGCGAAGTCCTGCGCCGCCTAATGCTTTATCTACCATGATGTGTCTCCTGTTGAATTTATTATTATTTATCAGATTTTGCTGAAAAAAGGTTATCGAGTGTATTTTCATACGAGTGATAATCTAAAAAGTCATAAAGCTCAGCACGTGTTTGCATATTTTCAATTTGGCTCTGTTGAGACCCTTCATTTAAAATTGCTGAATAGACGTTAAGTGCCGCTTTATTCATTGCTCTGAACGCGCTGAGTGGGTAAAGCACCATTTCTACGCCTACATCACTTAGTTGCTCTTTAGTATAAATTGGCGTTTGGCCAAACTCAGTAATGTTGGCCAAAATAGGCACATTAATCGCTTTGGTAAAGGCTTGATAGTCGGCAAGATCGTGTACGGCTTCTGCAAAAATAGCATCGGCACCAGCTTCAACACAGGCTGCTGCACGTTCAATCGCGGCATTTAAGCCTTCTTTTTGAAACGCATCAGTACGCGCCATAATGTAAAAGTCACTGTCAGTTTTAGCATCAACAGCTGCTTTAATACGGTCAACCATCTCGCTTTGCGAGACAATTTCTTTGTTCGGGCGATGGCCGCACCGCTTTTGCGCTACTTGGTCTTCAATATGAAACCCCGCCGCGCCAGCTTTGGTCATCTCTTTGACTGTGCGAGCAATATTAAATGCTCCACCCCAACCAGTATCGGCATCAACAAGTAATGGTAAATCGCTGGCACCTGTGATGCGGCGAATATCTTCCAAAACATTATCAAGACTGGTCATCCCCAAATCAGGCATACCAAATGAAGCATTCGCGACACCTGCACCTGAAAGGTAAATTGCTTGATGACCCATTTTTTCAGCCATCATCGCCGTGTAAGCGTTGATTGTGCCGACGACTTGTAATGGATGATTATTGGCAATCGCCTGTTTAAATTTTAATCCTGCTGACATTACATTCTCCTAACTTTGAACGGGGTTGCTTTATGACAACTTATATTTTTTAATGGTTTAATATGACGTTTTTACTGCTCCGCGCGCTCATTTTGCGCGGCATGTAAATTAAACTTCGTTTGTATATTGGCTTGCGATGCACTGATATGGCGCTTCATCAATAACTCAGCTAATTCCCCATCATGGTTTTCAATCGCATTAATAATGGCTAAGTGCTCATCAAACGCTTTTGATACGCGAGGCCCAACCATACCCATTTGCACACGATACATACGAATTAACTGATAAAGTCCGTTACTCAATAAGTGAATAAGGTGGTCGTTTTTACTGCCTTTAATAATGCGATAATGAAAATCCAGATCGCCGGCTTCTTGATAGTAAGACTCACCCTCTTTTACACGTTGTGTTTTCAGATGCTGATTAAGTAATTGCTTTAAACTTTGTACTTCATCCGGTGCCATATTGTCGGCAGCTAAACGACACGCTAAACCTTCAAGCGCACTGCGAACTTGATATACTTCTATTAAACGTTCAGCTGTAAGTGCCACAACACGACAACCCACATTCGCTTTACGCTCAACTAAATAACAACTTTCAAGGCGGTTAAGCGCTTCACGAAGCGTTGCACGGCTTACACCATAACGCTTTGCCAGTTCTGGCTCGGATATCTTGCTACCTTGAACAATACTGCCTTCGACAATTTCTCGACGCATATCCACAAATACCTGATCTGAGGCGGTAGTAATAGGTGTTTCACTAAAAGCATCTTGCGTCATTATTCACCTTTCCAAGATTGTCGACAATTTACGGATACACTATGGTCTTTAGCTGTAAATGTGTCAACCCTAAATCAGTAAAAACTGCGTTTTAAAACGGCTATTGTCGACATAAGTATAATAAATAATGTTTAAAAACACTTAAAACACACATTTATGCACCAAGTGTCGACAGGTTTGCATACTTTAAAAGATTATTTAAGGCACTGCTCTGAGCCACTAATAATGCTAGAATACAACTTTAAAATTCTCTGTGAGCACGACCTTGGACGCCAATACCTATATTCCCCAGCATTTTATAGATGACGTAAAGACCTATTTACCTGCACACCTAACATTGGATGACTTTCTCAATGCCTGTCGCAGACCGCTTCGTAAATCTGTACGTGTCAATACGCTTAAAATGTCGGTTGAGGATTTTCAGCAGTATGCCCTTGATAGAGGCTGGACATTAAGCCCAATCCCATGGTGTAGCGAAGGTTTTTGGTTAGAGCGCAGTGAACATGAAGAGCAAGCTCTGGCACTGGGTAACACGGATCTACATTTAAGTGGCGCTATGTATGTACAAGAAGCCAGTTCGATGCTGCCACCAATAGCACTCAAAGACGCATTAACTGATGCAACTCATGTGCTCGACATGGCATCCGCTCCTGGCTCTAAAACTTCACAATTAGCAGCATTAATGAATAATCACGGGGTATTGGTTGCCAATGAATTGTCGTCATCTCGTTTAAAAGTACTCAGCGCAACCTTAAAGCGTATGGGAGTTGGCAATTGTGCATTGTCGCATTTTGATGGGGCTATTTTTGGCGATTATATGTATGAATGCTTTGACAGTATTTTACTCGATGCCCCATGCTCTGGCGAAGGTACGGTTCGAAAAGATGCTGATGCCTTAAAGAATTGGTCGATTGAGTCAAACATTGATATTGCCAAAGTGCAAAAAAACTTAATAAAAAGCGCTTTCTATGCATTAAAACCAGGCGGTACATTAGTCTATTCAACCTGTACTTTAACCCCGCTCGAAAATCAGCAAGTGTGCGAATATCTTCTCACTGAGTTTACAGAACATCTTGAAATACAACCATTAGATCATTTGTTTGCAGGTGCAGAGCGAGCCACAACCAGCGAAGGCTATTTGCATGTCTGGCCGCAAACATTCGACAGCGAAGGCTTTTTTATTGCTAAGTTTAAAAAGCTTGCTAGCTGCGATAATCCAAATCAAAAAGTAAAAAAAGGTGCATTCCCTTTTCAGCCGTTTGACAAAAAATCCAGCCAAGCATTTTACACTGAGCTAAAAAAACAATTTGACCTGACATCACTCAGCGGCTCACTAATGCAGCGCGATAAAGAACTGTGGCTATTCCCTGAGCAGTTTGCCGCCATTGAAAACAAAATAAAATACGCGCGACTTGGTATCCACCTCGGCATGATCCACAAAAATGGGGTGCGTCTTAACCACGAATTTGCCACCGTATTTGGTGGCCAATGTAAGGCTAATGTAATTGCGCTAAGTAACGAGCAGGCCAATGACTACTTTCAAGGTAAAGATATTCGTTTAAGCGAACCTAGCAACGCACTTGGCGAAGTGGTTTTAACCCTTTGTGGCTGTCCGATAGGGCTTGGAAAATGGCAAAAAAATAAAATTAAAAACTCCTTACCTCGAGATTTAGTACAAAACACTCAACTGATCAGCTGGTGATAATAATAAGGTGTGGATAAGTTGGCAACAACCAATGTATAAAATTTAAGCTTTGCGCTTCGTTTTAAGACAAACAGTTGTTTTATAAGCAGTATAAAAAATCATCATTTATTGGGTTTTTTTACATATGTTAACTACACTTAATATTACTTTCTACTTCTCCCTTAATGAACTTAGAAGGTGTTTTTAAAGTTAGCGCAGGCTCATTAGAGCCATCCCCTAAGCCCAGAACAATGCGGATTCGTTCTGGGCGTTTTTTTGTCTATAAATAAGCTATCGTCTTGAAATTTATTCAGTCTCAGTCACATAGGTAATCATTGCTTTATTACACATAACTTGTTTCTATATATAGACTAAGAAAGTGTAAGGACTACCATGTTAAAAATATCTTCATTGATCATGACTATTTCAGTACTGTCATTCTCTGTTATTGCCAATCCTGAGTCGCAAAAATACCTTGGTTTTAATTACCCGCATAAAGCGCAAAATGCTGTGAGTATCACGTTTGATGATGCCCGTCACAGCCAAGTCGATGTTGGCGCTGCGATTTTGAACAGGCACCAAGTCAAAGCAACTTTTTATGTTTCCCCTTTTAACGTCAAGCAGCGCCTAACTCAGTGGCAAGACGCGGTAAAATCGGGCCATGAAATTGCAAATCATACCAGCAGCCACGTATGTACAGGGAATTTTGAATGGTTAAGAGCACAAGACTTATCACTTGAACACACTACACTCAAGTGGCTTGAAAATGATATTTTATCAGCGCAGCAATACCTAAAAGATCATTTAGGAGTGACCCCTCGCGCCTTTGCTTATCCGTGCGGCAATACATTTGTTGGCCGGGGCATTGATACTAAGAGCTACGTGCCTTTAATCGCTAAACATTTTGACAGCGGCCGAACTTGGTTAGATGAGTCAGCTAATAATCCTAATTTTACTGATTTTGCACAGCTAACAGGACTTAGGATCGACGGAATGAGTTTTGATGAAATCATTACCATGCTGGATCAATTACGGGAAAATAATGCTTGGTTGATTTTGGCGGGCCATGAAATTGGTAACGGAGATCAATATACCACTGACGCAAAAGTACTCGAGCAATTGCTTGTTTATCTGAAAGATCCTGCTAACGGTTATTGGTTAGATACAGTAAGTAACGTTAGCGACTATGTAAGACAACAGCGCAAACCATTAAATTAATCATTGCTTAAATCAAACTCTGTGGTGCGATTATCGGGATGGAGTAACTGATAACGCGCCAGCTTTCCTTGTTGTAATTCAATCAAACTAATCGCTGAATCACTCACCAAGTATTTTTGCCCCTCCCCGATGGTTTGATGTTTATCGACTTCCATCTGCCAACGCTTTGTAAAAAAGTTTAACGGGCTTTTCGGCGCGTATAAAATCGAGTCTAACTTATCCAGCACGTTAATTAATTTACGCGGAAACTCATTTTTAATACCACTGGCAGTAAGTTGCCAAATTCTATTGGGGTGCTTACCAAAGCGTTTCTGTACGGAAAAACAGAATGAGTAATGTACATCACCCGATAAAATAAGCGTTTCTTTAGGGGTATCGTCACGGCGAAAGGTATCCAGTAACTTTTTAGCTGAGCCTTCGTGGGCCATCCAGTTTTCAACATCAACTAATAATGGCTGTCCGCAAATATTAAACAATGACTGAATAGCTTCAATTGATTTAACGCCAAACACCGGTGCGGGTGAGACAATGATCACTTGTTCATGAGTCACTAAACTTTCTTCGAGCTCAGTGAGACGCTCCCAATCAAGTAGACCAGAGGGCTCATTAAAGTTTTGCTCATTACGCCAACGATGAGTGCGGGTATCCAGCACGACCACTTTAGGCACAGTATTCAACTCATAATGCCAATGATTAAACTCGAGAATGGTTTTATCAAACGCTTTAAATTGCCATTGTTTTTGCTCAGAAAAACTCGTCTTAAACGCATCAAGTAAAGCAGCTGTTTTATGACCTGCATCATTGCCAAAGCCTTGCATCAGCCAATAACTGATCAAGCCATTATTAACAATACGGCGGCTAACTGGATGTTGGTAAATAACCTGCTCCCAACCAGCCGTCAAGTTCCAATCATCGGTAACATCATGATCGTCAAACATCATTAACGTTGAAATATTTGCCAGTAGCACCTGAACGTGTACTAAGCCATTTTTAAAATCCGTTAAAGCTGCTTTTTCATTATCAAAAACTTGCTGGCATTTGGGCGAGCTTGCTTGATAGCTAATACTATCAAAGTCAATTAAGTCCCACAGTAACGGGCTAAAATTGAGTAAATAAAGGGCTATAAACTCTTCAAAAAAGATCAAGTGATTTGCAGCTTTTAAGCTTGAAAAATGTGGCTCATCTTTTTTTAGCCAATAGCCAACCCCTATTTTATTGCGTTTTTGCCAAGGGACCGTCGGTAAATATAAGTGGCGCTGATAAAGTTGTTCACTTAACTGTGCAGGTAAATCAATTGCCAGTGGTTGCTCTTGGTATATTCCTAATACGCTGATCAGTCGTTCAATTGCTAATAACATCGCACCAGCAACATCATCGGCATACACTTGATCACCAGAGAGCAGTAAAACATCCGCCCCGGTTTTATTTACACTGCGATTTTGCTGTTGAAAATCATTCGCAGCCACTAAGCTATCTTTTGCAGGATGATGTGGGTTACGGCATGAGCCATGTAAAATCTGCTCAAGTTTTTGCGGGATCACAAATTCAGGGGTGGCTTTTCCTTGATAACAAAAATCACTTAAATCAACGTCTAAGTTGCTGTTTAATAGGCGGTAGCTGATCAGCTGATTAACAGGCAATGTTGCGGCAATCGGTTTTACGATCACAAAGTGCAAGTAAAGATGAGTACCTAAAGCAATGCTCTGTTGCTCACTAAAAACGTCTATATCATCAAATTCAATACTAAATTGTGATGCTACAGACGTTGCAAACTGTATGCAAACCTCTGCAGCATCAGCTCGGCGCACCATCGGCCCCATTATTAATAGAGGAAGTGATGCTGTGCTCATATGCTAATTAACCTTTGTTCACTAAGTTGAACAATGAGTAGAAGTTTTCCGTAGTCGCTTTGGCTAGCTCTTTGTAGCTAATACCTTTTAAATCAGCAATGTAATAAGCAACATCTTGCACATAAGCGGGCTGATTAGTTTTCCCACGATACGGTACTGGCGCTAGATAAGGCGAGTCTGTTTCGATTAATAATCTATCAAGAGGGATTTGTTTAACAACATCTTTAAGCTCTACGGCATTTTTAAAGGTCACAATGCCAGAGATAGAAATATAAAAGCCTAAGTCGATGGCTTTTTTAGCCATATCCCAATCTTCAGTAAAGCAATGCAATACACCACCACACTTTTGTGCGTTATGTTCACGCATTAAGTTTATGGTGTCGTCGCGCGCATCGCGAGTATGAATTATAAGTGGTTTTTGTAACTCGTTCGCCACTTCAATATGACCCACAAAACTTGCTTGTTGCACGGCATGGGTGTCTTTCGAATAATAGTAATCAAGCCCTGTTTCGCCAATTGCTACTACTTTATCGTGGCTTGCTAAATCAATTAAGCGTTGTTTATCAAGTGCGTCTTTTTGATCAAGCGGGTGAACACCACACGAGGCAGAGACATCACTATAGCCTTGAATTTTTTCTAGCATACTAGGGAATTGATCAAGTGTGACACTCACACATAAAAAGTGTTCAACTTGTTTAGCCCGTGCACTATCAAGTACTTGGTCTAAGTTTAAATCGAGTTTATCAAAATCGAGTCGGTCTAAATGGCAATGAGAATCTACAATCATGTTACTGCTTACTACATGGTATAAGTTGGATTACCAGAGTTTAACATAGTCCCTAGTAGTTTTTCGATCTTCACATTTAGGTTCGTTTTATCATCGATAAAACTAATACCAATGCCCGGTGGATTAGAACTTTGCGCGCCTTGTGGCGTGATCCATGTAACTTTTCCGGTTATTACATCATCTTCAAGCGCATCCGGTAATGTCACTTTTAATGCCAATGAATGACCCATCTCATAACGCATATTAGTGCGCACAAATAGTCCACCATTTTTTAAATACGGCATATAGCAGCGGTATAATTCATCTAGATCATCTAAATCGACTAATAATTCTTGCACAATAATCCTACTTATAGCTTTTACGTAAACGATACGCTAAACGAGACACTGCCAACGGCAAGTTCAATCCTAATATCTGTGTACTGTTTTGCACAAATTCGGCCAATGCATTTTGCGCACTCTGATATGAATCAAAATCCATTCCAGCAATGAGTTGTTGTTTTAATTGTTCGCTTAAAAATAAACAAAAGACGCGAACACGCTCTGTATCTTTACTGATAATATCAACTAACGCACTGAAATTATGGCCTTGTTTTAGCTCAGTTGCAAACTTATACAATTCATCGATTACTTCCAGCTGCTCATCTTGTTGCCAACGGGCAATCAATAATGGCTGCTGGGTAAACATTTTTAACCATGGATATGCAGGAACGTGCAGTTGGGAAATCCAATTCATAGCAACATTGGCGTCATTCACTTTTACTTGTGTAAGCGCGCAGCGACTTAAAATAGTGGCCGGTAATTGCGTTGTCGCACTCGTTGTTAGTAACAAAAATCGCTGCGGGCTGGGCTCTTCTAACGTTTTAAGTAAGGCATTGGCCGCCGCTGTGGTCATTTTATGGCAATCATTGATCACCACCACTTTATTGGCATTTTGCGCCGCTGATTGATGCATGAAATCGCTGACACTGCGAATATCATCCACACCAATGCTTTGTCCATCAGCTTGCACTACATATTTGTCAGGATGAGTAACTGCTTGATTTAAATGGCAGCTCTTACAATGCCCACAAGGGACTAAGTTAGTTGCAGACAAGCACAATAATGCATTAGCCAGCTGCTCCACTAAGGCGCGCTTACCAACACCTTGTTGACCATTAAATAATTGTCCATGGTGAAAACGCCCAGCATTAAAACTGGCTGCTAATTGCTGCTCAACATTGCTAAGCCAAGGATAAATCATGTTAATTGTTACTTTTCATAAATTGTTCAAGCACGGTAATAATATCTTGATGTACTAATTGCATACTTTGACCTGCATTAACTGTTTTAATAGTGTCATCACTATATGCGAGTTCTAAATAGCGTGCGCGGGTACGTTCAAAAAAACTCAATGCTTGTTGTTCTATACGATCCAGTTCACCGCGTCCTTTCGCACGGGCAAGGCCCACCGCAGGTTCAATGTCCAAATAAATGGTCAGATCTGGTTTTAAACCTTTTAATACAATATTGGCGAGAGAATCTAACGTAGTAGCGGCAATTTCACGTCCGCCGCCTTGGTAAGCCTGCGATGATAGATCGTGACGATCGCCTAATACCCATTGTCCTTTAGCAAGTGCTGGACGAATAACATTATGTAGCAGTTGCGAACGGGCTGCATACATCAGCAGTAATTCTGTTTCGCTGGCAATCTGTTCGACATGGTTATCTTTTACAATAGTGCGCAGTGCTTCAGCGATGGGTGTCCCGCCGGGCTCGCGTACATTAATAAAATCAACTTTGTGCTGCTCTAAAAACTGTTGGCAAATTGCTATAGCTGTCGATTTACCGGCCCCTTCTAAGCCTTCAATCACAATAAATTTTGCTGCTGTCATGATCTCTCTTTTTAGTTTGAGAAAGCATTAATCGGCTTTCTCGTTTTATATTTTTTACTCTGATTTGCTTAACTGTTTTTGATAACGTAAGTAATCTTGTACTGCTTTGTTATGTTCTTTTAAGGTTTTAGAAAATTGATGGCTACCATCGCCTTTGGCAACAAAATAAAGGTACTCAGACTCAGGTGGATTGACTGCTGCAAGTATTGCCGCTTTTGACGGCATAGCAATCGGCGTAGGCGGTAAGCCATTAATTTTATATGTATTATACGGAGTATGATTAGTTAAATCTTTACGTTTTATATCACCATCAAAGTCAGCACCAATGCCATAAATCACGGTTGGATCAGTTTGCAAGCGCATTTTTGTATTTAGTCGATTAGTAAATACAGAGGCTATTAATGGCCGTTCGCTGGCAAGGCCTGTTTCTTTTTCAATAATTGAGGCCATAATCAATGCTTCGTAGGCCGTTTTAAACGGTAAATCAGCAGCCCTGTTTTGCCAAGCCTCATCAAGTACATTTTGCATTATTTTATGCGCTCGTTTGAGCACTGAGCTTGTCGTATCATTAGCATGATAATAATAGGTATCAGGAAATAACCACCCTTCTAAATGCTGATCAGAGCCGACTATTTGCTGAGATAACTCACCAAGACTTAAATCTTGACGAAGGTACTGGGCTTTACTTATTGCCGCTAACACGTCACGAAGTGACTGACCTTCAATAATTGTAAAACTAAAGCTTACTTGTTTACCTTGATTGATTTGCCGAATGTTATCAAGCACCGTGGCGTTATTAAGTTGATATAAACCAGCTTTTAAATCCGTCAGTGTCGGATCGAGTTTCGCGAGTATCTGATAACGTAAGCACCCATCTAACCATTTTTTAGCTTGCCACTGTTGGCAGAGTTGATTAAACCCCGTGCCTTTTTTAACTTCAAACAACGTATTCGCTGGCGCTTTTAAACTACTGTTAATAGTAGCTTGCAACTGTTGATAACCAACTTCAGTTACCAATAATGCTAGCAACACAATCGATATAATCACTCTTAACACGCAGACTCCTTGGTAAATAAACCATGCAATAATACTAAACTGTTTGCTAACTCAAACTGCATACCATTAATCGCTGTAACAGGCACAATTCCCATTAAGCTATTACAACTAAATACTGCCTCCATTTGCAGCAATTGTTCTAGCTTAATATCAGTAAATTCAATGGTTAACTTATCACACAGTGATTGCAGATAAACCCCTTGAATGCCACAGTTTTGCAAACTTGGACTAAAAACTCGACCATTTTTAATAGCAAAAATATTTGCCGCAGAGGTTTCAATCACATTATTGTGATAATCACACACCAGTACATCATCACAATCTTGCCCTTGCATGGCGCGTTTGATCATTACTTGCTCTAAACGATTTAACGTTTTCAAACCAGCAAGCAATGGTTGCGATGCAAGTTGCACAGGGCTAATAGCGAGTTTAATACCTTGTTGTGCTAATTGAGCGTAGTGTGAAGGAAACGGTAATAGCGACAGTACAATCAATAAATTGCTTTGTTCAGGAAGGCCATAACCACGCCCTCCTTCACCACGTGTAACCACTATTTTTAACACGCCCAGCGAAACCGTCTTAATATACTCAGCGATTGCTTGCTGCAGTGCCGATAAATCCAGCTCACCAAAACTAAGTCGCTGCGCGCATTCAACTAATCGTGCCCTGTGAAGTGGCCAATGCTCTACTTGAGCATCAACTATTTTTGCAGTTGTAAAAAAGCCATCGCCATAATTAAAGCCGCGATCATTGCTACTTATGCTAACGCCTTGCTGTGGCGTGACTAATTTTATTGTTTGCGCTATGTGAGTTTTTTGTTTTGGCATATTTTGCATATAAAAAAGCCCAGTAACAACTGGGCTCTTATTTTGTCTCGTTGTTAAAAAAGATTATACCTTTTTAAATACCAACGAGCCATTAGTACCACCAAAACCAAATGAGTTACATAATGCGTAATCAAGTTTCGCATCACGAGCCGTGTGTGGAACGTAGTCCAGATCACAGCCTTCATCAGGGTTATCAAGATTAATTGTTGGTGTTACTTTTTGATCTTGTAACGACAAAATAGTGATAATTGATTCAACAGAGCCTGCTGCACCGAGTAAATGACCCATCATAGATTTTGATGAACTCACCATCACATCTTTGGCAGCATTACCAAAAATTGACTTAACTGCAGAGGTTTCTGCTTTATCGCCAGCGTTAGTCGATGTACCGTGAGCATTAATATAACCCACTTGATCTGCATTGATTTGCGCATCGTTTAAAGCATTTTCCATTGCCAAGGCTGCACCGGCACCATCTTCTGGTGGCGACGTCATGTGATAAGCGTCACCGCTCATACCAAAACCAACCAACTCAGAATAGATTTTTGCACCTCGGGCTTTCGCATGCTCGTATTCTTCAAGTACGATAACACCTGCACCATCAGCAAGTACAAAGCCATCACGGTCTTTGTCCCATGGACGTGATGCAGCTTGCGGATCGTCGTTTCGGGTTGATAACGCACGTGCAGCGTTAAAACCACCCATACCAATTGGCGTTGAGGCTTTCTCTGCACCACCGGCAACCATCGCATCAGCATCACCATAAGCAATCATGCGCGCAGCGTGACCAATGTTGTGTAAACCTGTTGTACAGGCTGTCACGATAGAGATATTTGGACCACGTAGACCGTGCATAATCGATAAATGACCAGAGATCATATTGATAATGGTCGACGGCACGTAAAAAGGAGAAAGCTTACGTGGGCCACTGTTTAATAACTTTATGTGGTTTTCTTCAATAAGCGTTAAACCACCAATGCCCGAACCCACAGCAACACCAACGCGGGCTGCGTTTTGCTCTGTGATCTCAAGGCCAGAATCTTGTAGTGCTTGTACACCTGCTGCAATGCCATACTGGATGAACAAATCCATTTTTTTAGCATCTTTTGCCGGCATATAGGCTGACGCATCAAAATCATTCAGCAAACCAGCGAACTTGGTGCCAAAACTAGATGTATCAAAATGAGTGATAGTTTGGATACCACTTTTGCCATTTAACAAGCCTTGCCAGGTTGATTCAACATCATTACCTAGCGGCGTCAACATTCCTAAGCCAGTTACGACGACTCGACGTTTAGCCACGGTTTGCCTCCAATAAGGGAATTATTATTTTTCTGGTGGGTATTAATACCCAAATGCGTGGAAATACAGGGTATAGATAGATTAAGGGCAGCGAACGCTGCCCTTAATATGCGATTGATTACTCAGCGTGAGCCGTTACGTAATCGATTGCAGCTTGTACTGTAGTGATCTTTTCAGCTTCTTCATCTGGGATCTCAGTATCGAACTCTTCTTCAAGAGCCATTACTAATTCAACAGTATCAAGTGAATCTGCGCCTAAGTCATCAACGAAAGAAGCTTCATGCTTTACTTCTTCTTCTTTAACACCTAGTTGCTCAATGATGATTTTCTTTACGCGTTCTTGGATGTCGCTCATTCTTCTTTCCTTTATTAAAAACGCCAATGCGTTATTTTCAGATTGCGGCGTAGTTTACGGCGCATAATTCTGTGATTCAAGGATTTGCTGATAATTTTTTATCTGGTCAAACCTCTTGACGGTTATTTGTGTCTTTTATCGCTTATTTTCAGCACGAATTCAAGTATGTTTAAAGCAAGTTAACAAAAAATTCAACATTTTTCGACAAGCCGCCTCAAAACAAAATAGGAACAAAGTTCCTTACACCATGTACATCGCACCATTTACGTGCAAAGTTTCGCCTGAAACATACGCTGCTGCATCAGATGCTAAGTAACATACTGCGGCGGCAATTTCATCCGGTTGGCCTAAACGCCCAGCAGGAACATTAGCAAGCGTAGCTGCTTTTTGCTCGTCAGTTAAGCTGTCGGTCATATCTGTTTGAATAAAACCAGGAGCAACTACGTTGACTGTAATACCACGAGAAGCAACTTCACGCGCTAACGACTTAGAAAAACCAATTACACCCGCTTTAGCTGCTGCGTAGTTAGCTTGCCCTGCATTACCCATTGTACCAACAACTGAACCTATATTGATAATTCGACCGTTTTTCTTTTTCATCATCGGGCGTAACACTGCTTTAGATAAACGAAAAACTGAGCTCAAGTTAGTATCAATGATATCGTCCCACTCTGCATCTTTCATACGCATAAGTAAGTTATCGCGGGTAATACCAGCATTATTTACTAATACGTCGATATCGCCTAAATCTGCTTTTATCGCAGCAAGTGTTGCCTCGATCGATGCAGGATCAGTTACGTTTAACGCATAACCTTTACCATTCTCGCCTAAGTATTCGCTGATATTTGCAGCACCAGACTCGCTGGTTGCAGTACCGGCAACTTTAGCACCTTGTGCTACCAATGTAGTGGCGATTGCTTTACCAATACCGCGACTAGCGCCTGTAATTAGGACAACTTTGCCCTCTAACGAAAATAAATTTGCCATTTTTTCCTACTCTTATTTTGCTTCGTCAATGGCAGTTTGGCTATTCACCGAACCACATACCATTGCTTTATCAATGCGTTTAGCAAGACCCGTTAACACCTTCCCAGGACCAAACTCGTAGCTTTGGGTAATGCCCTGTGCTACCAATGCTTGTACTGTTTCTGTCCATCGTACTGGACTGTATAGTTGACGTACTAATGCATCTTTAATAGCATCCGCTGAACTTGCAGCTGTTACATCAACATTATTAATTACATCACACTTAGGTGTATTAAATGTTAAAGCAGCTAAATCTTTTGCTAATTTTTCTGCCGCTGGTTTCATTAGTTCACAATGTGAAGGTACGCTTACCGATAAAGGCAACGCACGTTTTGCACCAGCTTCTTTACACGCTTCTGATGCTCTGTCTACTGCGGCTTTATGACCTGCAATCACAACTTGACCCGGTGAGTTATAGTTTACTGGTGCAACCACTTCACCTTGTGCTGATGCCAAGCACGCGGCTTTAATTTCGTCATCACCTAAACCAATGATCGCAGCCATTGAACCCACGCCTGCTGGCACAGCTTCTTGCATATATAAACCACGGTTTTCAACCAATTTTACAGCTTCGCCTAAGCTCAACACATCAGCACATACCAGCGCTGAGTATTCACCTAAACTGTGACCTGCCATCGTTACGTCTGCATCTGGATTTGCAGCAAGCCATTGGCGGTAAATTGCCACTGATGCTGTTAATAATGCCGGTTGCGTACGATGGGTTTGATTTAATTCTTGTTCTGGACCATTAAGTACTAATGCAGCCAAATCATAACCAAGTGCCGCTGATGCTTGCGCAAACGTCGCTTTAACAATATCAGATTGCTCTAATAGTTCACTTAACATACCCACAGATTGTGAGCCTTGACCCGGAAAAACAAGTGCAATTTTTTGTGCCATACTTTGCTCTTTTAATTAAACAAATAAATAAATGTTTAAGTACACACCTGACATAGTAATTAATCGTCAGTTGCGACTTTTTTAGTTGAATGTGTTTGCTCGAAGATAGCTGCAATTTTTTCAGGAAGTTGACGTTCCACCTCTCTAGCAGCTTCGTCGATAGCAGCATGAAATGCTTTAGCTGAGGCATTTCCATGGCTTTTTACGACAATACCGCGCAATCCTACCAGAGAAGCGCCGTTATACTGGTCGGGGTTCACCCGTTTATAGAGTTTTTTTATTACTGGCTGTAACATAAATGCTAAACATTTATAGAAAAAGTGCTTTTGCAGTGCTTTGGTAAGCTTAAACATAATCAGCTTGGCAATCCCTTCACAGGTTTTCAAAGCCACATTGCCCACAAAACCTTCACAGACGATCACATCTGATTTACCAGTAAAAATATCACTACCTTCGCTGTAACCAGTATAATTAAGGTAGCTACATTGTTGCATCAGTTGTGCAGCTTGTTTGATATCTTCATGGCCCTTAATGTCTTCGGAGCCAATATTTAATAAACTCACTTTTGGACTATCACAGCCCAGTGCTTGCCCTGCGACAACCGAACCCATAATGCCAAATTGATATAAGGTTTGTGCATCACAATGCACGTTCGCACCTAAATCAAGTAAGTAAACCGGATTTTTTCGCTCAGTTGGCACAGCCGAGATCAATGCAGGACGTTTTACGCCTGGCAACATTTTCAGCACATAGTGAGCCATAAATAATAATGCACCGGTATTTCCGGCACTAACGCACGCTTGTGCCTCACCTGATTTAACTAAATCAAGGGCAACGCGCATTGAGGAATCTTTTTTAGATCGCACAGCAGAAGACGGTTCACAGCTATTGGTGACTACTTGACTACAATGACGAATTATTAAACGAGGATGAGATAGAGAATCGAGAGACTCAAGTTCTTTAGATATTACTTGTTCGTTGCCACATAAGATCAATCTTAGATTGGCATTTGCATTTACCGCGTTAACGGCTGCGGGGATAGATGAACGGGGGCCATAATCGCCCCCCATCATATCTAACGCAATTGTTAGATTGGTCAGCATAAAAGCAATCTCTTATTTAGAAATTACTTGAACGCCTTTGTAGTAACCATCTGCAGTCACATGGTGACGACGATGAGTCTCACCAGATGTTTGGTCTACAGTTAAAGTTGGACCACTGATCGCATCGTGTGAACGGCGCATGCCGCGTCTTGCACGAGACTTTTTGCTTTTTTGTACAGCCATAGTCTTCTCCTAAGAATCTTTCTTAAGTTGTTTCAAAATATCAAATGGATTTGGTTTATCATCTTCCGCTTTTAAAACACCAAAGCTGGCAGGCTTTGCTGAATAACTGCATGAAGCTTCGTTGTGGGTAGCAACTAATGGCACGGCTAAAATTAGTTCGTCTTCGATTAAATCAAAAACGTTAACTTCACCATTTTCATCAAGCGCTACTTCATCGTAGTCTTCTGGAAAAATCTCTAACTCTGTATCCTCACCGACTGGTGAATAAACAAAGTCTTGAACCAAATTCAACCCTAAATCACCATTACAACGTTGACAAGTGACAGTAACATGTGTGGACAAATTGCCTCTAATCACAGCGAAACCTTGATCATCGTTTTTGCAATGAATTTTTACCGCTATTTCACCTACTTCTTCCTGCACAACTTCCCGTAAACGGGTAAGTTTTTCAAGCGGTACAATGCCGTCATACTTTAAACGGTGTTGCGCTGCCTTGCCTGGATGAAGAGTGATGGGAATTTTCACCTTTTGCATAGGGGCTGCATCATATAGATAGTTACTTGGTTAGTCAAAGTAAAAAACCAATTTTAGCTGGTTTTTCGCGATTCATTTCTTTGTTTTGCCAACGGATCTGATTTATCCTAACTCAATCTAATTTTCATTAGGAAAACAATCCATGCAGCACCCGCTTATTTTAGCCTCAAGTTCACCCTTTCGTCAGTCTTTATTGCAAAAATTTAATCTGCCGTTCGACAGTTTTTCACCTGATATTGACGAATCAGCACTACCCAATGAAGCCCCTGTTGAACTTGTAAAACGCTTAAGTGAACTCAAAGCACGCGCAGCCACTGCCCTTTTTAAACAAGGCTTAGTAATTGGCTCTGATCAAGTTGCCGTATTTGAGCAACAAATCTTAGGTAAACCACACAACAAAGAAAATGCCATTAAACAACTGAGTTTATTTAGCGGTAATACAGTCACATTTCTAACGGGCTTATGTGTTTATGATATTCAAAGCAATAAAACAAAAACCCTAGTTGAACCCTTTAATGTTACATTTAGAACACTGACACAAGCACAAATATCTGCTTACTGCGACGCAGAGCAACCCTACAATTGTGCAGGCAGCTTTAAAAGCGAAGGCTTAGGTATTTGTTTATTTGAAAAGCTTAGCGGTGATGACCCTAATAGCTTGATTGGTTTACCACTTATCAAACTCAGCCAATTATTGACTGAGTTTGATCTGGATGTGTTAAGTAATCAAGACTAACTATTTATTCACTACGACTTAAACTAAACGCGCAGCTAGTTGCTGATACGAATCAACTGTCGCAATCGGTGTAAACTCGTTTAGCTGCTGGGCGTTATGCCCCCCATAGTTACACCTAAACGGTCAATATTGGCCGCTTTTGCCATCGCCATATCTATTTTGGTGTCGCCAATCATCAGCGCATCATCATGGCTAATATTGAGTTCATCGAGCAGTTGCAACAACATATCAGGAGCTGGTTTTGACAATGCATCATCACTGGTGCGGGTCGCTACAAAGTAATCCCGTAACTGTGTTTCATCCAGCAAGCGTTCAAGGCCGACTCGGCTTTTGCCGGTAGCAACAGCTAATAATACGCCACGGTTTTTTAATGCCGCTAAAGTCTGTTCTACATCAGAAAATAAGGGGGTAGGCGTGTTATCAAGATGTTTATACTGATGCTTATAACCGGCGATTAAATCAGCGTGTAAATGGCTCTGCTGAGGAAATAACACCGTCACGGCCTGCTCAAGTGATAAACCAATGATATTTTTAACCGCCTCGTCACTGGGGCAAACTACACCACAGACTCTCGCAGATTGATGCATGCAGTTAACTATTTTAGCCACTGAATCCATCACCGTGCCATCCCAATCAAATATAACTAATTTATAGGGTTTCACGGTTTTGCGGCACGTAACGTTTTAATACAATTAGCCAGCGCTTTATCAAGCGGCGCTTCTACTCGCATAGTAGTTTCATTTTTTGGATGATAAAAACTCAAATCGTGCGCATGTAAAAATAATCGCCCTAATCCCACTTTACGCATCGCCGCATCAAATGCTTGGTTGCCATACTTATCATCACAAGCAATTGCATGACCTTTACATTGTGTATGCACACGAATTTGGTGAGTACGACCTGTTACTGGTGATGCCTGCACTAACGAACATTCAGCAAAGCGCTCCAGTACTTTAAAACGAGTATGTGAAGGTTTACCTTCAACGTTATCCACACGTACTACTCGTTCACCTGATTGTAGGGTGTTTTTACGCAGCCCTTCGGTGACATTTTTAGTTTTAGAATCCCATTGCCCATCAACCAATGCCCAGTAATTCTTTTCCATGGTTTTTTCACGTAACTGTTCATGCAAGCTGGTCAACACTGAACGACGTTTCGAGATTAACAAACAGCCTGATGTATCACGGTCTAAACGATGTACAAGCTCTAAACTGCGCTCATCTGGGCGCAATACGCGCAATGCTTCAATTAAACCATAACTGAGCCCACTGCCGCCATGCACAGCCATGCCTGATGGTTTGTTAATGACGATAAGGTATTTATCTTCAAATAAAATAGCCTCTTCAAGTTTGGTTACTACATCAAGGTTTTTAGGCACAAACTCTTCACGTTCAGCTATTTGTATTGGTGGAATACGAACGATGTCATCGAGTTGTAATTTATACACAGGTTTGATGCGTTTTTTATTAACCCGCACTTCCCCTTTGCGAAGAATTCGATACACAGCGCTTTTAGGCACCCCTTTTAAATGAGTAATAAGAAAGTTATCAATCCGTTGACCTAAATGGTCTTCGGTAATCGTGACGAAAGATACTTGTAAGCCGGTTTTTTCTGACATTGCCTAATCACTGATTTAAGTAAAATAATTTTAGTTGCTAACACAGTTATAATAATGGGATAATCACCGTCGCAAATATATATTTGCAAATAACAACGGTGCTTTTTAACACATTAAAACATTCGTGATGCACATTCTGGGTAATTGATCATACAGATCCGAGATAAGTTTTCCAAAGCTTTTATACATACCCAGTTTACACGTGCCTTCAATTAACTCCGATGCGTGTAATATATCGCCAGTTAAGTTTGAGCATGAAGTGTTATTTAATGTTGATGAAAAAAGCAATTTGAACAGATAATTTGTCTGATCGTGACGGCGTACAATACGCCGTTCAGCAGATGTGTTGTAACCGTACAAGTTAATTTAATTAATGGTCGACTCTGGACAGAACTCGAATACGTCACTGTAAAAAAACAGCCGATAGTTTTGGCACCATAATAGAATTTAATAACGTGACAACACGTTATTGTCAGCCAGCACCATAAAGATACTTAGAGTACGGATACAGTACCAAGCTCCCCCACAGACCCAGTCGTGAGATTGTACAAAAAGAAGCGATGGGAGCAACTGAACAGGCGAAAAGTTTCGTCATGTCAGAGACATAACACAGTAGAGTAACAATATGAAACGTATGCTAATCAATGCGACGCAGCAAGAAGAAATGCGCGTAGCACTGGTTGATGGCCAGCGCCTGTATGATTTAGATATCGAAAGCCCGGGTCACGAACAAAAAAAAGCCAATATTTATAAAGGCAAAATCACTCGTATAGAACCGTCATTAGAAGCCGCCTTTGTTGATTACGGCGCTGATCGTCACGGATTCCTTCCTTTAAAAGAAATAGCCCGTACTTACTTCCCACAAGGTTATACTTTCCATGGTCGTCCGAATATTCGTGACGTGATCAAAGAAGGTCAAGAAGTTATTGTCCAAGTAGACAAAGAAGAACGCGGCCAAAAAGGCGCAGCCCTCACCACTTTTATTAGTGTTGCAGGTAGCTACTTAGTCTTAATGCCTAATAACCCTCGTGCTGGCGGTATTTCTCGTCGCATCGAAGGTGATGAACGCACTGAACTTAAAGAAGCTTTAAGCCGTTTAGAACTGCCTAAAGGCATGGGTTTAATCGTGCGTACTGCCGGTGTTGGTAAATCGTTTGAAGAACTAAACTACGATTTAAAAGCGCTGCTTGTTCATTGGGATGCGATTCAGCAAGCCTCTGATGGCGGTAAAGCACCGTTCTTAATTCATCAAGAAAGCAACGTGATTTTCCGTGCGATTCGCGATTATTTACGCCGTGACATCGGTGAGATCCTAATTGATAAAGCCCGTGTATTTGAAGAAGCTAAAGCGCACATTGAGCGTTTTCGCCCTGACTTCATGAGCCGTGTAAAACTTTATCAAGGTGAAGTGCCTCTTTTTACTCATTATCAAATCGAAAGCCAAATTGAGTCTGCGTTTCAACGTGAAGTACGCTTACCTTCTGGTGGTTCAATTGTTATTGACCCAACTGAAGCACTTACTTCTATCGATATCAACTCATCTAAAGCCACTAAAGGCGGCGATATCGAAGAAACTGCGCTTAATACCAACTTAGAAGCTGCAGACGAAATTGCTCGCCAATTACGTTTACGCGACTTAGGTGGCTTAATCGTTATCGACTTCATTGATATGACACCACCGCGCCATCAACGTGAAGTAGAAAATCGCTTAAAAGATGCTGTTCGTCCAGATCGTGCCCGTGTACAAATTGGTAAAATTTCGCGTTTTGGCTTACTTGAAATGTCGCGTCAGCGCCTACGCCCTTCATTAGGTGAAGCGAGCCAAGGCCCATGCCCACGTTGTAGTGGTCAAGGTACTATTCGTTCAAACGAGTCGATTGCATTGTCAATCCTACGTTTAATCGAAGAAGAAGCGATTAAAGACAATACCTCACAAGTTAATGCCCAAGTACCTGTAGCGGTTGCCTCATATCTGTTAAATGAGCAACGCCGTAGCGTGCATCGCATCGAAAAACGTCATAACTGTGATGTGGTGATCATTCCAAATCAACATATGGATACACCACATTATGAAGTAATGCGTTTGCGTAAAGATGAAACAATTGAAGCAGCAAGCTACGAGCAAATCACATTACCAGAACAAGAAGTGTATGAAACATCAAAAACACCAACGGTCGCGGTACGTGAAGAGCCGGTGTTAAAAGGCGTAGTTATGCCATCAACACCAGCACCACAAGCTCAGGCTCAAACAGCCCCAGCAGCGGCACCACAAAGTGTTGCAGCCCAGCCGCAGGTAAGTTTATTTACTACCATCAGCAATTGGTTTAAGGCTTTATTTGCAACGCCTGCTGAGCAAATAGAAAGTAAAGAGCAACAGCAGCAAAAAACAGCGAGTGAATCTCGTAATAATCCACGTCGTAACAATGACGGTGATACACGTCGTCGTAATAACCAACGTCGTCGTAACAATAATTCACGCACTAAACCGCAAAGCGAGCGTACAGAGAGCGTAGCTGAAGAAACGCCAGCAGTTGGAAACACGCAAAACAACGAGCAACAGGAAAGAAACGATAACCGTAACAAACGTCGTCGCAATCCTAACTCACGTAAGCGTAACGATAACCGTAACGATGACAGCAAAGTAGTAGCAGAAAAAACCGAAGCAAAAGCTGACGTAAAAGACGTTGCACCAAGCCAAGATGTCGTTGTTGAAGCAACGGAGCAAAAACCTAAGGTTCGTCGTCAGCGCCGTAACTTACGTAAAAAAGTTCGCCTGCAAGATGAAAATGCACAACCGGCTACAACCAACAATGACGCAGAGCAACAAGCTACGCCTGTTGTTGATGACAAGCCGGCTAAGCCAGTTGTAACTCAAACTGAAGAAGTTAAAGCACCGGTTGAGGCTACTGCTGTTGAAACAACTGCTGTTGAAGCGCCTGAGCAAAAAGCTGAACAGACGGCACCAAACGAGCAAGAGACAGTAACATCGACTGATGAAGAGCAAGGCCAAACGCGTACGCGTTCACGCCGTTCTCCACGTCATTTACGTGCTGCTGGGCAACGCCGTCGTCGCCCTGAGGGTGAAGAAGCTACGCCAACGCAAGGTACACAACCACCAGCATTTATTCCAGTTGCAGATCAAGCCGCTGCTGAATATGAAGCTGAGTTAAAAGCCAAGCAAAATAAGCAAGCTGCAGAAGTAGTTGAAGAAAAACCTGCCGTTGCTGCAGAACCTACTCCAGAAGTGGTTGAACAAGCGCCTGTTGCTGCTGAAGCAACTGAAGAAGTGGTTGAACAAGCGCCAGTTGCTGCAGAACCTACTGAAGAAGTGGTTGAACAAGCACCAGTTGCTGCTGAACCTACTGAAGAAGTGGCTGAACAAGCGCCTGTTGCTGCAGAACCTACTGAAGAAGTGGTTGAACAAGCGCCTGTTGCTGCAGAACCTACTGAAGAAGTGGTTGAACAAGCGCCTGTTGCTGCTGAAGCAACTGAAGAAGTGGTTGAACAAGCGCCTGTTGCTGCTGAACCTACTCCAGAAGTGGTTGTTGAGGAAGCACCAATGGCAGAGACTAAGCCTACTGCAAAACCTGTAGCACACACTAAAACAGTGATCACTTCAGGTAAAGCAAGTGCGCCAATGGCACAACCTACTGCCGTTGCAGATAGCGAAGTCGCCCATACGCCAAAAGCGATGGCACACGACAAACGTGACGCTATTCCAGATAGCGGCTTACGTGCCGGTTCTATCAAACCAGCTGGTCGCGCGAATGCTGCAATGACTAAAACCATGAGTGTTGACTAACACTTTTGGTTTAGCTTAAAAGCACACTAAAAAGCCGCGTTAATGAAAATTAACGCGGCTTTTTTAATAGCAGTTATAAGGTTAAAGAGAACGATTTACTAGGTTCTAGCTAAAGCAGACTAGCCTAAGCAGAGATACTAGATAAATAGTGATGGAAAAACAAACAGCACATTGCACTTGTTATTTATAAAAAGCGCATGAAGGGTAATGCTATATTTATCCTTGTTTTAGCATATACTCATGCAGCAATTCAGGAAACTTTTCCTGCGGTGGAAACTTACAAAAACTGTGCTTTGCCCCCGTACTCGCCCACTCAAGTTTTTCATCCGTGTAAGTTTCAATGAATGGTTTGTAGGTGCGAGAGTCATCTAGCATTGTTGAGCGAACATTTACAAAATCATCCAAACCTTCTAGGTGGGTAAATAACCAGCTCATACAATGTCCACAAAAAAAGTGCTGCGTACTACTGTCATGCAGCCCGCCAATAACAGGCGCTCCAGATGCAATAGAAAAGGCAGCTCGCTGAAATAATGAGCTTAAGCTAAATGCGCTAGAAGTCATTTTCTGACAGCCAGTGCAATGACAAGCCATAGTGATCATTGGCTTTGCGCTAACTTCAAACTTTACCTGTCCACAACGACAATGGCCTTTTGTTTTATGAGATGTACTGTCCATTATAATCTTCCTTTAAGTTCAATTTTATCAACGCCGATGCTACGTTGAATGTATCAAAAATAACCTTAGCACATGCTACAGGGTTTGATTGCGCTATAAAATGTCCGCCTTCAATCTCAACTTGGCTGAAGCTGGAACACATTGACGCTAAGTACTTCACCGCACTCGCGCTTACCAGTAAATCTCTACTAGGGCGAATATAAGTCACTGGGCAATCTAACTCGCACTGTTGTTTTGAAAGGCCAGCTATGTTGCCTAATCTTAATTTGAGTTTACGTTTATTCGCTGTTTGCAGCGAAGCAAATACGGGATAAACCAACGTTTGGCCACCCGTTAAACTAAAACCAAACAGATAAAGTAGCTTTTTACTTAAATAATTTGCTGACAGTAAGCTAACGGGTAAAAAGCCTGCCAACTTAGATAACAAAGAAGGCGCTGAGATAAAGCTGGCCAAAAATACGATGCCTTTCACACGACTGCCAAGTAGCTTATAAAGCTCATAAGCCACCTGCCCAGAATAAGACTCCGCGACAATATAAATATCAGTATCTTTAAAACGCTTTGCTATTTCTGCCGCTTGTTTAGCATAAGTTACGCCTTCAAGTGATTCATATGAGATCACTTCAGTATTTATATTTTCAGGCAAGTTTTTTGTCAATTTAGCAAACAGGCGGCCAGTCCCGTCAAGGCCAGGAAGCAGTATAATTTTCATATTTAAATTCAACACCCAACGTTAGCATTCAAATACTTGAACTTTGATTTTGGCCAAGTGCTTTTGTGCACAAAAATCATGAGCAAAAAATATGAAACGCTAAAACGGCAGCAGGCACTTACTCTAACTCTAACCAATTTTCTATCACCCAATCTTTGAAATCACCATTGTGTAGATTGTGTGTAAGATCATCATGATCGTAGTATCCAATATTACCTTTTTCATTTATGGTGAAATAATTTCCATTCTCTTCGCAGAAAACAATAAAATCCTTAGGAACTCCAGATTGACGACCATCTTTTGTCATTCTTCTTAGGCAACAATACGGTTGTAAATCTGGTAGTACTAAACCTGGCTCTCTTACACCGAAAGTAACGCAACTAGCTTCAAGCATAAACTTGCGATATTGAGCTGGAAATTTAAAAGATAAGTCTTTTTCAGCACAAGACACTTCGTCTTCCGTTGGTAATAGTAAAGGCTTTGGGACCGGTTCATTCTTTTCTTTTAATAGTGCTATGACTTCTTCAATTTGCATTGTATTTTCCTGACTTATAAATACCTATCAAACGTGGTAGCTTTAAACAACAAAACAGCACAAAAGTGGTAACCGAGATGTCGATTTTATGTAATCTTTAGTTTGATAACACATTTCGCACTTGTTCTTCATTCTCTGCATATTCGTCTACAAGATAATTAATCAGCTCGTCGACACTGCGGCCAATTTCTCTAACTGCACTTGGGCTATCGATATAATATACGATGAAAACAGGCGTCGCTCCCTCAAAATAAAAACCTGTTATCATGTCGTCTGATTCCCACAGCGGAATTACGTCTAAACCAGGTGATGAAAACCCGTCTGGTTCAAGATAATACTTTGGTTTATTGCACCTAAACTCAAGGTCTTCGTGCACAAAACCGCCTAGAGTGAGCTTCATTAAGCCACTCGTCAAATTGAGCTTAGCAATTTTTAGCACTCTAGCGTGCTCAGTGATCCTCATAGCATCCTACTCTTTGGTATAACAACCTTAGAAGGATTATACAGGGCCTTCTTAGGTATTAAAGTTACAATAGTTCTTATTTGAAGTATCATCTGAATTTAACACGCGCATTTCAAAATCGTTCGCTAGCGAGTATGTTGCCAACACTTCTTTGACTTCTCTAGATTTAACTACAGCAGCACATGCAGAAAGAATTCGTCTGCTTTAGCAGATGGCTCGCTTGCAGACTCATAACTTTGTTGCATTTCAATTGCCAGTTCAGTAGCTTGAGGCCACTTGGAGAGGTACGTAGATGTGAAATCGTATAGTCTCCACTGTGCCATAAAGTCTACGTCTCGTGAAAACATTTCCATCTCTGGTTCATCGTTCGTTAAAAAGCTCAATTCAAAATAGCCATGCCATGCAAAACATCCAAAATCGAAAACTAACATTGTTTGATTGCACAGCCGATGTCTCCACATTTTTAGTTCGTTTACCAGTATAGTTTGTAGTCGTTGACGAAATTCTAAAACTTCCATTTTAATACCCTATTTTTATCTGATCAGAACCCATGGCAAATCAGTCAGGTAATATGCGCTCATTAAGTGAATTTACAATAAATAGAGCCTATTACTCCCAAACTCTACCAAACTATGGCAAGACACTTCTGCCATTTCAATTCGAAACCCCTGAACCTCAATTATCCCTTCATTTTTATCAAAACTAACCGAATACACCTGGCCAGTTTTAGGTAAAACGAATTTATAGGCGTTAATTTTTCAAAGCTTTGCGCCAAATATAACTATGACCATTACATTGTCTGAAGTAACTCAATACTCATAATTCATTATTTTAAATTAATGTTTACTCATGGATCAAAGTTAGTCTTTAATTCTGCCTAACAGTTCAATTACTTCTTGCACCACCCTATCTGGTTCATCATTTTGAGGATAATGATAGCTCTTATCAGTTAATACAGCTTTACCTTGTGGAAAAGACTCAGCCCAAGCTGAATGCAATTCGCCCCACATTTTTCGGCCTTCATCGGTAAAAAAGAGTAATGGCGGATTTTTATACTTTTTCACGGATGCAATAACGGTTACTGGAATATCTGGGATCTGTGGATAATCTGGCAATGGTCTTTTCGCCCAAAAGTCCAGATACTGGTTGGACATACCATTAGCCATATCGTCTAATTTCACTTGTGTTATTTCTTTCTCAGCTTTTGCAAGATCAATTTGGCGCATGATATCAACATCATGCTCCGAAGCAGGCTCAATCAGCATGGGGCTGAAACCCACTCAGGATAAGTTGCAGCGAATCGTCTTGCGATATAAGCACCATATGAATGAGCAATATAGACAATTGGTTTTTCAACGTGTAACGCTTCAAGTAGCATGAGAGCTTCGTTTGCATACTCTTCCGAGCTGTAGTTTTTTCTCAATTGCGTAGAACCGCCGTTACCAATTCTTGAATAACGAATGAAGCGGGCTTCCTTTGCAAGCTTTTCAAAAACCGGCTCCCAATCAAATACCCCCGCAGAGCCACCAGCCTCTAAAAATACAGTATGCTTGCCACTCCCCGCGATTTCGTACTCAACATCATAGCCATTAACCTTAATAAAATTAGGCTTGGCAAACACACTTGCTGTGACAAAAAAATAGCAAAGCATCAATCCAAATTTCACTTTTTTCTCCTTAAAGACTAAACCTGTAGATAAACTCGTTTTAAATTCACTTTTATTAATGAACCATAGCCAAGTTACTATTTTGGTCGAATTATTTATTGTATAAAAGCTAGAGTAATAATCTTATTCGCGGTGGTTTTTTCAGACAGCTTAATTAATTTAGTATCGACTGTAACTATGCTTCGGCACACAGCAAAAACAAGAAAGCGCGGTGTAAACACCACGCTTTCAACTAATTCAAATCTGCTTAAAACTTACCGCTTATGGCTTATGGCTTAAAGCGCTAGTCTTCACTTTCCATAAACCGTTGCAATTGGTCTTTAAGGTTCGGCGGTATGCCTTTAATAACTAACGTATCAGTGGCCTCGTTGTACATTACCCGTTCGCCTAAGTGTTTGCGCTCAAAACTGATGCTCACGCCGCCGCCAAGGCCAGAGAATTTAACCATACTGGTAACGGTTTTTTTATCGACCGGGAATGACTCTTCTAAATCATAGCTTTGCTCTTTGCAAAAGCTTTCAAATGGGTTGTCGTCACCTTTGGTGAGCGTTGCTGATAACTCGCTGACGTTAGCATCTTCACCAGTAGTAACGCAGTCATTACAGTAATCAAATACTTGTTTACGCAGATCGTCTTTTTCAGATTTATCAAATTGTTGCTCTGATAAATAATCTTCAACTGCATTGAGCATTACTTGGCTTTGCTGTTTTGGATCGATGCCTTCTTCGCAACCTAAAAAGTCTAAGAAAAAGTCGGCGACTTTGCGCCCTGCTCGGCCTTTAATAAATGAGATATAACGATTGTCTTCTGCTTGGGTGTCCCACGCAGTTAAATCGATGCGTGCAGCTAGTTGCATGCGGGAAATATCTAAATGGCGTGACGAGGCTAAATCAAGCTCAGAGGTAATAGAGTAATGCTCTTTGATGTTGATCATTGCAATCAGCATATAATCGGTTGCTACGTATTGATAATGACAAAATACTAAATAGCCAGTTTCGTTAAACGCGTACTTATCAAGTTCCTCTTTAAGTACAGCTGAAGCTTGCTCTGTCATGTGCCAAAAGCCAAGCTCGCTATTGCGGTAACTTTGCATGGCTGATGCAACTACAGAGTTTTTATCACCACTAAAAGCACAGTACCCTTTACCTGGTTTGCCGTTGTATGCGTGATGAAGTTGCTCGATGAATACAGCGACTTTATCATTCACTGCCATTTCGTCATTGCGCAAATGAATTTGCGTATCGTCGTCTTTTTTGTCTACATAATGAACGACTAACTTTTTAACATCTATTGCCATCTTTGTTTTTCACGCCTCTGGTGTTAAAATGTGAGAATATAACTCTTTTATTGAACCAACTGATGCCAATCTTATCAAAATATTCTAATGATGAAGTAGAACAAATCGTCGATCAGCTCATTGATGTGTTAACTAAGCACAATGCGCCGGTTGATTTAAGTCTTATGTGTTTAGGAAATTCTATCACGCATATCTTAAAAGAGCATGTACCAACAGGGAAAAGACAAGCGGTTGCAGACAATTTTGCCAAAGCACTTGCGCAATCGGTTAAATAGACTTTATGAATTTATCGCAGCACAATCAGTTTTCGTCTAAAGCGAGTCAATTATTAAGTTGGGGGCATTTGTTTACTTTTGCCAATATCGGCTTAGTGTTGCTTATAAGTTTAAGTTACTTATTTGCTGACTCTCCTCCCACCAGCTTTATGGGTATGCTTTATATGCTAGTGACATGGCTTAGCCACACTAGTTTTATTACCTTTATTGCCTTTGTGCTGACGGTATTTCCGCTAAGTTTAATATTTCCTTACCCACGTCATATCCGCGGTATGGCAGCAATACTTGCCACCTGTGGTGCATCACTACTGACGCTTGATGCCTATGTGTATTTTAATTTAGGCTACCATTTAAGTAGCTCTGCATTACCTGAAATTATTACCTTATTATGGCATCGTTTAACCAGCTCTCCAGCGCTGACAACCCTGCTCGCTGGCGGAATTGTGATGCTTATTTTTGCATTTCAATTATTAGCAAGTAACTATACATGGCACCATTTAGCCCGCTTAAAACAATATAAATTTGCTCGTTACGCCAGCTCATTGTTATTAGTCTGTTTTGCGATGAGTCACAGTATTCATATTTGGGCTGATGCAAATTTGAAGTTTGATATTACTAAGCAAGATAATGTCTTACCCTTGTCCTACCCAACGACAGCAAAAAGTTTATTGGCAAAAAATGATTTACTTGATATTGAAAGCTACGAGCAAGCACATAACGTAAAGGTTAATACACAAAATGTAGATTACACGGCTCCAACACCAATTGCTCGCTGTGAAGAATTTACTGCTGCGACAGTCGATATTTTAGTGTTTAGCTCTGCGCCTGCGTTAACTAATTTTGCTAAACAGCACAAAAATTTAAATAAAACCGAGCAGCTTTTACAACCCGTTCATCATCAAGATGTGCTATTTAGCTTGATTTACGGTTTACCTGCATACTACAAGCCAGCCTTAATGACAGAGCAAACATTGCCGGTGTGGCAAAGTAATCGTCGTAGTATTAGTGTCAGTGGCTTTAATGATTTTAACTATATCAATAGTACAACAGCGGGTGATGCAGCAATTCGTATCATTAACGCCGATGAAAACACTGCGCTTCGTGAGGGAGTCAATCAAGTATTTGCATTTAGTTTAGCCGATGTTGATCACGGTATTGTGAGTGCTTCATCTTTATACAGCACGGATAGAAAAGTAACCCGTACTGAAGGCTTGATCCAACCAAGCGATTTAATTGCCACAAGCGTTGGCCAATATTTAAATTGTGCTGATATCGCAAAGCAAAGCATGCTAGGCGTTAATTTGTATAACAAAAAAGGCGATATGGGCGTTAATTATTCGCAAGGCGTATTTATTGCCTATAAGAAAGACCGTATTACATTAATTGATTCTGATGGTAATTATAAAAATATCTCTGCTGCACAAGGCTTTTCAATAGAGCAAGGTTTAGATATTCCGTTTTTAGCACAAAGCATTAAAAAGCTAAAAACCTTTACCGAATAACTGCTACTGGCAATTTACCCAAGTTAGGTTATAGTTTTCATATATGATTATGCCCTAACTAGGGAAGGCTAGCGTAATGAAACTGTGTACTCTTTTCGTTATTTTTATTAGTTTGCTATTTGTTGCTGATCAGGCGGCTTCCGCAGATCAATATTACAAGTGCGTAACCGACAGAGGCACTACATTTAGCCAATTCCCCTGTGGCGGGCAGGCAACGCAACATAAAATAGCAGTGTCGCCCAACGTCACTCCGGCTACTGTAAATCATGTCAAAGCGCTTAACTCCCTTGAGCGTGAACAAATTATTCGTAATCTCAACGCTGAGATACGCAGTGTTAAATATAAACTCGCCATTTTGAGTCGTGACCGTGATCGCGCTGAATACGAGCAACTGCAAAGGCTAAATCGTTTAATGAGTGATGATGATAAAAAAAAGCTGAGTAAAGAGATAAAAAAGCAGCTAAAAGTGATCAATAAAACGTTTGCCAAAAACACCAAAACGACCACCAAACAGCTCTCCGCACTCGAAAAAAAACTGAAACGTTATGAATAAACTATTGGGTTTTACCAATATATAGCATACTCTTAACATGTGTAGAGCATATACTCTACAGGTCATTTTGGAGTACCCGTTCATGCAACCACAAAACATTGCCGAGCTAATTTTAAATGGCTTTAAAAAGCATTATAAATTATTTCAGCAGATCACCGCACAAGCACCTCTGGCATTTGCAAATAAAAACTGGACAAAAATGCACGACATTAGTCGCTTGCGGATCACTTATTACGATGATCGGGTTAACGAAACCACCCAGCAACTACAAAATCAGCAATTAGCCAATCAATTGGATGAATCACTCTGGCTGCAAACAAAACAAATCTACCAGCACTTTTTAACGTTTCATCCACAAGCAGAATTAGCCGAAACATTTTATAACTCTGTGTTTTGCCGCTTATTTCATCGACGTTATTTTAATAATGATTTTATTTTTGTAAAAGCCACCTTGGCAGATGCTCCTGCGCTTCCTGTAGAAGCAGAATACCGCAGCTACTTTCCTGTTGTAGACGGCTTAAAGCCCACTATCCGTAAAATAATTAATCAATTTGATTTTAAAGCCGATTTTGTTAATTTAGAGCGCGATATACGACTTTTAGTAAAAGCGTTTTATAAACAAGCACCCGACACCCATCACCGTGCGTGGCAAATGCGCTTTGACATATTACAAACGCCGTTTTATCGCAACAAAGCAGCCTATATTGTCGGCCGTGTAGTATCACAAAGTGGTGTGCAGCCATTTATTATTGCGGTGTTACATCATCAAGAGCAAGGTCTGTATCTCGATGCTTTACTGACTAACTCATCGCAAATGCGGGTTATTTTTGGCTTTGCTCGTGCTTATTTTATGGTTGAAACCCACGCTCCTTCCGCATTAGTTCGGTTTTTAAACCAACTAATGCCCAACAAAACCTTAGCAGAGCTTTACAATGCCATTGGCTTTCATAAACAAGGTAAAACCGAGTTCTATCGCGAGTTTTTAACCCATTTACAACGCTCCAGTGATGATTTTGTGATTGCCCCTGGCACACCGGGCATGGTGATGATGGTATTTACCCTACCTTCATTTGATTATGTATTTAAAATAATTAAAGACAAATTTGGTGAAAGTAAACCATTTGGCCGCGATACCGTTCTCAAACGCTACCAATTAGTTAAAAGCCATGATCGGGTTGGTCGTATGGCAGATACCATAGAGTATTCTAACGTCGTATTCCCTGTTGCGCGTTTTAACGCTACATTGCTTGCACAGCTTAAACAAACTATTGGTTCATCAATGATCATCGAAGGCGACTTACTGATCATCAAACATATGTATATTGAGCGACGCATGACGCCACTGAATTTATATTTAGAAAAAGCTAATACTGAAGATGCCGCTGTTGCCATTGCAGAATATGGCCAAGCACTCAAGGAAATGATCGCCGTTAATATTTTCCCAGGCGATATGTTGCTTAAAAACTTTGGTGTCAGTAAACACAAACGCATTATTTTTTATGATTATGATGAAGTGCAATATTTAACAGACATGAACTTTAGAGCACTGCCTAAAGCCAAAAGTTATGATGACTACTTAACCAATGAGCAAAGTTACTCTGTGGCACCACAAGATGTATTTCCAGAGCAGTTATGCACTTTTGTAATGCCGAACCCGCAATACAAAGCAGTTTTCAGCCAAACACATCCAGAACTATTAGACGTCGCATTTTGGCAGCAAGCGCAACGAAATATAAAAGCAGGGGTCGTTAGCCATATCTACCCTTATCCAGCAGCGCAGCGTTTTATCCATCAATGGTAGACGAAAGGACACACAATGAATATCAGTAAAATAGATTTAAACTTACTCGTTTATCTCGACACATTATTACGCGAATGTAATGTTACTCGCGCCGCAAACCAGCTTAGCATTACACAGCCGGCAATGAGTAATGGTTTAAAACGTTTACGTAACCTGTTTAACGATCCGATCTTAGTACGCACCAGTGATGGTATGGTGCCCACTGAACGAGCTATTGAATTGCAGCCGGTGATCCGTGGCATCTTAATGACATTAGAAGAAACGCTTGCACCAAACCGTGAATTTGAGGCCAGCCAAAGCAAACGGGTATTTAGGATTATGGCCAGTGACTATGCTGCCAGCACCTTAGCACCTAAGCTACTGAGTAAATTACACGATGAAGCGCCGGATACCACACTCGATATTCTCACTCCAAGTGATGTTACTTTTCATGATGTAGAAAACGGTAAAGTTGATATGGCAATAAATCGTTTCGAAAACCTACCGCAGTCGTTTCATCACAAACGTATTTGGAAAGATAGCTTTTGTTGTTTAGTAAAAGCTGACAACCCGATCATTGAAAATTTTAGCCTCGATAGTTATTTAAAAGCTCGGCATATTTGGGTAAGTAAAACAGGTTTTGGTGTCGGGGTTGGTATGGATCCTAAAGACGTACAAAAACTTGGCTGGGTTGATGAAGCGCTCGCCCACTTTGGTAAACACCGAAATATTGCCACATTCACCCGTAATTACCACGTTGCAATACATCTAGCGAAAGAGAAGAACCTGATTGCGACACTCCCTTCAAAAGCCGCTAATATTTATTTAGATGATCCTGGTTTGCAAATTCTGGAGCCTCCCTTCCCTATACCACCATTTGAGTTAGATATGATTTGGAGCCCATTACTTCACAGAGATGCCAGTCATATTTGGTTACGCCAAAAAGTAGCCGAAGTTGCAGATGAATTAAAGTAACGCTCTTACAAAAGCCCTGTAAAATTTGCTTACTGGTATTTTCAAGTAAGCAAACATCAATTTAAAAGTATTAATAATCATGATGTTAAAATAATTTAAAAATGGAATGGCAATTGCTTTAAGTTACTTGAACTTTAATATTCATTTAACTTAAAGAGGTCAATATTATGAATGCCCAGCAAGGAAACGAAGTAAATCATATCACTGACATTATCCAAGTAATGAACAGCGGCATCGACTTTTATGAAAAGGCGCAGGAAAAAGTACAAGATCCAGCCATTGGTGCGCTATTTCAGCGTATGATAGACGCACGTAAAGTCAGCGTTGAAAACTTACAGCCTTACGCTATTAATCAGCAAGGTGAACGAGAAGATGGTTCGTCTTTTGCTGTTGAAGCTCGCCGAGCATATACCGCACTGATCACAAAATTTAGTGCCAACAACGACCAAATTTATGTCAAAGAGCTTGAAGAAGTGGAAGATAAAACACTTGAAGAAATTAAAGCTGCCATGAAAAAACCACAACCGCACGATTGTGAAGCCGCCCTCGCTAAAGTATTACTGACCATGCAAAGCTGTCATACGGAGATGAGCCGTATGCAGAAGCATTAACCACAATGCTTAAATGAAAGCCCAGCCACGCGCTGGGCTTTTTTATGCTCATAATTATAGTTAAATGATTTTTATAACAAAATAATGCAAATAATTAATAAAAATAGCATATTTATTTAACCACAGCATGATTTTAATCGTCTAGGCTTATTAATAGGTACCTACTATCCCGCTGTGGCGCCGCAGCATTTTATCAAAAATAACAAGGTTCCATTATGAGAAATAAACAACATGTAAACCCACAAAACGCTGACGTTGATATGACGCCGATGCTTGATATTGTATTTATACTTTTAATATTTTTTATTGTTACAACTTCATTTGTAAAACCTGTGGCAATAGAGCTGCAACGGCCTGTAGATAAACCCAGTATTGATAAACAAACTAAAAGTGCTCATTTTAGTATTGACCAAAGCAATGCGGTGTATTTTGCGGGGCGATTAATTGACTTAAACCAAGTTGCCACTAACCTTGCGATGTTTGCTGCGAAGTATAATATCGCCACAGTACAAATAGCCGCTGACGAAAACAGTACGCATCAAACTTTAATGACAGTAATGAATAATATCAAAGAGTATGATAACTACCCCATTGCACTCACATCACACTAAAAGCAAAAAAAGGGCCAGACGGCCCTTCAAAACTAAATAACGTAGGAGAAGTTATTTTTAGAATCGGTATTCAGCACCTACATAGTAGTAAGCACCGTTAAAACCAAATGGTGCTGAACGGCGTGAGTACTCAAATACACCGGTTGAACTGATAATAGTATTACCAGAAGCATCAACAATTGTGCCTGAGCGAGAATTACCTATGGTATTTTTATCAGGGTAAACGTCAAATAAATTGTTTGCACCAATATTTAGTGACAAGTTGTCTGTGACAAAATAATTTACTTTTATATCGGTAAGAATTTCAGCGCCGTAAGTCTGGCGACCGCCATCTTCAACCGTGTATTCGCCATAACGATTGAGCGATAAGTTTACCGTCCAATCTTCAAGGCGATATAATGCACTTAAGTTTACTCTGTCTTGTGGTTGCCATTCTTCGATGATTGAGGTTTCTTGCGAAGAAAATACATCTTCGACAGGGATCGTTTCCAAACCACTGCCCGCAGGAGTAAATAAATCAACCACATCGGTTTCAGTAAAGTTAGCCGCTAATGTAAAATCTAGGGTACCGCCTAAGCCTTCCGTGTTCCATGTCGCAACAAAATCCACACCTTGCGTTTCGGTATCTGCACCATTTAAGAAAAACTGCCCTGCACCTGCGCCAGAACTAACCAATGCAGCATCTAGCGTTGATGACAACCCTTTACCTAAACGGTTACTGATCACAATACGGTCGTCAATATCAATTGAATAATAATCAACGGTAACATTAATATTATCCGTCACGTTATACACAATACCTAAGCTCATGTTTTGTGACTTTTCTTCTTTAAGTTTTGGAATACCAATACTCTGTGCAAGTGTGCTGTCGTTTCTAAAAGTACCAACTTCTTCTGCAATTAGATCGCCATTAGGACCAACTACAAACTGGGTACTGATATTATTGAAATACAATTGCTGCATTGATGGTGCTCTAAAACCAGTACTCACCGCACCGCGCAGTGAAACGTCATCAGTCACCGACCAGTTACCCGCTAACTTAAAGTTAACCGTATCACCAAAGCCTTTGTAGTTATCGTAACGCAGTGCGCCAGAGATAATTACATCATCAATAATGTAAGTTTCAGCATCAAGGTAAAACGAAATCACATCACGTGATTCATCCACAGAAGATTCCGGCGATGAACCACCAAAACCTTGAGTACCACCTGCTGCATTTTCGCTGCCAATACCACCGCTCATACCATCGTAAATATTAACACCATTATTAGTATCATAATCACGGTAAGCGTATTCACTGCCTTCTAAAATACGATATTCATCGGTGCGAAGCTCGGCACCCATTGCCAGTGAAAAATTATCATAGTCTTGTGTAAAATCAAGATTGATTGTTTGCAGTGATAACTCCATGCCATACGCATACGCTTGGCGAGGAATAGTGGCACGAATATCATCAGCACTTAAACCTTGATCATAACGTAATAAATTAGCGTATGAACCATTGATAGTGTCACTAGTGGTATAATCGATGCTGTTTTCACCATAGGTGTATGACAGGTCAAGACTAGAGCTATTATCAAACTCTTTTTTAAAGCCAAAGTTATACGATATATCATCAATGGTGGTGTTGATCATTGGCAAGAAGCCCATCGGGATCACCGCATCACCATCTTGTAAAACTGGGTTGCCATCAGCATTGGCATTATGACGGAAGAACGCGGCTGATTCGTTATCTCGGGTTGAATAAGTAATAAAGCCATAGAGCTCACCACCAGCAAGTTCATAACCGGTATTCACCGTTAAAGCAAATTGTTGCGAGTCTGCATCACCAATTCTAAACGTATCACGTGGTGCAGTCAGCTCACGAGGATCGCCCGCTAACAGCGTGCCATCATCAAGCTCTGTGCAACCATAAAACTGGCAAGAGCCATGTAAACCGGCACGATTTGTAGGTGCACGGTCGCGGTAGTTGATAGTGGTATTTAAATAACCATCATCGCCTAAGGCAAAGCCTTTATTAAAATCAATCGTAACGGTTTCGCCATCACCTTCAGAATACTGGCCATAGTTAACTGCGGCTTTACCGCCTTCATCAGCATCTTTTAATACGATGTTGATAACACCCGCAATCGCATCTGAACCATATTGTGCAGCCGCACCATCACGTAGCACTTCGATACGTTTAATTGCAGCAGCTGGGATCGCATTCATATCTGTACCTGCAGTACCACGACCTACAGATGTATTAATATGGATAATGCTGGCTTGGTGACGACGTTTACCATTGATAAGTACTAATGTTTGATCTGGCCCTAAGCCACGTAAAGTGGCAGGTCGTAGTGCATCAGTACCATCACTGATCGATGAACTTGAAAAGTTAAAAGACGGTGCGATAGCTTGTAACATACGGCCGACTTCTGTTTGTCCGGTATTTTCTAGCGCTTCAGCACTTAAAATATCAACAGGTACGGGTAAGTCTTCGACCGAACGCCCTGCTACACGGCTACCAACGATGGCGATTTTTTCAATATTTTCTTGAGCGGCTTGTTCTTGTGCATTAGCAACTTGGCTATTGGTTGCCATTAAAAGTGGTATTACAGCAGCACTGACCCCTGAAAGCTTTCTCATGTTGTTATCATTCCTATTGATTTGTTTGAGTTTTATACTCAGTAAACCATTTTGATCAACAACCGCATCGAGTTCAGTATTTTTCAGCATTGTACTAAGCGCTTCTAACTGAGTGTAATAACCATACACTGATTGAGCTTGGTATTGTTTTGCTAAGTCAAACGAAAAAACCACGGTTTGTTCTGTTTGTTTTGCAAACTCTATCAATGCTTGATCTGCTCGCTGCGCTTTTATATCAAATTGTACCATCTGTGGATTTGCAGCCTCAGCCTGAACATTTAGGCTAAATACTAAAGGTGCTAATACAATTAACCCACAAATTGGATACGTTTGGTTACTGCGCAACTTATACAAACAGTTGAGAAAGAATAATCCGCTATGCAATCCTATTTTTTTATTAATTATTTTTTTACTTTTTATATTTACCATTGTAACTTCTGACACTTTAAATCAAAGAGCAAGCATAAGCTTAGCTGTGATCACCGTGTTTTAGGCTTACGATATGTTCACCTAAACGTTCATGCTCAATGGCTAAATTGATGCGCAGGCTATCAAGTAAACCGATAATATCACCGGCTTTAAACACCCCAGCCACTTTTAAAGAAGCTAATGCAGGATCAGCAAGTTCAAAACGCGTTGCGGTATAGCGACTCACTTCTTGCAGTGCTTCGCTTAACGACTCGCCATTAAAAATTAGCATACCTTGTTGCCATGCCAGATCCCGTTGTACATCATCTTGTGTTAACCGTTTGATTGGCTTAGTAATGCTTTCTTTAATTAATGCTTTTTCGCCAGAGATAACAATACTAGCATTAATTTTTTTCACACTGTCGGTATCATTACTAGCACTTTGCAATTGAACAAAATCATCAGCATTTACTGCAACCGAAGGATCCGTGATCATCACTTTACCCTCAGTAACAACCAACTCAAGATCCGATGCTGCATTACGTTGCACATTAAAAACAGTCCCCAGTGCGGTAAATGACTTATCGCCCGCCATCACCGTAAATGGACGTGCGGCATCTTTAGCAACATTAAAACGCCCTTCGCCTCGACTTAAAATCAGTTGTCGGCGGTTTTTTGTATACGCAACTTCTAATAAGCTATTGGTATTTAATTGCACTATCGTACTATCTGGTAGCACAAACGTTGCTTGCTCACCGACTTTAGTACGGTAAATTTTACTGTACTTGGCTTGTTCTTGTGGTGTTGTTGGCCACTGTTCAATACCAACAAATATAAAGCTGGCAACTAGCAATGCGGCAAAGACACTTGCCGCAATCGAAAAATTAATTTCTCTGCGGGCAGGCTTATTGATGCTATTTTTATTGGGAAATAAGCTACTCAACTCATTTAATACGCTCAGTTCATCCCATAACTGGGCTAACTCAAATACCGCATCTTGATGAGCTTTATTTTGTTGCACCCAGTGCTGAAATTGCATACGTTCTTGCTTTGATAAGCCCCTATCCATAGCACTTATCCAACGACTGGCATCTGCTTGAATAGCATCTTTAGACGAAAATTGATGAATATTACTCATTTTCCCACCCTCCTGGCAGGTTCAATAGTGGCACTGCTGTGCTCACCTAACTGCTCATGTTGCTGCATGTAGCGCATAGATTGTAACAGACCTTTGGCAATATGTTTTTCAACCGTACTTTCACTTAACTTCATTTGCGCTGCGATTTCTTTTTGGCTCATGCCATATACTTTCTTTAAAATAAAACATTTTCGCACTGGCTGGCTTAGTTGCTCAGTAGCACGGCAAAACAGTAAAAAGCGCTCTTTTGAGGTCACTTCATCCTCAAGCTGCATAGATCGCAACGACTGCTGATAATCATCAGAGGTATCTAATGAATCGCAATGCTGATTATCCCATTTAGCAATATGGTTAAGCGCCAAATGCTTGGCAGTCTTTAGCATATAACTGCGCGTATATTTAATATCTTGTTTTAAATCAGCCTGATAGCTCTTAACAAAGGTTTCTTGTACTATATCTTCCACGTCATCTGGTTGTACAATCCGCGAAACAAAACGTCGCAACTGTGAAGACAGATCAATAAATGTTGTAGATAATGTCGGCTTGCGCGTCATTATTAACTTTACCCTTGCTATTATTATTACGCCTAGGGTACGAGTTTTAGCGCCAATTACAAGGCAATTTGTTAATTTTGTGGTTATTAAAGCAGTTTCGCTAACAAAGCACTTACAGCACGTCATAATTAAGCTATTGTCATACAAAACAATGACTTCATTATTTTATAAACAGCTTTATTGCGGGGCGCATAAAAGCGCTCAATTATTTAGTTATTAAACTAAATTACGCTTTAAAAACCACGGTTGCTGCGACTTGGTTCATATAGCCCTAATATGTTCTACACTCTTTAAAATGCAATGAAAAAAATAAACACCAGCATATACCTGTAAAAATTTAAGGTATACACTCGTATTTAACTAAGCTAAATGGATTAAGCACCACGTAAGTCAAGCTGATGATAAAATCAACAGAATGTCATGCTATTAGCTTATAAAATGTTACATATTATTTATACTTAACAATTGGAACTGTGGAGTAACCATGCGTCTGTCTTTCGCACCATCAAAATTATCTTTATTCTTATTTACCTCGGCTTCGTTGTTTCTACAAGGTTGTAGTGAAGCACCTAAAGCCGAACAAGCAGCAATGCATCCAGCAGCTGTGGCAACAACCATAGCAACCTATGAAGATGCCCCATTCACTATTGAACTACCGGCAACCTTATCAGGTTCTAAAGAAGTTCAAGTACGTGCCAGAGTAACGGGGATCCTAGAATCTCGTAACTTTGATGAAGGCCAGACAGTTAAGCAAGGTCAGTCACTTTTCACTGTGGATTTAGCCCCCTATCAATTGGCGGTTGAAAGCGCGCAAGCAGCTCTTAATGGTGCAAAAGCATCTTTAGTGCAAGCCGAACGTGAAGTGAAACGATTAGCCAAACTACGTGCTGAGAAATCAGTCTCACAACGGGATTATGATAACGCCAGCTCCACCCAAGATATTGCTAACACGACGTTAGAGGCCGCGAAAGTTGCATTAAAAGAAGCCCAACTGAATTTAGAATATGCGCAAGTAAAAGCACCTGTCGCTGGAGTGGTGGGCCGTGAATTTGTGTCGGTAGGTACTTTTGTATCAGGTCCCGATCTATTATTAACGCAAATTACCCAGTTTGATCCTATTCGTTTACGATTTGGTATTTCTGAGCGTGAACAATTACAAATGCGTCAAGATGTTGCAAATGGCTCATTATCGCTGCCAGAAAAAGGTCAGTGGCACACGAGCATTAAATTGCAAGACGGTTCACTCTCCAATAAAAGTGGCAAAGTTAACTTCTCCGATGTACGTATTAATCCAAATACCGGCACCAGCGAACTACAAGCAATTATCCCCAACACTGATTTTGAACTTCGTCCAGGTCAATTTGTGCGAGTGATGTTAAGTGGTGCGGTACGCAAAAATGCATTTGTAATACCGCAACGTGCGGTACTTGATAATGGCACTGGTAAATTTGTTTATGTAGTCGCTAAAAATGAACAAGGCGGCACGATTGCGCGCCCAGCTCCCGTTGAAGTAGGTGAGTGGATCCAAAAGCCAGATAATCAAGGTGATAAAAACTTTTGGTTGATTAAATCAGGCATACAGCAAGGCGATGAAGTGATCATCGATGGTATGGCAAAGATTTTCTTTCCAGGCATGCCAGTGGCCGTTAACAATGCAACAAACAACGTAAGCGCAGAATAGGCGCAGGGAGTTTTATGTTTTCTCGTTATTTTATCGACAGACCTATTTTTGCGTTTGTGATCTCAATTGTTATTGTGCTGGCGGGCCTGGCTGCCATGCGCAGCTTGCCGATCGCCCAATACCCTGAAATTGCCCCACCCGTTGTGCAAGTGACAGCAGCCTATCCGGGTGCGTCGGCTGAAGTACTCGAACAAACCGTAGCCGCGCCGATTGAAAATGCGATTACCGGTGTTGAAGGCATGATGTATATGTCTTCAACCTCGACCAGCTCTGGTGCAACAACCATTGAAATAACGTTTGAAATTGGCACCGATATTGACCAAGCAGCAGTTAACGTCAATAACCGTGTAAAGCAAGTTGAAGCTCGTTTACCTGAAGAAACACGGCGCCAAGGCGTGGTGGTGCAAAAAGGTTCATCGAGTTTTTTGCAAGTTCATGCGTTTTATTCACCGGACGGCACTCGTGATAGTCTATGGACTTCAAACTATGTCACCCTGAATATTTTAGACCGTATTAAACGTGTTCCTGGTACAACGAGTGTACAAATTTTTGGTGCGAAAGATTACGCCATGCGTATTTGGCTGCGCCCTGATGTAATGAGTCAGCTCGGTGTTACTGTTGAAGAAGTCGCAGGGGCAGTTCGCAGCCAAAACTCTCAATATGCAGCCGGTTCGATTGGTGCAACCCCCACTTCACAATCAGCGCAAGAGCTGGTTTACAGTGTTACCGCTCAAGGGCGTTTATCAGAGCCTGAACAATTTGAAGAAATCATTATTCGTTCAAACCTTGATGGCAGTAGCTTACGTTTAAAAGACATTGCCCGTGTTGAACTTGGTGCAAAAGATTATAACTTCAGAGGCACTATCAACGGCAAAGAAGCTGTACTATTAGGTATTTTCCTACAACCTGGTGCCAATGCACTTGATGTAGCAGCAGAAGTTAATGGCGTATTAGCAGAGTTAACTCAGCAATTTCCCACTGGACTTGCTCACTTAAATTCGTACGATACCACCCGTTTTGTTGAAGTCTCGATCCGCGAAGTAGTGAAAACACTACTTGAAGCAATGGTACTGGTTTTCTTAGTGGTGTTCTTATTTTTACAAAATTGGCGCGCCACACTGATCCCAACTCTTGCCGTACCGGTGTCATTACTTGGTACGTTTGCTGGCATGTATATGCTTGGTTATTCTATTAACTCATTGACTTTATTTGGTATGGTACTGTCTATTGGTATCGTAGTGGATGACGCCATAGTGGTACTTGAAAACGTAGAGCGTATCATGCACGAAGAGCATGTGAGCGCCCATGAAGCCGCAATAAAAGCGATGAAAGAAGTATCAGGACCTGTTGTTGCTATTGTTCTAGTACTTTGCTCAGTGTTTGTGCCAATTGCATTTCTAGGTGGCTTAACTGGCGAACTATTCCGTCAGTTTGCGATCACCATTTCAATTGCTGTGAGCTTATCTGGCATAGTTGCACTAACAATGACCCCTGCTTTATGTGTGCTTATTTTAAAACAAGAGCATAAACAAACCGCAAGCTTCTTTTTATGGTTCAACCGTGTATTTACTAAAATAACCAGTAAGTATGTGGGTGCTGTTGGTTTTATCGTGCGCCGAGGAGCATTAGGTTTATTGCTGATGATTGGTATGGTGTCAATTACCATTGGCCTTTGGAAAAGCACTCCCGGTTCATTAGTGCCTGATGAAGACCAAGGCTACTATATTTCAGCTATTTTCTTACCTGACGGCTCATCCCTTGAGCGTACAGAAAAAGTAGTAGCTGAAGTTATTAGCGCCGTACAATCTAATCCTGCCAATGAAAATGTGGTGGCATTTACAGGCTTTGATTTTATTGGCGGCGGTTATAAAAACAGTGCAGCCACCTTATTCGTCACCCAAAAACATTGGGATGAACGAGAGGTTGATACTAAAAGTTTGGTTAATGAGCTGTTTATGAAAACTGCGCATATCAACGAAGCACTTGTTTTAGCGTTTAACCCCCCTGCTATTTTTGGTTTAGGGAGCACTGGCGGATTTGAATTTTATATTCAAAACAAAGGCGCAGGTGGCCCAGAAAAACTGCAACAAGCCATGGGTTTAATGATGGCTGAAGCACAAAAAAGCCCTATTTTAAGTGGCCTACAAACGTTGTGGCGACCAAATGCACCGCAACTTAAAGTTGATGTAGATCGTGAACAAGCCCGCGCAATGGGCATTGAAATTGACGATGCCTTTACAGCCCTTGCCGGCACACTGGGTACTTATTATGTGAACGACTTCAATAAGTTTGGCCGAGCTTGGCAAGTACTCATGTCAGCAGAAGCTGAATTTAGAATGAAGCCTGATGACATTGGACGAATTTATGTAAAAAACAGTCAAGGTACTATGGTCCCTATGTCTGCGTTTACTAATATTGAATATAGCCGCGGACCAGAAAATCTAAATCGTTATAATAACTTGCCTGCGGTAAAACTGCTCGGTAATGCTGCACCCGGTTACAGCTCTGGCCAAGCAATTGCTGAAGTTGAACGTATTGCAAAAGCAGTATTACCACCGGATATGACCTACGACTGGACCGGCTCTGCGTATCAAGAAAAACGCAGCTCAGGTACCACAGGAATTGCTTTAGGCCTTGCGGTGATCATGGTTTTCTTAATCCTTGCAGCACTATATGAGCGTTGGTCATTGCCACTATCGGTGATGCTAGCATTGCCATTTGGAACCTTTGGCGCATTGGTATCAATCTGGTTAGTAGGCATGACTAACGATGTGTACTTCCAAATCGGCTTAGTGACCTTACTTGGTTTAGCCAGTAAAAATGCCATTTTGATTGTTGAATATGCATTGATGAAACATCAACAAGGTTGGAGCGCAAGCGCTGCAGCACTTGAAGCTGCCCGCCTTCGATTTAGACCCATCATCATGACTTCGATGGCCTTTATTTTAGGTGTAGTGCCATTAGTATTGAGCTCAGGCGCCGGTGCAGGTGCACGTCATAGCGTTGGTACTGGCGTTATGGGCGGCATGATGGCAGCAACCTTCCTTGCCGTGTTCTTTGTACCACTGTTCTTTTATTGGTTAACTGAGCGCAAACTTACTGAAAAACGCTCGCGAGCAGATTTATCCGATGAAATTGCAAGCCACCACAAGCGTGAACATGTCGACACCCAAGAGGGTAATTTATGATTTAAGCTCAGCTACAAAAATATAAGGGCAAACAGTGGTTTGCCCTTTTTTATGGTAATTTGATAACTAGCAATTTTATACTGTCGGCGCTACTATTAAACTATTGCGTCGAGGAGCCTTATGATGAATAGTGAAAAATTAACCGAGTTTGAGCAGTACTTTCAGATTGATGAAAGTAATCGAGTAAATTTATTTGCTGTTGACGATAGCAAAGTGCCTACTACCTTAGCGCAACTAGAAGCAGATATCCCACCGTTATTTAAATTGGCCAATGAGGTTAGTGAATTAGAGCAAAGCTCGTTAAGACCATTGCGTAGCCTTGGTGATTTGGCACAAGAGCTTGCCGTATTTTTACAAGCACAATCGCGTAAAATCGACTTGATCATGAGCCATATATTAGCCTCAGAGCAGCCCGAAGATAACGCCATTTATTGTGATAGCTACGGCGGTGGCGGTGTCAAACTAACCGATACAAAAGTCTACTCTATTGGCCAAGTATTTCGCACTAAATTATTTTTACAGCATGAAGCCTCTGCTATTTATTGTTACACCGAGGTAGTTGCGGTTAATAAGATTGACGATGAACACTACCAATACACCCTACTTTTTAAAGCCATCCGCGATACTGATCAAGAACTTGTGGTACGTGCTAGTTTACATGCACAAACCAGACAACTGAAAAAGCGTCAGCTGCTGCAACATGAAAGCGACAACTTTGATAACCAAGACACAACAGAGCCAACAAAACCAGAATAATATAGATACTAGCAACCCTCATTTTGAAGTGGCTTGGCTATAGTTGAAATGCTAAACTAATAGCACCTTTGTTTGTTTATTAAATTCATGAACTTTAGACTTTTACCCGAATGGGCTGAGCAAGACGCCGTTATGCTCACTTGGCCACACCAAGCCACTGATTGGTGCGACAATTTAACCGCTGTAGAGCCTGTATACGTGCAATTATGTCAGCATATTTGTAATGCAGAGCAATTAGTGATCATCGCTCATGATGAAGCCTTAAAAACACACATTAGCCAGTTATTGCATAGCAACGCTGTTGATTTGAGCCGCGTGCATTTTGTTGTTACTCCCTGTAACGATACGTGGGCACGTGATCATGGCCCATTAACCTGCGCCGCAGTTGCTGATAATAGCCAACTAAAAATTGTTGATTTTATCTTTAATGGCTGGGGTAATAAATTTACCAGTGAATTAGATAATAAAATTAATGCGGTACTGATTAAACAACTTGCCGATACGCGCAATCAATACCAAGCGCTTGATTTAGTTCTTGAAGGTGGCGGTGTAGAGATTGATCAACACGGTGTACTATTGACCACCAGTGAATGTTTGCTTAATCCAAATCGTAATCCAAATCTAACCCAACAAGACATTGAACAGTGCTTGCGTGAACAACTTGGCGCCACCGACTTTTTATGGGTTGATCATGGCTATTTAGCCGGTGACGATACCGACAGTCATATCGACACTTTAGTGCGCTTTGCGCCTAATGATACCTTAGTGTATGTAAAGTGTGATGATAAAAATGACCAACACTTCAGCGCTCTTGATGCCATGGAAAAGCAGTTACAAGGTTTTAAAACAACAACAGGTAAACCTTATACCTTAATTGATTTACCATGGCCAAAAGCCGTATTTAATGATGATGGCGACAGGTTACCTGCCACCTACGCAAATTATTTAATCATTAATGGAGCTGTACTTGTGCCTATTTATGCTGATGCCAATGACGAATTAGCCTTAGCACAAATTCAAACGGCCTACCCTGAGCATCAAATAATAGGCGTAAACTGCTTACCAATTATTCATCAATTTGGTAGTTTACACTGCATTACTATGCAATTACCCCGTGGATTTTTAGCTGGAGCATCATTATGAGCAGCCCTGCAAATTTAACCGTTGCCTTAGTGCAGCAAAGTAACAGTGATAATGCCGCACAAAACATGGCAAAATCAATTGCCGGTATTCGCGATGCCGCAAGCCAAGGCGCACAACTGGTGGTGTTACAAGAATTACATCGCAGTCTGTACTTTTGTCAAACCGAAGATGTTGATGTATTTGATTTGGCAGAGACTATTCCTGGCCCAAGTAGCGACACTTTAGCTGAGCTTGCAAAAGAATTAAGCATTGTTATTGTTGCCTCTTTATTTGAAAAACGTGCCACAGGGCTTTATCACAATACTGCGGTAGTGCTTGAAAAAGACGGCACAATTGCGGGGAAATACCGTAAAATGCATATCCCTGACGATCCAGGCTTTTACGAAAAGTTTTATTTCACTCCGGGTGATTTAGGTTTCGAACCAATTCAAACTTCTGTCGGCAAACTTGGTGTCTTAGTGTGTTGGGATCAATGGTTTCCAGAGGCTGCGCGTTTAATGGCAATGGCCGGTGCTGAACTATTAATTTACCCAACCGCAATTGGCTGGGATCCACGTGATGACGAAGGCGAGAAAACACGTCAAAAAGATGCGTGGGTAATATCGCAACGCGCACATGCGGTTGCCAATGGCGTACCCGTGATTAGTTGTAATCGTGTCGGTCATGAAAGTGATCCAAGTGGTCAAAGTGATGGTATTCAATTTTGGGGTAACTCGTTTATAGCGGGTCCTCAAGGTGAACTGCTAGCAGAAGCCAACAACACTGATGAGCAACTGTTACTTGTTGAACTTGATCAAAAGCGTTCTGAAAATGTAAGACGCATTTGGCCGTACCTACGCGACCGTCGTATAGATCATTACCACGATTTAACCAAAATATATCGCGATTAAGAATAAATTAGCGCCTCAGTTGAGGCGCATTAAAGGAGTAGTAAATGGCGTTTGCGCAATGGGCAGCCTTGCCTTGGGTAAAATCTCAAAAAGATAAAATTCAATGGGGGCAACTCACTGGCAGTGGTTTAAGTATTGCCATTGCACAAGGAGTTAAACAACAAGCTGGCTTAGTGCTTATTGTTACCCCTGATACACCCAGTGCATTGCGCCTTGAAACAGAGTTGGAGTGCTTGCTCCCCGAGCATCCAGTAATGATATTCCCTGATTGGGAAACGTTGCCTTACGATCATTTCTCACCCCATCAAGATATAATTTCATCGCGCTTAGCCACCTTAAATACTTTAAAAAAAGAACAACAAAGTGTATTAATTGTGCCTGTGTCTACCTTGATGCTACGTACCGCCCCTGCTTCGTTTATTTATGGTTCAACCATTAATTTTAAAGTCGGTGATATTCTCGATACCCACAAACTTCGCAGTAACTTAGAGCAAGCAGGCTATTTACATGTGCAACAAGTCATGGAGCATGGTGAATACGCCATTCGTGGCTCGATTGTTGATTTATACCCAATGGGCAGTCCGCATCCATTTAGACTCGATTTTCTTGATGACGAACTTGATACCATTCGTTTATTTGATGTTGAAAGCCAACGCTCGGATGAAAAAGTCGATAAAATTGAATTACTACCTGCTCATGAGTTCCCTACCAACGAAGCCGATGTTGAACGATTTAGAATAAACTACCGTGAAAAATTTGGTGCCAGCTCATCGCAAGATTCCGTGTATATGCAAGTGACCAAAGGCAATTGGCCTGCTGGTATCGAATATTATATGCCGCTGTTTTTTGAGCAATTAGCCACTATCTTTGATTACCTGCCAGATACTGCAACAGTGATGCAACTGGGAGATTTAGAAGATGCTGCGGAGCATTTTTGGCATGATATTAATGTGCGTTATGAAAACCGTCGAGTCGATCCACTGCGCCCGTTACTTGAGCCAGTTGCACTTTATCAACCCATTAATGAACTGTTTGAAAATTTAGGCAACTTTGCTCGCATTCGGTTATCGCAAGCAAAACTCGCGACAAAAGCAGGCAATAAAAATCTAGTCACCAGCGAGTTACCCGCAATACGCATTGATCATAAACTACATGAACCCTATCAAGCATTTATAAATTATGTAGCAGCGCAAAAGAAACAAAAAGGCCGTATCTTACTGTCAGTAGAATCCGATGGTCGCCGTGAATCTCTGCTCGCTATACTTAAACCCAGTGGCTTAAAGTTTAAAGAGTTTTCATCATTCGATGAATTTGTAAATAGTAGTAGCGATGTTGGCTTAATTGTCAGCCCACTAGAACAAAGTGTGGTACTTGGTACAAAGCCCGCATTATCCATTGTTACTGAACAAGAATTACTTGGCATTAAAGTATCGCAGCGTCGCCGTCGTAAACATAAATACGAAGCTAGCCAAGATGCGCTCATCCGTAACTTAGCTGAACTTAAAGTTGGCCAACCGATTGTACACTTGGATCATGGTGTAGGCCGCTACCAAGGTCTGCAAACGATTGATGCGGCGGGACTGATCACTGAGTTTGTAACCATTACCTATGCCAATGAAGCAAAGTTGTATGTGCCAGTGTCAGCCCTGCATATGCTCAGTCGTTATTCTGGTGGCGAAGAAGCCAGTGCACCGCTGCATAGACTGGGATCTGATGCTTGGGAAAAAGCGAAAAAACGCGCGGCGGAAAAGGTACGTGATGTGGCCGCTGAATTACTCGATATTTACGCCCAGCGCCAAGCAAAACCGGGGAATGCCTTTAAACTTGATGGTGCTGCTTATCGCGTCTTTAGCGATGGGTTTCCATTTGAGGAAACTGACGATCAGCGTAACGCTATCGAAGCTGTGCTAGGTGATATGCAAAGTAAACAAGCAATGGATAGGTTAGTCTGTGGTGATGTAGGTTTTGGCAAAACTGAAGTTGCGATGCGCGCCGCCTTTGTTGCTGTAAACGATAATAAACAAGTAGCGGTTTTAGTACCAACTACCTTGCTTGCACAACAACACTTTGAAAACTTTAAAGATCGATTTGCCGACTTACCCATTGAAGTCGGTGTGCTGTCTCGCTTTAATTCACCTAAAGAACAAAAAGACACCCTAGAAAAAATGGCTAAAGGTACCTTGGACATCGTCATTGGTACTCATAAATTGATCCAAGCCGATATTATCTTTAAAGATCTTGGCCTGCTAATTGTCGATGAAGAACACCGGTTTGGGGTACGTCAAAAAGAGAAGATAAAATCGCTGCGTGCCGATGTTGACATTTTAACACTCACTGCAACACCAATCCCACGTACATTAAATATGGCCATGAGTGGTATGCGTGATCTTTCAATCATCGCGACCCCTCCTGCAAAACGCTTAGCGGTTAAAACATTTGTTCGTCAACGCGATGCAGATTTGATCAGAGAGGCGGTATTGCGGGAAATAAAGCGTGGTGGCCAAGTATACTTTTTACATAATAACGTTGAAACTATTGACCGCGTGGCAGAAGAAATTAGTGAATGGGTACCTGAAGCAAGCGTCGCTTCTGCCCATGGCCAAATGCGCGAACGTGATTTAGAACAACTGATGAGCGAATTTTACCACCAGAAATACAACGTACTTGTATGTACTACCATCATTGAAACGGGAATTGATATCCCCACAGCCAACACAATTATTATGGATAGAGCCGATAAACTAGGCTTGGCGCAGTTACATCAGTTACGGGGTCGAGTTGGTCGCAGCCATCATCAAGCTTATGCTTACTTATTAACTGGTAATCCTAAAGGGCTGTCGAAAGATGCTGTAAAACGCCTTGAAGCCATCGAGTCACTGGAAGATTTAGGTGCCGGTTTTGCACTCGCAACCCACGATTTAGAGATCCGTGGTGCTGGTGAGTTGCTTGGTGATGATCAATCAGGACAAATGCAGACCATCGGCTTTAGCTTATATATGGAAATGCTTGAGCAAGCTGTGAAATCTCTTCGTGAAGGCAAAGAGCCTACCCTTGATAACTTGCTACAACAACAAAGTGAAGTGGACTTAAAATTAGCCGCTTTACTGCCTGAAGATTATATTCACGATGTAAATGCGCGACTAGGTATTTACAAACGGGTTGCCAGCTGCGCTAACCTAGATGATATGGACGAATTACAAGTTGAGCTGATTGATCGCTTCGGCCTGCTGCCTGATGCAACTAAAAACCTATTTAGTTTGCAACAACTGAAACTCAAAGCCAGCGAATTAGGCATTAAAAAAATTGAAGCAAATCCAAAAGGTGGCTATTTTGAGTTTAGTCAACATACTAAGGTTAACCCTAGCTTCATTATAGGTTTGATACAAAGTGCACCTAAGGTGTATAAAATGGATGGTGCAAATAAGTTGCGCTTTGCGATCGATGAGGCGAATGCCCGCGAACGCTTAAAAATGGTCACTGCAATGATTGCAGATTTCGAAAAAAAGGTTAGCCATTAATGTTGCTTAAAAAATCTCTTATCCTATTGTGTTGTGTATTTAGTAGCACAGCATTTGCAGAACGTTGGTTTGAAGTAGAAGTACTGATATTCAAACAGCGCCCTGCCCCTTATTTGCAAGAGGATTTTAGCTTAGACAAAGAGCAAATTAAGGCCAAGCGTAGCGTTGATTTACTGACACCACTTTATACTGCGCAAGCTAAACAGGAGTGTATCAACGGCGACACTCGCTTTAATTCACAGTCATTAACCGATTCTGTGATTGGTGCCAATCGCTCTAATTTATGTGATGGCAGTATTGACTACCTACACAGTTACTCAGCACTGCCACTTAGCCCAATAGCGCCTGTTAAAGACGATATGGAGCAAACCTACCTACTTGCTCCCGAACAGCTACAATTTATATCACAACAGCAAGAGCTGGCGCAAAAAGGACTCAAGCCTATACTTCATACCGGATGGCGTTTTGAAGGTGCGAGCCAATCTCGCTCTGAAAGTATTAAACTGTTTGGCGGTAAATTATTACGCGCTCCTGTGATTGCGCAAACGCCACAGTATACAAATAATGACTTTATTAGTTTAGTCAACACCAACCAGAGCATAGCCCCAGTAGTTGAACAAGCTACGGATCAATGGGAGCTAGATGGTAGCTTTAATATTTACTTGCGCCATTATTTATTTATTAATGCCAGTTTTGATGTGAATGAAAGACAAGCCAACGGTGAAATCCAACACGCTCGGTTCGCACAATTCAAACGTGTTATAAGTGGCGACATTCATTATTTTGACCATCCTAAAATGGGCATGATTGTACAAATTAGAAAATTCAAACACTAAATAAAGGAAGATGACCGAATGAAAAAGCTTTTAATTATTGCTGCAGCATTAAGCCTAGCAGCTTGCTCAAAAGTAAGCTTAGAGAACTACGAAAAAATCGAAATTGGCATGGATAAAACTGCAGTAGAAGCTATTTTAGGCAGTGCTGATAATTGTGTTGAAAAAACCCTACACACAAATTGTACATGGGGCGATGACAGTAAAAACATTGAAATAACCTTAGTGTCAAACAAAGTATCTTTGTACAGTAAAACTGGTTTAGAAAAATAAACCATTGCAGTAGGTAGTAACAAACTTACTACCTACTGACTTAATGTTATTACCACCAATAAACAGGATAATGACGTTTAGGATTGCGTGATAAATTATTAACTAGCAACCCAACTAACAGCATAATTGTCGTACCAAACAACACAGGGCTAAGCACATAGTAATAACCAAGCTGTTGTATACCATTACCACCAATAACCGCAATCAATGCAGTAGCGCCACCGGGAGGATGCAAAGTACGTGTTAAGTGCATAACTGCAACTGATAATGATACAGCCAAAGCACTTGCCAACATTAAATCAGCAGTTAGCAGTTTTGCCACAGTCACACCTACCAACGCGCTGAGAGCATGACCGCCAATAAGATTGCGCGGCTGAGAAAACTCCGCTAATGGCGCACCGTAAACAAGCACTGCAGTTGCACCTAAAGAACCAATTAAAAATAAATTAGTTAACGGATCAAACTGTAAACTTTTACCAATTATAGCAACCAAATAAATGCCCAAAAATGACCCAAGTAAAGACCACATAATTTTACTCATTGGTTTACGTGGTGGACATTGACTGGTTGCGGCCATCCTGGAAATCAGAAAGCGCATATCACTTCCCCTCAAGCTGTGTAAAATGAGGGAGATAATACCTGATAGATAAGAAAATCGACGACAACTTTTATTCCATTTCGCTATAAATAAGCTCAATACTAACAATTTTACTTCTATTTAAAGTGATTTTATAACGCTGATACTTTATCTCTTCGTCATTTTGATATGAAAGCACTACATTTAGTTGATAGCGCCGCTCCACACTCTGTTTAGATATTTTATTATTATCAATATGATACAGTTTACCTTCACCTTTTTTTAAGTTCCGCGCAAACGCCGCTAAACTAAATTGTAAGGTCTGTTGCAAGCTATCATAACCAGGTAAAAACTCTTTTGCATTAACCCGAATTTCACTGGCAAAGTGCAGCCATTGCGCTGCTTGTTTATTTTGTTGACGTCGTTTTGAAAATATTTTTCGTACATCCTCTGGAATATGTTTAAAGCGTGTATATTCAAGCCAGATGTATTGTGTAGCTATTTTATCTTTGGTTACACTATTTCGAAATTGAAACCGCCATTTTGGCCGCCCTTTCACAATCGCGCGCCAAATAACTCGTGTTATATCTTCTTTAAAAATTTCTCGCATCCCGTAAATAGCGCCCAAAATGATCACTAATGTTGCAGTCACTTCGGTAAATGAGATCCGCGCATTCAGAACCACAACCATAACAAGCGCCATTATAATCGCTGTAACGGTTCCTTTAACCAATCGTTTTAAATAACTATTAAGGTAACGAGTATTACGATTTAACACCACACCATGCTCAATCAAACGCTGTAAAAGACGCATCTTATTGGTGATCCGGTTTGCATCCTGAAGGGTTGATTCCGAGTTATATTGCAGCTCATGTCGATAATCTTGCTCGGCTTTACAAAAATTCATCAGATCATTACGCTCTTTCGCGTAATCACTGCTACGAGGCCCTTCGTCAAGTAATTTTAAAAACGACTGCTCAATATGCCAACTCAGATAGTTATCTGCATTGGTATAAAACGAGATCAGTTTTTCATCATCTGGTGTGTAACGCCTTAGTTTTTTAAGTAAGCTTTGACTTTGTTCACATAATTCAATAGCGCGCTGATAAAACTCATCAACTTCTTCAATCTTCAATGTATCTTTGATATCGGTATCAATCGCTAGGCGGACTTGATAACAATACAAATTGAGGTTTTGCCGATAGTCTTGTTGTTCACCTTTATTTTTACTAACAAAGCGGCTGCGCACTAAAGGTAAATGGATATTATTGGCGTTATACGCTAAATACGATTTGAAGTGGTTATTAAAATACGATTCTTCTGTTAACGTTTGCGGATTGATGCCCATTTCATTCGGAATAGAAAAATACATATCAATGCGCTGTTCAGAGCGCGGGCTCAATTCAGGTTCAATTATAAAGGATAAGTTTTCATCCTGTTTTAGCAATCAGCTCTCCTAATAAGTAAAAAGATGCCTCTAGTTTACTGCCACACTTTCATTTGTTCAATAAAAAAAGGCCTAGTAAAAACTAGGCCTTAGATAAAATCAAAGTTACTTACTGATTAAAGTTTAACATTCACACCAGCAAAGAAACGACGACCTAATACATCATATGTGAACGGATCAGTATTTGAATCGTAGTTACCTGAGTAATAAGGTGGTTGTTTATCAAATAAGTTATTTACACCAGCTGAAACACTCACGATATCATTTATCATATATGAGCCACTTATATCGTGGTATACAATAGATGGAGTCGTTGGTGCAATACATTTACCCGGTTCATTACGACATGTAAAGCTATCCATTCCGGCAATATAACGGGCTTCATACGTTGCATCCCAGCTATCACTGCTTGCTGTAAGGTGGAAGTTTGACTTAAGATCTGCAAAACCACCGCTACCATTTGTAACGTAGCCTTGGTAATCAATCACAGCACCAGTGTCTACTACATACTCGTCTAAATATGTTGTATCTAAGCCTGCTTTCCAAGCTACACCTAATGCATCAAATGAATACGCTAAGTTTAAATCAATACCTGATGTTTTTTCAGAACCGATATTACGTAACTGGTTATTAAATACTATACGACCATCTGGACGTATAAATGCACCGGTATTTTCACACAGTGTAGTACCTGTGCCGCTAGGATTAATACATTGATCAACAACGAATTGACTAGTGTAAGTACTGATCGCATTTTCAATTTCAATATCGTAGTAATCTACTGTCATTGAAAAGCCGCTAATCCACTCAGGCTCATACACAATACCGAATGTTAATGTATCAGCTTCTTCTGGAGTTAAAGCTGTATTACCACCAACAGTAACTTCAGCTTGATCGTCTGCGCCAGGGTAAGTTACACCATCATAAGATATTGCTTTACCAGAATACAATTCATCAACAGTAGGTGCACGGAAAGCTGTTGAACGCACAGCACGCATCATTAGCTCGTCTGTTGCTCTCCAAGTTAAACCTAACTTCCAAGTATTATCTGAACCAAAGGTGCTGTAATCAAAAGCACGAATTGCCGCACTTAATTCAACACTTTGCGCTAAAGGTGCATCTGCTAATAATGGAATTGCAAATTCGACATAAGCTTCATCAACATCAAAGCCGCCACTTGTTGGATCGATACGAGGATCATTACCTAGACCTTGTGCAGCAATTGAGTCAGGATCTTGCCATGCTTTTTCTTGACGATGCTCTACGCCAGCAGCAAATGCAGCATAACCTGCAGGTAGTTCAAACATCTCACCAGACAGTGAACCAGCAACGATAAATAACTGGCTGCCACCTGATTCTTGTTCTTTGTAAATATAAGGATTTACATTTGCTTGAGCCCAATCAGCTTCATTTAAAGGATTAAATGTGCCAGCATCTACGGCCGCTTTTAACGCCGAAACATTGTGAAGATTGCTGGTTTTACTTACTGAATCGTTACGACCAAAATTTGCAGAAAGATCCCAAGAGTAATCATTAATTACACCTTCAGCACCAACAACTATGCGCACAGTATCTACAGTTTGGGTGTAGTTACGAGTACCACTTTCGCTCATACGACGACGGTAGCTAATTGGGTCACCTGCAGCGTAGTTGGTTGGCGTTGTAACATAATCACCATTTGCATCTTCTACAAACGCATTATTAACAACTTGACGTTTATCATACGTTTGGCCTAATAAGCTATTGCCCATAGTGCTTGGATCGTAGTTAAATGCAAAGTTAATTGGTTGTGGAGCTAACTGCTGCTCTGACCAACGTTTAGTATAAGTGAATTCACTGAAGAAATTTGTATCGTCGGTAAGTTCATATGTACCAAGACCCGTAATATTTAAACGATTCATTGGTGTATATAAATAGCTACTTTTTGAGTAGTTGTATGCATCAGCTGCTGTTGTGTAGCGATGTAAAGTACCGCCTAGTCCACTTAAACCACTGTCGTCAGCAACACCCGTCTTCTCTAATTCACCATCTTTATTTAAGATATCAGCCGTCACATTACTTTGAATGTGTCCACCTTCGCTGAATGAAGAACCACCACAATATAGGCCATTTGCGCCTTCTAGTAGTGGGCAGCTTGAGAAGTCACGATCACTTTGGCTTGCTTGGCCACGATTAGTGTACTGAGCACCAAAAACAATGTTACCTTTATCAAAAGAAGTACCAACTGTAAAATCAATTGAATTTTCAGTTGCATCATGCTTTGAAGTCATTGCAGTGTTTACATTTAAATCTAAACCTTCAAAGTCATTTTTAAGGATGATGTTTACAACACCTGCCACAGCATCAGTACCATAAACAGCAGAAGCACCATCTTTAAGTACTTCAATTTGCTTGATCATTGATACTGGAATAGTGTTTAAATCAACGGTAGACGCTGCACCAGTCCCTGAGTTGATCATACGACGACCGTTAACAAGCACTAAAGTACGTTGAGAACCTAAACCGCGAAGGTTAATCGATGCGTTACCGCCAGATCCATTATTAACACCAGGGTTTGTCATTGCGCCGCCTGTAGCGGTCATCTTTTGTAATACGCTATCGATGCTTGTTGCACCCATTGCTTTAATATCATCGGCGCCAATTAATGTAACTGGGCTAGCGGTTTCCATATCTGAACGCTTAATGCGAGAACCCGTTACTTGAATTTTTTCGATAGTTTGCGCCGCATTTTCAGCTGCTGCTACTTGCATTGTTGAAAACATAGGAATAGCTGTGACAACAGCTAAGCCAATCATAGATTTTTTCATGTGAAACCCTACTTGTTGGAGAAATACCTTGCTCAGGTAGCGCTCGTTTTATTTGAGAATATCGAGTCAGCGATGGCAACTTAGGCGGATTTAACTGAATGAAATCTGAATGAGTGGTCAATGATTATCTTTGCGATTATTGATAAACCTGCAACAGGTACGTTAGTTAATGAATGTTTCATTGTTAACTAGTTAATACACTTTAAGTTCATAAACTTAAGGACAAACAAAAACATTTTAAACATGTATGAAATCAAACTAATGGATTTTGTAATTATATGTAATTAACGTATAAAAAATACCTAAATCAGAAAATTTCACAAGTTAATCACATCATTTTATTAAAACTGCAAAACTGACCAACAACTGCTAACCATAGTTATGCAATAATTTTGCGTATTTAAGCTCTATGCAACTTTTTTGATAGCAATGTAGTGGTTTTTAGCTTTGTTCATTGCAGCTTAATGTCAAAATAAGGTGGTTTTATGCGCACTCTATAAATTTAACTGAAAATATAAAAACGAGGCGAGACTTAAACTGAAAACTCTGATTTACAAATAGATACTCAACTTAATATTTAGCGTCTTATTTCAGTAAATATTGCTTTGAAGTGTTTTGATGGGTTAAAGGTTCAATTAAAAAAATGGGTCCAATGCATTATTAATGCATGAAGTCAGCTAATACTTAGCTAATGAAGGTACCAAAAATTGCGTGTATGGATGGGTAGAATAAGTGATAACGGACATTTGTAACTCTATGCCCTAAGCTTCGGATAGCAAACTTCTTAACCAACACTCCGATTTGATATGGATTAAACTGATATCAATAAGTCGCATCAAAGTAATAAAATATCTGCTTAAGTTGGCCCTGTGGATTTTTAACTTCGAGTGTCAACTTCCAGGTCATATTACGCTCGGAACAAATGCCAACCATACCTTGCGCGACTAAAATATCATTACGCGGCTCAAACAACACTGGAATATATCCCATATACATAGTGATACCTTCAAGCTTAGCACTGTGAACTAACAATGTGCTTGGTAACGATAAATGTATTTCAAAAGGCGTCTCTGGTGTTATTTGTTGCTCACTCAACCAAATTTTCACCTGATTATCATACTCGCATAACTGATTTGGCCGACAACTTGCATCTTGGGTTTGCGCTTCTATACTTAGCGGTTGTGGGCCACACGCCATTAACATATGCAATGCGCTTAAAAACACAACTAAAAGCTTAATTGGCATAGTATTCCTTAGATAAATTAAAGGCCGATACTAATCAGCGTACTGTTAAAATACAACCACTGAACAAAATTCTTACACAAATGTACAAAAGTGTGTCAAAAAATAGCCAACTGCATGTGAAAAATTGATTGATGTCATAATTTTATGCAATTGACCTATCTTTTTTAGGCCAAAAATTTTATCATTTCCCCGCAAAAATAAGGGTTTCTCGAGTTTGTTTTCTGAAGCAGTCAAGGCATTGAGGGTTTTTTGATAACATACTTGAGAATAATAGTAGGCCCCACTTTATAAAGTGGGTAATTCATTTCTAAACGCATTTATTGCAGCGGAAGCCAGAAAATGAGCCAAACAGTAGCATCACAAACTGAGTACAACTATAAGGTTGTACGCCAATTCGCTATTATGACAGTGATTTGGGGCATCGTTGGCATGAGTATTGGGGTTCTGATTGCTGCCCAATTAGCTTGGCCAGCACTTAACTTTGATACACCATGGTTAACATACTCTCGACTACGTCCGTTACACACGAACGCAGTTATTTTCGCATTTGGTACCAGTGCACTTTTTGCAACATCTTATTATGTTGTTCAACGTACTTGTCAAACGCGCCTTCTTTCCGACAAATTAGCCGCCTTTACATTTTGGGGCTGGCAGTTAGTTATCGTACTTGCGGTTATCACTCTACCTCTAGGTATAACAAGTTCAAAAGAATATGCTGAGCTTGAGTGGCCAATCGATATTCTAATCGCTATTGTCTGGGTTACCTATGCAGTTGTATTTATGGGCACCATTGCTAAACGTAAAGTGTCTCATATCTATGTTGCTAACTGGTTCTATGCTGGCTTTATCATTACTGTTGCAGTACTTCATATTGTTAACAGCATGGCAGTACCAGTATCACTGACTAAGTCATACTCAATCTACGCCGGTGCAGTAGATGCTATGGTTCAGTGGTGGTACGGTCATAACGCTGTAGGTTTCCTATTAACAGCTGGTTTCTTGGGTATGATGTATTATTTCGTGCCTAAACAAGCTGGTCGTCCAGTTTATTCATACCGTTTATCAGTTGTTCACTTTTGGGCATTGATATCACTGTATATCTGGGCTGGTCCTCACCACTTACACTACACTGCACTTCCTGATTGGACACAAAGTTTAGGTATGGTGATGTCAATCATCTTATTCGTTCCATCTTGGGGTGGTATGATCAACGGTATCATGACGTTATCTGGTGCATGGCATAAACTACGTACTGATCCAGTACTACGTTTCTTAGTTGTATCGTTGTCTTTCTATGGTATGTCGACCTTCGAAGGCCCAATGATGGCAATTAAATCAGTTAATGCTCTTTCTCATTACACTGATTGGACTGTTGGCCACGTTCACTCTGGTGCGCTTGGTTGGGTTGCAATGATTTCTATCGGTGCTATTTACCACCTTATCCCTGCGTTATTTTCACAAGGTCGTATGTATAGCGTGAAACTTGTTAATACACACTTCTGGTTACACACTGTGGGTGTTGTACTTTACATTGTAGCAATGTGGATCTCAGGTGTTATGCAAGGTCTAATGTGGCGTGCAGTAAATGCCGACGGTACATTAATGTACAGCTTTGTACAGTCGCTACAAGCATCACATCCTTTCTATGTTATGCGCTTCTTAGGCGGTGTATTCATCGTCACAGGCATGCTGGTTATGGCTTATAACGTTTACCGTACAATTTCAGCGAAGAATGATTCGTTGAAATTAGATGCGCAAGCACAATTAGCATAACGGAGTGAGATGATGAGCAATAAAAATTCACAAAACAAACATGAAATAGTCGAAAAAAATATCGGCCTTATGGCTATCTTGACTGTTTTTGCTATCAGCTTCGGCGCATTAGTAGAGATCACTCCACTGATGTTCCAAGACGATACAACAAAGCCAGTGGATGGTTTACGTCCACTAAACGCGCTGGAAATGGAAGGCCGCGATATCTATGTACGTGAAGGTTGTTATAACTGTCACTCACAAATGATCCGCCCTTTCCGTGATGAAGTAGAACGTTACGGTCACTACTCTGTTGCTGGTGAATCAGTATGGGATCACCCATTTCAATGGGGTTCTAAACGTACTGGTCCTGACCTAGCACGCGTAGGTAAACGTTACTCGGATGACTGGCATTATGCTCACTTAGTGAATCCACGTGCTGTGGTTCCTGAGTCAAACATGCCAGGTTTCCCTTGGTTAGCAGAGGATCGTGTTGACACTAGCCTTACTCTGAAAAAGCTTAAAATTTTCCGTGATACATTTGCTATTAATCCACAAAACCCAGCTCACCCTGGTTTAGGATATGGTAGTGATGAAGAACTAATCGCTGATGTTGCTAAAGTTGATGCAATGAATGACGGTAAAGGTGCGACAGAAATACAAGCCCTTATCGCTTATTTGCAACAACTTGGCACGCACTTGAAGTAATTAATTATGGATTACGGAACATACAGAGGCATTTTAACTCTGGTAATTTTAGTACTATTTATTGTCATTGTTGTGTGGGCATATAGCAAGCGTAGTAAAACTCGTTTTAAAGACGCCGCTAATGTCATCTTTGAAGATGAGAAAAAACACAACGATACAATCTCTAACGAGGAAAAGGGGTCTGAGAAATGACTAGCTTTTGGAGTATATGGGTTATTGTATTAACCCTTGCATGCTTATTTATCATTTTTGGCTTACTAGTGTGGAATTTAACAAACTACACTGGTGTTAAAGAAGGTGAAAGCTGCGGGCACGAATTTGATGGTATTGAAGAACTAAATAATCCGCTACCTAAGTGGTGGACTTACATGTTCTTTGCAACATTTGTATGGTCAGTTTACTACTTAGCAGCATACCCAGGTTTAGGTAATTGGGAAGGTATTGCTAAATGGAGTAGCTCTAACCAAGGTATTACCTCTTTAGCTGAATCTAAAAAAGCAGTTGAAGAAGCCAAAGCGAATGGTGAATTTGTAAAGCTTGATAAAGAATATGAAGCTGCAGATGAGCGTTTTGGTCCTATTTTTGCCGCTTATGCTCAGCAAGATATCGAAACGCTTGTTACTGATGAAAAAGCACTGGAAATTGGCCAGCGTTTATTCGCACAAAACTGTTCGCAGTGTCATGGTTCTGATGCCCGTGGTGGTCAAGGCTTCCCTAACCTAACTGATAAAGATTGGTTGTACGGTGGCACGCCAGATAAAATCAAAGAAACACTGTTACATGGTCGTATTGCTGCAATGCCACCTTGGGGTGCTGCATTGGGTGAGCAAGGCGTTAAAGAAATGACTGCTCATGTACTAAGTTTATCAGGTCGTACCGTTAACCAAAAAGACGCAGCCGCAGGTGCAGCTAAGTTTGCAATGTGTGCCGCGTGTCATGGTGCTGATGGTAAAGGTTCAGTTGCACATAATTTACCGTTTGGTGCACCTAACTTAACTGATAACATCTGGCTATATGGTGGTTCTCAACGTGCTGTTGAAGAAACACTTAACAACGGTCGTGCCGGTGTTATGCCAGCTTGGAAAGACATTTTAGGTGAAGAAAAAATTCATCTATTAACTGCATACGTTTATAGTTTATCGCAAGATAAATAACTAAAACGTTAATAGAATGTTTATATTTTAATGTTTTAATTCAATAGATTAATTCAGATCAAAAAAGCCTCCATCTGGAGGCTTTTTTTTAGTTTTTTCAACTTAAATCCTATAAAATGCCCTTATCGTAAACTAATTAAGTGTATTTATGACCCCTACTCCTTGGTATAAAAATTTCTGGCCGTGGTTCTTAATCTTTTTTCCGCTAGTTGCCATCATTGGTTGTATTTCCCTTTTTATAACTGCGATCGGCAATGGTCCTGATATGGTGGTTGATGATTACTATAAAAAAGGCAAAGCAATTAACTTAGAACTGAGCAAATTCGAGAAAGCTAAAGCGTTATATTTACATGGTGACTTGCTAATCGAAGCTGATAAAGTCAGCTTTAAATTCAATAAGGGGGACACCAGTAATATCCACTCATTAAAACTATCGTTTTATCACCGAACGATTCAGGCTCATGACTTTAGTACTCATTTAACCCCAAATGCGAATGGTGAATTTACAGCAATTGTCGAACCATATACTGATGGTGCTTATACTGTATTTATTGAGCCGATAGACGGTAGCTGGAAATTAAAAGAAAACATCACTTTGCCAAGTGAGCAAAGTATTGCCATAAGTCCTGAATATAAGTAGTCACCCCATCATGTCTAATAACTGCTTTCATTGCCTTGAAAGTGTACCATCGGGTTTTAACGCTACTGTTGTTATAGACGGTAGCGCGCAACCGATGTGTTGCATAGGCTGTCAAACCGTTGCCGAGACGATTGTTGCTCAAGGCATGACCGATTATTATAAATTCAGAACCGTGCGCGCTGGTAAAGTAGAACAGCTAGTTCCTGAGCAATTAGCATTTATTAGTAGTTACGATAACCCAGATATTCAAGACGAGTTTATTTCTCAAACTAACGATATCAGTGAAGTGTTATTGACCGTTGAAGGGATCACTTGCGCTGCCTGTGCATGGTTGATTGAAAGGCAACTGTTAAACATACCCGCAATCAAACGCGTTGACGTAAATACATCAACAAACCGCGCGATGATCCAATGGCATAAAGATCAGACACCATTAAGCGACATTATCAAATCGTTATTAGAAATTGGCTACAAGGCCTACCCGTTTCAAGTCGATGTTGAAGCAAGTCAAAAGCAGCTAGTTGCCAAAGCGTATATACGCAGGCTCGGCGTAGCAGGCTTAATGACCATGCAGGTGATGATGTTTGCTTTCGCCATGTACTTTGGCATGTTTTCTGGTATGGAAGAAAACTTTGAACAGTATTTTCGATGGATCAGCTTAATACTCGCTTCACCGGTTATTTTATACAGTGCTATGCCCTTTTTAACTAATGCAATTAATGGCTTAAAAGCCAAGCAGTTAAACATGGATCTTCCTGTATCCCTGGCTATTTTTGGCGCATATGGCGCAAGTAGTTACGCCACCGTGATGGCCGTGGGCGAAGTGTATTTTGAATCAATTTGTATGTTCACCTTCTTATTATTGCTAGGTAAATATTTAGAGTTTAGGGCTCGACTGAAAGCCAGTGAGTTTACTGCTAACTTACAAAAGTTATTACCACTTACAGCCCGTACTTTGGATGAAAACGGCCACGAACATATTATTGCAGCTAAAAAATTAAAACTCGGTGACCGAGTCTTAATTAAAGCCGGAGAAACAATTCCTGCAGATGGTGTTATTTTCTCTGGCAGCACCACCGTTGATGAAGCAATGATGACAGGTGAGCATTTACCAGTTAGTAAGTACATTGATCATCAAGTTTTTGCCGGTACCGTGAATCATGATGGTGTAATTGAAATCCTTATCAATAAAATTGGTCAAAATACTCTTTTAAACCAAATAATTAAATTGCAGCACAGTGCGCTTGCCACCCGTCCTAAACTGGTGGAAATCACCGACAAAGTGGCACAGTGGTTTGTTGCCTGCTTGCTGGTATTTGCCTCACTTACCGCCATCGGCTGGTATCAAGTTGACCCTGAACATGCCTTTTGGATCACCATTGCGGTCCTTGTTGCAACTTGCCCATGTGCGCTAAGTTTAGCAATTCCAACCGCCTTAACCTGCGCGGTGGCTACCTTAACCCGCAAAGGAATACTCATTAAGCAGTCTCATGTGCTAGAAACACTACCACAATTAACGCGCGTTGCTTTTGATAAAACAGGCACGTTAACACAGGGGCGTTTTAGCCTAGATGCTGTGGACTTATTAGCAAATTCTTTATCTAAAAAACAGATTTTGGCTCTTGCAGCACAACTTGAAAGTTACTCCGAACACCCTATTGCGACTGCATTTAATGAGTTCACACCCACACAGCGCGACTTAACGAATATTAAAATTCATCCTGGCTGTGGCATCACCGGTGAAGATGACAATCATAACTATGCAATTGGTAAAAGTGGTTGGTTCAACAGTAAAAAAAGTAATGCTCAAGCAACGTTCTACATTGATCAACAACCGGTTGCTAATTTTTACTTTGTAGATGAAGTAAAAAGTAATGCTGCAAACTTAATTACCTCTTTACAACAGCAAGGCTTAACCTGCCACATGCTAACTGGGGACGCCTCAAATGCAGGGCAACAAATTGCTAAGAAGCTCAAACTTGATAGCTTTAAAGTAGGCTGTCTACCAGAGGATAAACAAAGCGAAGTGAAGCTGTGGTCAAGCCAAGGTGAAATTGTTGCTATGGTAGGAGATGGTGTCAACGACAGTCCAGTGTTTAATAGCGCGCATTTATCTATCGCAATGGAAACTGGCGCTGATATTTCCAAAAACACCGCTGATGTGGTATTACTCAATAGTGATTTAGCCGCTATAGAGCATTTATTGACGGTATCGAAAAAAACACGCCGAATAATAAAGCAAAATTTAGCGCTTTCATTGCTCTATAATGGTTCAATCTTACCGCTTGCGGCATTAGGCCTAGTTGCACCTTGGATGGCTGTGATTGGGATGTCTGCCAGTTCCATCATAGTGATCAGTAACTCACTAAGGTTATTAAAATTATGAGTATAATTTATATTCTAGTTCCAATTGCTATTTTATTTGTACTGATCGCGATTGGGGTGTTTTTTTGGGCCGTTCGCGGTGAACAATTTTCAGATTTAAACAAACAAGGTCATAGCATTTTGTTTGAAGATGATAAAGAGCAGCACAAAAAAAGTAATGATTGACCCCTTATTTGTCAGCGCTTTTATCATGGGCCTTATTGGCAGCGGACATTGCATAGCAATGTGTGGTGGTATTGCCAGCTCCTTACAATTAGCCACAGATAAAACCCGACCATTGCAGTACTCCATTGCGTATAACATCGGTCGTGCCGGCAGTTATATGCTCGCAGGGGCGCTCGTTGCTGGGATCAGCAGCCATTTTGCCACCCAAAGTCATTGGTTCGCGTTAATTTTAGCGTTTTTAAGTGGCCTGTTTATGATTTTGGTTGGCTTGTATATCATGCGGTTAGGCGCAAGCTTACAATGGCTGGAATCGCTAGGGAAAACCTTGGTGTGGCAGCACTTGGTAAAACTAAATCGTTTTATAATGCCAATCAACTCATTACCTAAAGCAATGGCTTATGGCGCATTATGGGGTTGGTTACCCTGTGGTTTAGTTTATTCAGCGCTAACCTGGGCGATGACCAGCAACACAGCCCTTGATGGCGCTCTAGTCATGCTATTTTTCGCGCTTGGTACGTTTCCCGCGATGTTAAGTATCGGCATGGGCGCACAAGTATTACATAAAGTATTAAATCACCCATGGGCACGAATAGCACTGGGCAGTGTACTTATTTGGTACGGGATTTATTTACTTATCATTGCAACTGACAAGCTGCTGCATTAATCTTAACAAATTAATGTGACAACATTTAATGGACTGAACTAATGGATTTATATCAAAACAAAGCCAAAAATAATTGCACAATCAGCTGCAATGACTGCAGCATAAGTCAACTGTGCTTACCTTTTACCCTCAATGGGCAAGAAATGGATAAACTTGATGAAATCATTGAGCGTAAAAAACCATTACACAAAGGGGATTTTCTTTTTGAATCAGGAGCGCCACTGAACGCTATTTTTGCTGTTCGCTCTGGTTCATTTAAGTCCTACACCCTTTCAGAGCAAGGTGACGAACAAATTACTGGCTTTCATCTCGCAGGTGATTTAATCGGCTTTGATGCAATAAATAAAATGGCACACCAAAGCTTTTCTCAAGCGCTCGAAACCTCAATGGTATGCGAAATTCCATTTGAAACACTCGATGACCTAGCGGGTAAATTACCAAAACTACGCCAGCAGATTATGCGCCTGATGAGCAGTGAAATTAACTACGACCAAGAAATGTTTTTGTCACTGAATAAAAAATCAGCCGAAGAGCGCTTAGCTAGTTTTATCTACAACTTGTCAAATCGCTTTGGCGAACGCGGGTTTTCTCGTAAAGAGTTTCGCTTTACCATGACCCGTGGTGAAATTGGTAATTACCTTGGTTTAACCGTTGAAACGATTAGCCGTTTACTGAGTCGTTTTCAAAAAGCTGCTTTAATAAAAGTGGAAGGTAAGTTTATCACTATTCTAGATAGTGATGGGTTATCCGCAGCTGCAGCAATCCACCCAAAATAAACTTGATCTAGCGCAACTAGTTGTTAGCTGTTACTTTAACTACTCACGTTATACGTTACACTCTAGCTATAAAGTAGTTAAAGGAGCAGCTTATGAACACCATCAAACAAATACTCGCCATTATTGATCCAACCGCTGAGTCTCAGCATGGTTTATCTCGATCTATCGAATTAGCCAAAAAGTCCGGTGCCAGTATCACCGCTTTTATGAGCATTTATGATTTTTCCTATGAGATGACGACCATGCTCTCTGGCGATGAGCGCGAGGCAATGCGCAATGCCGTCGTTAAAGACCGTCAGTTATGGCTGGATGAAATTTTGCAACACTACCCAGACGTCGATATTAACAGCCAAGTGGTTTGGCATAATCGCACTTATGAAGCGATCATCGATACGGTAATAGACCAACAGTTTGATTTGGTTGTAAAAGGAACTCACCAGCACGATACACTTAAGTCAGTAATTTTTACTCCAACCGATTGGCATTTAATTCGTAAATGCCCAGCCCCGGTATTATTGGTAAAAGAGCACGCTTGGCCTTCGCAGGGTAATATTTTAGCTGCTGTTAACGCTGTAAGTGAAAACCAACAGCACCTTGATTTAAACCATCGTATTATTCAAGATGCGCAGTTTTTATGTGAACTGGCTAACGCAAGCCTTAGTATCGTTAACGCCTATCCTGCGACACCGGTAAACATTGCAATTGAAATCCCTGAGTTTAACCCCAGTATTTATAACGAGTCGGTTAAAAAACACCATATAGAATCAACCCATGAGTTAGCAGCTAGTCATCAAATCGCCCAGCAAAACTGTGTCATAGAAGAAGGTTTACCAGAGGACGTGATCCCGGATGTAGCAAAGCGCCTTAATAGTGAATTAGTGGTAATTGGTACGGTTGGCCGCACTGGATTAAGTGCAGCCTTAGTAGGTAACACCGCAGAGCATGTTATTGACAGCCTTGATTGTGACGTATTAGCCTTAAAACCCGATGGCTATGTGAGCCCGCTGGCAAAAGATTAAATAAATTTTGTTGATTGAAACTTTAGGCATATAATACGCCCCTTTATTTTACCCATAGTTCTAAAGGGGGCGTAATGTCGCATTCTGTTCAAGCCAAAGCTCAACATAGCTTATCTAAGTTACAAAAACGCTTACGTCGTCAAACCGGTCAAGCGGTGATGGACTTCAATATGATTGAAGAAGGCGACCGTATCATGGTGTGCCTCTCTGGTGGAAAAGACAGTTATACTCTACTTGACATGCTGCAGCATTTACAGCGTGTTGCACCTATTAAATTTGATTTGTTTGTTGTTAACCTTGATCAAAAGCAACCAGGCTTTCCTGAACATGTATTGCCAGCATATTTAGACACTCAGAATATTGAATACAAAATTGTTGAAGAAGACACCTACAGTATAGTGACTGATATTATTCCTGAAGGTAAAACAACCTGTTCGCTATGCTCACGCTTACGTCGCGGCATTTTATATCGTACCGCAAATGAAATGGGGGCCACTAAAATCGCCTTAGGTCATCATCGCGACGATATGATCGAAACCCTATTCTTAAATATGTTTTATGGTGGCAAACTGAAAAGCATGCCAGCTAAATTAATGAGCGATAACGGCGAGCACATGGTAATTCGTCCATTAGCCTACTGTAAAGAAACAGATATTGAACAATATGCTATCAGCCAAGCATACCCTATCATTCCATGTAATCTGTGTGGCTCACAAGAAAATCTGCAACGCAAACATACCAAAGCGATGCTTGCACAGTGGGATATTGAGCACCCTGGTCGTATTGAGAGTATTTTTACTGCAATGCAAAATGTTGTGCCTTCGCATCTAGCAGATAATGAGTTATTTGATTTCACCAACTTAAAAACCGGTGAAGTAATTGATGGCGGCGATATTGCGCTTGATAAACCAGACATACCAAAACAACCTGTACTCAACGATGATGAAACAGCTGACGTTGTGACAATTAATTTAAGTTAACAAATTAACTTAAAGAATAAAAATGCCGCGTATATCGCGGCATTTTTGTTTTTCGTTGATAAAGTCAGTTACGGCATATCCATCAACGCTTGGCTTTGCTCATCGACCTTAACTTGATAGTTTTCATGTCTTAAACCAAGTAACTGCGGTAACGTTGCAGCAATACAAATTGACGATAATGTTCCCACAACAATTCCTACAAATAGTGCGATAGAAAACCCCTGTAACGGCGCACCAGCCAATAACCACACACTCGCCACTGTTGCAAGAGTAGTGCCTGAGGTGATAAAAGTACGGGTCAAAGTGCTCTTAATTGATTCATTGATCACCGTATTCACGCTAGCTTGTTGTGTTGTGGAATCTAAGCGCAGTAGCTCGCGTACCCTGTCCCCGACAATAATTGAATCATTTAATGAATAACCAATGATTGCCAGTAAACTCGCTAACACGGTTAAGTTAAAATCAAGCTGTAACCATGCAAATAAACCAACTACCACCACCACGTCATGCATTAAAGCCACAACCGATCCCAACGCTAAACGCCACTCAAAGCGTAGCGCTAAATAAATCATCACGGCAACCATTGCCGCAAATAATGCCAAACAGCCTTGTTCAAATAATTCATCGCCAACTTGAGAGCCTAAGTAAGAAGATGACAACACTTCAGCACCCAATGTCTCATCTTGCGTAAGCGTTGCTAACCAAGGCGATGTACTGGCTTGCTCTGCCTCTCTTAACTGAAAGTGCTGGCTAGATTGAGCGCTTAAGGTAAAGTCATCATGGTGATAATAACTAATTTTTTTCGCCAGCTCAGCCTCACTAATTGGCACTGCAGTGGTAAACTCAGTTAAATAGCCACCAGTAAAATCAAGGCCGAAATTCAATCCTTTTGTAGCAACCCCTATTACAGAGAGCAGCACTAGTAGGATAGATAAAACCAACCCCGATAAACGTAAGCGGGTTGTGGTGCTCATTTTTTCATTTGAATTGCTCATGCGCGAGCTCCTCGCTTATTTGCCAATTTTAAATACAAAGTCTGACTCAACGCCTTAGAAACATACACCCCGGTAAATACGCTAGTTATTAGCCCTAACGCCAGCGTAATTGCAAAGCCTTTGATTGGCCCATAGCCAATACCATATAAAATAATTGCCGTGATCATAGTGGTAATATTAGCATCAAAAATTGTCGCAAATGCTTGTTGGTAGCCCTGCTCTATCGCTTGATATGGTGCTCGGCCTTTACGGCGCTCTTCTTTGATCCGCTCAAAAATAATAACATTAGTATCAACAGCCATACCGATTGTCAGTACCAGCCCGGCGATGCCCGGTAAAGTTAGCACCACGCCAGGCAGCAGTGACATTAATCCTACTAAAGCTGTTAAATTCAATAATAAGGCAATATTTGCCACCAGCCCTAAACGGCGATACCACAGCGCCATAAAGGCTAATGTAATACCCATTCCCAACATTAAGGCCGCGAGCCCATTATGTATGTTATCTGCGCCCAAGCTTGGCCCAATGGTTTGTTCTTGTACGATTGTCACCGGCGCAGTTAATGAACCTGCACGTAATAGCAATGCTAAATCCTGCGCCGCTTGTGGGCTTTGCATATTAGTAATACTAAATTGGCTACTCAAATGTTGAGCTATATTGGCAACATTAATCACTTCACTTTTTTTAACTACTTCACCTTTGACATTTTTATAATATTCAGAATACACCGTTACCATTGGTTTACCGATATTACGTTTTGAAAATGCTGACATCGCCTCGCCACCTTGGCTATCAAGGCTAAGTTGCACTAGCGGCTTGCCCCATTCATCGCGCCCTGCATGGGCATTATTGATGTGTTGTCCCGAAAAAATAGCAATTGGGTCTAAATTGATCGAGCCACCATTTTGCAGGTTAAAGGTTTTTCCGCCGATTTCTTTAAGCTGATAAAAATCAAGCGACGCTGTTGCACCTATAATACGTTTTGCTTCACTTGGATCTTGTACACCGGGTAACTCAATACGAATACGTTGTTTACCTTGGCGCTGGGTAACTGCTTCAGTAATGCCTAATTCTTCAATACGGCCTCTTAAAGTGGTTAAGGTTTGACTCATTACTTCTTTATCAAACGCATTACTACCTTGTTCACTAAAACTAAATGCAACCGTTGTTAGATTACCCTGTGAATGCGCAGTTGCCATTAAACGCTCAAAACGCTTTAGAACATTCGCCTGTACTGCGGCTAAGTCACTTTTAGCAGCAGGCAACGCGTGTAATTCAAAACCATGGGCATTTTTTTGTACACGAACACCTCTGGCTTTTTCATCACGAATAATTGTTTTAGTTTGTTCATACGCACTATCAAGTTGCTCTTGTTGCGCTTTCACTAAATCAACATCTAATACAAATAACACACCACCATTAAGATCAAGACCTAATTTTATAGGTGCTAATCCTAAGCTTTGTAACCAATCGGGACTTGTTTGATGCGTGACTATTTTTGCATTCAACTGCGTAAATTCACTTTTTAACGCTTGTTGCGCTGCGGCACTTTTGGTTGGCTCTTGTAGTAACACATTTAATGAAAGGCTGTTTTGCGCCACTTGAATTGATTGCTCAACCAGAAACCCATGTTGATTTAAAAAATCAATAACAGATTTTTGCGAAGGAGTATTCGCTAGTAACTGCTGTGAATGTGGCTGGCTCTGCGTTGTACTCAGATGCAGCCACGATTTTGCTGGATATAAATTTGGTAAGGCACTGATAGCTAATAATACCAGCGCCAAAAACATCGCCATATAGCTTATTTTAAAACGCTGTAGCTGCGGTTTTTTTGATGAATTTTTTAACATATTGCTTCCTTTAAACTAATGCAAGCATCGGTTTCTCGCCTCATAGGCGCAGTAATTTATTTGCTTTAGTTGAATGACTAAAACATCGAAAAAATTAGTAGGAAGAGTTAACTGAAGTAAGTAAGTACTGCACGGTATTGTAAGTTGGCGTCTTTCCAACCACTAATCCGTGATTTTTTACCTTCGTAGGCTACAAACCAAGGTAATGTTATTGGCGGTTCAAGGGGTTGTAAGTAAAGTTGGCGCGCAAGGCTAGGTACAAAAAACTCAAATATTGCCACATAACTTGGCTCAACTTGGCTTTGATACAGAAATAACGATGAATTACTCGCTGAAAAGCGTGGCTGTAAAGACTCAAACCCCGCGCCTTCTGTTTGTTGATCAGCCGCCGCAATTGGTATCTTCTTGGTAAAAGGGGTGCTATCTGATACTGAAGTATCAAATACCTTAACCTCTAAAACACTCAAATCAGATAACATCGCCGACTGAAAAAAAGCGGTAGGCTGGCTCACATTAGTCTCAGCGTTGCTCACAGCATTAGCCTGCACACTAAAAAGTGCAGTAAACAGCAGTAATACAGTAAGGACTAAGCGAAAACGGATCATTTTATTATCTAAATAGTAAGCTGGTATTATAAATGGGGAGTAATTGCCCTATTTCAATAGCTAATTTGCAATTGAACAAAAAAAACCGCAAGTAAAACTACTTACGGCCAAAAATCACAGTCGATAATTAAGCGACTTCAAGTGAGGACATGTCAATGACATAACGATGAGACAAATCACCTTCTTTTAAGCGTTCAAAAGCCTGATTAATATCTGCCATATTGATCATCTCTACTTCCGGTAAAATATTATGCAGCGCACAGAAATTAAGAATTTCTTGAGTTTGTGCAATACCACCAATCAAAGAGCCAGCCACGCGGCGACGCCCCAATAATAATGGCACCGAGTTTGATTCAGCCATCTCACCCACTTGTCCGACTAATACTTGAGTACCATCAATATCTAATAGGGGCATATAAGGGGTAAAGTCATGCTTAACTGGAATAGTATTAATGATCACATCAAACTGATTAGCGTATGCTTTCATGGCTTGTTCGTCTTTAGATACCAGTAAACCTTCAGCACCATATTCCAACGCTTGCTGTTTTTTATCATCTGATCGACTAATAGCTGTCACATGGGCACCCATTGCCGCTGCGATTTTAATTGCCATATGGCCTAACCCACCTAAGCCAATAACGCCAACTCGGCTTCCAGGCCCGACATTAAAAGTACGTAGCGGCGAATAAGTGGTAATACCCGCGCATAAAATTGGCGCACACTTAGCAAGATCAAGTGATTCTGGAACGTTTAAAACAAACTCTTCGCGCACTACAATGTGTTTGGCGTAGCCACCTTTGGTTGATTCACCAGTGATACGATCTTTTCCTGAATAAGTTCCGACCATGCCTTCGCGACAAAATTGCTCTTCGCCTTTGTGGCATTGGTCACACTCAAGGCAGCTATCAACCATACAACCAACTGCTACATTATCGCCAACTTTGTATTTAGTCACTTTGCTGCCAACCTCATCGACACGACCGACAATCTCATGTCCTGGTATAATTGGGTAACTAGTACCACCCCAATCATTATTTACGGTATGTAGATCTGAATGGCACACCCCGCAATATAAGATTTCAATCGCAACATCTTCATCGCGCAAATCGCGTCTTTCAAAATGAAATGGCTCTAATGGCGTATTAGCTTGATTTGCTGCGTATCCGATAGTTTTCATCTGCTTTCCCTTCTTTGTTAAAAACTGAGTTTAATTAACCACTCTAAAACATTGTCTTAAGCTGCCTAAACTGTACTATGTGCTGTTAGTAGTATAGCCCTAGATACAAACTGTTAAAGTTTATACTCTAGGCTACTAGAAAAAGTTTAATGCAGACTTAATAGAGTTAGAGAAAATATGCGCGGAATGGGTAAACAAGAAGCAATAAAACATCATGATGCGATGAATTTAAAGCAAAGCATTGTCACCTTGTGGCCTTACTTAGTTGCTTTTAAAGGCCGTGTAACACTTGCAACACTGGCATTGATCGCCGCAAAGGGTGCCACTTTATTGATGCCATGGGCGCTGAAAGAAATAATCGACAGTGTTGATCCAAGTTTACAAAATATAGTCATCGTACCCATAGCTTTACTGTTACTGTATGGCGGACTACGTTTTGCGAGTGTGTTTTTTGGTGAAGTACGTGATGCGTTGTTTGGTCGTGTAACTGAACATGCTATGCGCCATATTGGCCTAAAAGTATTTAATCACCTACACAGCCTTGAGTTGTCGTTTCATCTTGATAGGCAAACTGGCGGCATTAGCCGTGATATAGAGCGTGGCACCAGTGGCTTAAGCTTCTTAATGCGCTTTTTAATGTTCAATATTGTGCCAACTTTATTTGAAATAGCCGTAGTTGCGATTATTTTTGCAACTTTATTTTCGCCGTGGTTTGCCGTAGTTACCCTGCTTGCAGTGGCTTTATATATTACCTTCACGGTTGTTGTAACACAGTGGCGCAACCGCTTTATTCGCGAAGCAAACCAAGCCGACAATAATAGTAATAGCCGTGCTATTGACAGCTTACTTAATTATGAAACCGTTAAATATTTTAATAATGAAAAGCATGAAGCACAAACTTATGATGGCTTTTTAGCTAGTTGGGAGCAAGCCCGGCTTAAAAACCGCTTATCGTTGCTTGCCCTTAATTCAGGTCAAGCCTTGATCATAGCAGCAGCGATCACCGCTTTAATGTGGCTTGCTAGTATTGAAGTGGTTAAAGGCACACTCTCTATTGGTGAGTTGGTAATGATCAACGCCTATATGATCCAATTATTTTTACCGCTCAATTTTTTAGGCTTTGTTTATCGAGAAATTCGCCGCGCCTTAACCGACCTTGAAAATATGCTCGGACTATTAACCCGTAAACCACTCATTTCAGATAAAGCAAATGCACAACAGCTCAATATACAACACGCTGATATAGAATTTAAAAACGTTAACTTTGGCTACCATCCATCAAGACCTATCATTAAGCAGCTTAGTTTTTCTATTAAAGCAGGCAGCAAAGTCGCGGTGGTGGGCGCCAGCGGTGCAGGAAAAAGCACCCTAGCCCGTTTACTGTATCGCTTTTATGATATTGACAGCGGTGAAATACATATTGATGGTCAACAACTTACTAGCGTCACACTCAACAGCTTGCGACAAGCGATTGCCATTGTGCCACAAGATACTGTGTTATTTAATACCAGCATTCGCGACAACATTGCTTATGGCCGTCCAGATGCTACAGCACAAGACATTGATAATGCTATTAATATGGCGCATTTACGCAGCTTTATTGATAGTTTAGATAAAGGTGATCAAACCCTCGTTGGTGAACGAGGTTTAAAAGTTTCAGGCGGTGAAAAACAACGCATTGCCATAGCCCGAGCCATTTTAAAACGCTCCCCTATTATCATTTTTGACGAAGCAACATCAGCGCTAGACTCTCATTCCGAGCAAGCAATATTAAAAGCCATGTCTGCACTAGCCTCTAATCATACCAGTTTAGTTATTGCCCATCGCTTATCAACAATAACAGATGCAGATACGATTATTGTGCTCAAAGAGGGCCAGCTGATCGAGCAAGGTAAACATGATGAGTTACTTACCCTCAATGGTGAATACGCGCGCATGTGGGAACTTCAACAAAAAACAGCATAAACATGGAGACTCATCTTCGGCGCGGGATACACACTGTATGTCGCGTTGCTTGTTGTTTCACCTAACTGAGAAGTAATTCACCTCAAAAGTTTGTCTGTTTTTAGGTTATCAATAACAATCCGAGTTAGAAAAACGTGAGATAAAAATAATTAAATTACATTCAGGGAAATCCAATGAAGAAAACACTTATTGCAGCAACACTTGCTGCCACATTTCTGACCGGCTGTTCAGAGCCTAAAACAACACAAGCGCAACAGCAGCCTAGTGCCGAAACCCAGACAGCAAAAGCTGAATTAGGTAGCTTTGGGGTAGATTTAACAGCCCGCAATGAAGCCATAAAACCAGGTGATGACTTTTTCATGTACGCCAGTGGCACATGGTATGACAACTACGTTATGCCTGCCGATAAAACTCGCTACGGTGCATTTGCAGGATTGGCAGAGCGCAGCGAAGAGCGTGTTAAGGCAATTATTGAAGAGATCGCAGCCCGAAAAGATTTAAATACTGAAGAAAAGTTAGTTGCCGATTTCTATAACGCGTATATGGATACCGATACCCTTAATAAGCTTGGTGTGTCGCCAATTAAACCACTACTAACGGAAATTAGTAACGTTTCATCAACCGATGATCTAACCAAATTGTTTGGCCAATCGTGGTTAACGGGCGTTAACTCGCCTATTGGTGGTGGCATGTGGTTTAACCGCTTAGACCCAAATAAATATGAAATGTCATTAGGTGCTGGCGGCTTAGGTTTACCAGATCGTTCTTACTACCTTGAAGATTCAGAACGTTTTGTTAAAACTCGTACTGCTTATGTAGCCCATATTGCCGACATGCTTAAATTTGCAGGTGTTGACAATACAACTGAACGTGCTGAGGCAATTTTAGCCCTTGAAACCAAAATAGCACAAGGCCAGTGGCCACGAGAAAAACGTCGTAACCGCGACCTTACCCTAAATCAAATCGAACGCAGCGAGCTGAGCTCTAGCTATCCTGATTTTAATTGGGATCTGTATTTTGAACAAACAGGATACCAAGTACCACAGTTAAATGTATCGCAACCAGAGCCGATCAAAGCCATGATTGCATTGATCAATCAAGAAGATGTTACTGTATGGAAAGATTACTTAACCTATCACGCACTAAGCTCTAATGCAGAGCTACTGTCTGAAGATGTATTCAATACTAACTTCGCATTTTACGGAAAAGAGCTAAATGGCCAGCAAGAGCCTCGCCCACGCTGGAAACGCGCTATCAGCCAAATGTCGAGCACTGATTCATTAGGTTTTGCCATTGGTAAAGTGTATGTAGCACGCTACTTCCCTGAATCATCAAAACAACAAATGTCAGCATTGGTAGAAAACCTGCGAACAGCTCTGGGCGAACGTATTGACAACCTAGACTGGATGGGCGCAGAAACTAAAGTAAATGCCCGCGCTAAACTCGCTGCGTTTGTGCCTAAAATTGGCTATCCCGATGTATGGCAATCATTTGATGGTTTAAGCATAAGTAGCAATGATTTGATGGGCAACATCAAAAATACCCGCGAGTTTTTCCGAGCTGAAAGCGCTGCAAAAGAATTGCAAAAAACCGACCGTAACCGCTGGGGCATGACACCACAACGTGTTAACGCTTACTACAACAGTTCGTTTAACGAAATTGTATTCCCTGCAGCAATTCTACAACCACCATTTTTCGATCCTAATGCCGATCCGGCAGTAAACTATGGTGGCATTGGTGCCGTGATTGGTCATGAAATGGGCCATGGTTTTGACGATCAAGGCTCTAAATCAGATGCTAACGGCGTACAACGTAACTGGTGGACAGATGCCGATCGTGCTGCATTTGATGCCAAAGCCGACCAACTTGCTGCACAATACAGTCAATACGAGCCAATCCCTGGTAACTTCGTTAATGGTCGTAATAGCTTAGGTGAAAACATCGGTGACGTGGGTGGGTTAGCAATGGCTTATCACGCTTACAAACTCAGCCTAAACGGTAAAGAAGCGCCTATTATTGACGGCCTTACGGGCGATCAACGGTTCTTCCTAGCCTGGGCACAAGTATGGAAAGAAAAACGCACTGAGCAAAGCATGTTAAACCAGCTTCGTGGTGGCACACATGCACCCGGTCGCTTTAGAGCACAAGCACCACGTAACCACGATGCATGGTACAAAGCATTCAATGTACAACCGGGTGATGCCTTGTATTTACCAGAAGATCAACGCGTACGTATTTGGTAATATACCCGATACATTTCGATTGAAAATATAACCCGCAACTGCGGGTTATATTTTTTGTGCTGCTTGCTCACTCAAAGCAACTTTAATTCCCACTGAATTCTGTATTTCCAAGCGAGTTGGGTATAGAATACGGCACTACAAAATTTATACTTTTAAAAACATATTTAAGGCGAAACGCAGATGGGAAGAGCTTACCAAAACAAAAAAGATTCAATGGCTAAGACTGCGGGTGCTAAAACTAAAGTTTACTCAAAGTACGGTAAAGAAATTTATATTTGCGCAAAAAATGGTGGTATTGATCCCGATGGCAACCTATCGCTACGTCGTTTAATTGAACGCGCTAAAAAAGATCAAGTACCAGCACACGTAATTGACCGCGCAATTGATAAAGCCAAAGGCGGCGGCGGTGAAGACTACTCAGCAACTCGTTACGAAGGCTATGGCCCTGGTAACTGCATGATCATTGTTGATTGCTTAACTGACAACAACAAACGTACTTTTGCTGATGTACGTGTATGTTTTACTAAAGCAAACGCTAAAATTGGTGCACAAAACTCGGTATCTCACTTATTTGATCATTTAGCTATTTTTGTATTTGATGGCGATGATGACGAAGCCGTGCTTGAAGCACTAATGATGGCTGACGTTGATGTTACTGACGTAGAAGTTGAAGCCGGCAAAGTCACTGTTTTTGCTCCGCATACTGAGTACAACAACACCCGTACCGCACTTGAAGAAATGGGCGTTACTGAGTTTGATGAAGATTTGATCTCTTTTGTGCCGCAAGTTGAAGCACCCATTGCAGGCGAAGACGTAGAAGTAATGGAACGCTTTTTAGCGATGCTTGAAGATTGTGACGACGTACAAAACGTGTACCACAACGCACAATTTTAATTTTATTGACTAAAATTATGACTAAGGCCAACTTGATTGGCCTTTTTATTTTCTTATTGTTAAACCCCTAAATAAATGGATTTGTATTTTGAATACCGTTGAACAGCTTCGTAGTGGTAAATTAGCTGGCACTAAACGTTTACAACTAGTTGAAGAGCTAACCACATTCCCAGACGAAATTTTTACCCTTGCAGATACCCTCGAAGTACTCGATTTATCAAATAATAATTTATCTGATTTGCCCGACGAATTTGCTAGTTTAACTAAATTAAAGCGGGTGTTTTTATCATTCAATCAGTTCCAGCATATTCCTGCTGTATTGGCAAAATGCCCTTCCCTTATTATGATTGCATTTAAAGGCAATAAAATCAGTGAATTTGCCGAGCATAGTTTGCCGCTTTCGACACAATGGTTAATTTTAACTGACAACCATATTGAACAATTGCCAGACTCTTTTGGTGAACTTACGCAACTGCGTAAACTTGCCCTTGCTGGTAATCGACTAACGACTTTGCCACACAGCATGCAGCAGTGCCAAGCGCTTGAACTCGTGCGTTTATCTGCGAATAACTTAACTGATGTTAATGACTGGCTGTTTGAATTACCAAAACTCAGTTGGCTGGCTTTTGCAGGCAATGACTTTAATAAAGCACAAAGTTTACAACAAGTTCAATTAGCAGCCGTACAACTAAACGAGTTTTCACTTGTTGAAAAAATTGGTGAAGGTGCGTCTGGGATTATTCACTTAGCACAGTGGCAGCACAATAATGTGGCGTTAAAACTGTTTAAAGGCGCGATCACCAGTGATGGCTATCCACTTGATGAAGTAAACTGTTGCTTGCAAGCGGGCGAACATAAAAACCTAATAAACGTTCTCGCCTATATCGATAACCCAGAGCAACTTGGTCTGGTTATGGAGCTTATCAGTAAGGACTATCAAAACCTCGGCTTACCGCCGTCACTTGATACTTGCACCCGCGATACCTTTTTTGAGCATACACAGTTCACTGCTCACGCCATTAAACACATTGCTAAGCAAATGGTCAGCACCCTTGCCCACTTACATATCAATAACGTAAGTCATGGCGATGTATATGCGCACAACACCATGATAAACGATGAATACACAGTATTGTTTGGTGACTTTGGCGCAGCAACTAATTTAGACTCTCTGACCGACTATCAGCGCCAACAAATGCAGCGTATTGAAGTCAGAGCGATTGGGTGCTTAATTGATGATTTACTGAGCGTGTGTTCTGAAGTTACGAGCGATGCAACACAGTTAACAACACTTGCTCAACAATGTATGAATGAAGATATGAGCCAACGACCAACTCTTAAAGCACTAATAGAAAAACTATAACTTTTATGCGCGACTCTACCTCTGAGTCGTGCTTTACCGCCTTGCTTTGCTACATAGCTATTAAATAAAACTGAATATAAATAAGCCTTGGTCTACTTATATGGCTTTCGTGTCTGGTATGCTTTTATACTATCAGTAACTTTACTGAGCTTTGGTCAAACTAATTCACCCAAAGCTCAGTTGGTTAATAAAATAGCGTTAATCAAGCGTTATTGTAATGACTTCGTTGGCAAATTCGCTATACACCACAAGGTGTTTTTCAGAAATAGTCTCAAAATGAAAGTCTTTCATTGAATAACTTTCCCATGACACATCATCTTTGAGCAAATACTCTTTATCCGCTGATAGGGCCCACAGCTGCCCCGTTGATTGATTAGATGACGCATCACCTACATAAACCAATATATAGCCTTGTTCACTCACAATAGGAGTTATTTTTTTAGTATTACTTCGTGCATAACTCGCAATTGTGCGCCATGTTTCATTATAAACTCTGATCGGTTGAGTGGTATTTAGCCGTGATTGCAACTGCAATTCAGACTGCTCTGTATCAGCCTTACGTAAATATTTAAGCACGGCATATTTTATCGATGCTGTCTCTACAAAATCACCCGCTAGTAAAGTATCTAAGTCGCCGCCAATCCAATCAGGAGTTGTTTGTCTTAACGCGGTTAAATCGAATGCAGTACTTGTCTCTACTTGTTCTCGTGTGAATTTAAACTGTTCAATACCACTGTCTTGGTTTGTAAATAAGAACTGGTTATTACCATTTTGCCAAATAGTAGCATTGCGTACATTATTCAATGAAAACACAGCGTCATCGCGCGCACTTGGTATGACGTCCATTACATTTATAAGCAACTGCTCATCAGTACCAAAACCTAGACCAAAAGTGATGTCATCATATTCAAAAAATGGTGTATGACTAAATGTACTGATCTGCTTACTCAATACAGTTCTCCCTCGGATCTGAGCATTTATGATCTGTATATACGATTTTGATGAAACCTCATTATTATCTTCAAGCGCTAGATAAAGGTCTTGATTATTCGCAATAAATTCACTTTTCAAAACCCCATTGTTGATTAGGTTAGATACAGCTTTCCATTTACCACTTTGCCAACTATAAACACCATCAGGAAAAGACGTTAATGCAAATAGTTTACCGCCTGAAATAGCTAAACTTGAAGCGTTAATATCATGGACTTTATAATTACCTAATTGGCCATTATTAAAAGAGGCTGAGTGTAATTTGTATTGCGTAGAGGCGCCTTCAGTAATAAACCAAACTTGCTCATCAAACCATAAATATTCAGATTCAATTAACCGCTCTTTGTAGGGGTTATCAAACAATAATTGCTGTTCTTGTTCACTAAACACCAAATACAATTTACGTTTTTCATACACCACAGTATAAGGACGGCAAGCTACTTTAAACTTAAGATTAGAGGAGTCATCAACTTCACAAATCTGTGGCCCGCCAAGCGCTGTAATTTCAGGCTCAATCATTGTAAGTGGTGGAACCGAGACTGGAGAGTCTTTTAACTGAATACTTTGCTCGCCATAACGAATAGTTACAGGATATGAATAAAGAGTTGTTTGTGCAAAACTCGCCTGAGAAGATACGCATTTAACAGCAAGGCTATAATTCAACGTTGTTGTATTGCTCAGCTGTGTGTCGCATGTGATACTTTCTGGTATAGCTAATAAGGTTGGTTGTACAAATTTTTTTGACGTTGCGCTCAGTTCAATAGCCTTGTCTGCAGTAAGCTTTGCTTTGTTATCCATCCATGACACTTCAAGGCCTGAGGCAACACCATTGGCTGTTATTTTGAGCGTAAACGTTTGCTCTGAAATAGCAGGTAGCTTTGTATCTTGACTGTCGCCAGAAGAGCCACCGCATCCACTTGCGGCTAAAATAGATAAACTCACTAAAAATGATTTAAATTGCAAAATAGAATCCTTGTGTTTAATTAGTTTCAAAAAAGTTGCTACTAATACATATTCCTTCAGTTATCAATTATTACTACTAGTACCTTTTTTAGCAATATATTTTTTGGTTATTATCTGTCCATACCAATACTCAATAAAATATGACCACTATCGAAAACACTAAATTGAAAGGATTCCCATATCGCGATTATTTTTGCTTTTTAAACGGAAACAGCTGCTGTTTTAACATCCCAGTTGGTACATAGTCCCCGACTACGCCATAAGCTTCTGGCCATTCTTGTTGGCCTTTTACGGCCGTGCCAAAAACATAATCTAAGAATGAAAAGTGCGCAGCATAATTACGGTCAATGGCCGCTTTATCTGAAGAGTGATGCCAATGATGAAACTGTGGCGTAACCAATAAATATTTCAACCAACCAAATTTCACCCGTACATTGGCATGGTTAAATACCGCCTGAAAACCCACGATTATCACATATAAGCTGATCACTTGCTGCGAAAAACCCAGCACGAAAATAGGCGTAAGTACTAAACTGCGCGTCACTAAAATTTCTAAAATGTGCTGGCGAGAGCCTGCAAGCCAGTCCATTTCTTTTGCACTGTGATGAATACCATGAAAACGCCATAAATAAGGCACTTCATGATAAGCGCGGTGTACAAAGTACTGCATCAAATCAGCGACTAAAATAATTAACAGCACTTGCAATATAAAAGGTAATTGACTGATGTAGCCCTGCACAGTGCTTGACACTGCCCAACCAAAACCATAGTGCACAAAGTGATTAGTCACTAATAACACAAACCCAATAATCAAATGGTTAACAAAAAAGTGGTTTAGATCACCGCGCCATTCACTGCGTAATATCTTTTGTTCTTTGCGGTGCGGTAACAGCTTTTCAATGAGAATAAATATTAAGGTTGAGCCCAATAAATCTAATATAAACCAGTCTAGGCCTATATAGGGGGTGTTATCAGCAAAATCATTCACCTCAACATTAGGGCCGCCAAACGCAATGGCCAGCACAATAAAAAACCACGCAGTTGCACCTAAACGTTTATTTTTGTTACGTACAAAGTTAAGTAACCCCAAACTACCGGCCACGATAAGCGCACCAAACATCAGTTGACGTAAAAATTCGACACTGTAGCTCTTTCTCAATTCCGGTGTGGTTAAATATTCTGGAAAATGAAAGGCGAGCACGCCTAAACAAGACAGCATAGCTAAAAAGCAGCCGATATAACCGCTAATATTACCTTCACCTATTTGTAGGTGGTTAGTACGAAACAGGTGAGTTTTTAGAGTATTTTTCATTAGTAATTCCTTTTATATCAATCGTGTTAAGTTACTGACCATTTATAGCGACAGATAAATACAGTGATAACAAGGCGTAAATTTTGACATGTAGTTGTTCTACTTGAAAAAATTATAACGCAGTTAGCGCTTTATTTAGCTCGCTAGCATGGTTAAGTATTTAAGTCGATTGGTACTAAAACAGCTCGCAGAATACCATATCTACAGCCCAGCGCTAGACACAAAAAAGCCGCGATAGTCGCGGCTTGGTTGGATAAAGCTAAATTTTTACGTGGTACTTATTACAAGTACTGACCTAACGCTTTAACTTGGTCTAACATGCGGTTTGAGAAACCCCATTCGTTATCGTACCAAGCCATCACTTTAACTAGTTTGCCATCAGCTTTCGTTTGCGTAGAATCAAAGATTGACGACGCTGGGTTATGGTTAAAGTCAATAGAAACAAGCGGTAACTCGTTGTATTGTAAAATATCTTTCATCGACCCAACAGATGCTGCTTTCATAATTTCATTGATTTCTGTAGCCGTTGTTTCACGCTTAGTAATAAACGTAAAATCAACCAGTGATACATTAATTGTAGGTACACGTACTGACATACCATCAAGTTTACCAGCAAGCTCAGGTAACACTAAACCAACTGCTTTAGCAGCACCGGTTTTAGTTGGGATCATTGACTGCGTTGCACTTCGTGCACGATACAGATCAGGATGATAAACATCTGACAAGTTTTGGTCATTAGTGTAGGCATGGATTGTCGTCATGCTACCTTGCTCAATACCGACTGTATCGTTAATTGCTTTGGCAATTGGTGCTAAACAGTTAGTTGTACATGAAGCATTAGAAATAATGTTGCTATCTGCAGTGATCACATCACTGTTTACACCGTGAACAACGGTTGCATCTAAATCAGTACCAGGGGCTGAAACGATTACTTTTTTCGCGCCCGCTGTAATATGCTTTGCAGCATCTTCACGCTTAGTGAAAAAACCCGTACATTCTAAAACGATATCAACGTTTAATGCTTTCCATGGAAGGTTAGCAGGGTCGCGTTCTTGGGTAAGAGTAATAACGTCGTCGCCAATCAACATGGTGTTATCAGCAAGTGTGACTTTATGAGAAAATTGCCCATGCACTGAATCATATTGTGTTAAATGTGCATTAACATTAGCCGGTGCTAAGTCGTTAATTGCGACAATTTTAATTTCATTATTTTGTGCAGACTCATAAAGCGCGCGTAAAACATTGCGACCGATACGGCCATAGCCATTAATTGCTACATTAATCATTTCAAAACTCCACTTAAATTATTTAACTTCACTTGCTTGGCGAGCAAGCGCTTCAATGGCTTGCCAGTCTTTATTTTCAATTAGTTGTTTATCTAGCATCCAGGTACCACCAACACAAATAACATTGCTAAGTGCTAAATAACTAGGTGCTGTTGCTAGGCTAATGCCACCGGTTGGACAAAATGTTACTTGTGGTAATGGCCCACCAATCGATTTAAGCATTGCTGTTCCACCTGCAGCTTCTGCTGGGAAGAACTTTAAAAACTTAAATCCGTGACTGGCTAATTTCATCACTTCACTTGGCGTTGCGGCGCCCGGTAGAAATGGAATATCAGTGCCTTTTGCCAGTGCTAAAAGTTCATCATTTACGCCTGGGCTCACCATAAAATCAGCACCTGCGGCAACTGATGCATCAAAGCTTGCTTTATCTACCACAGTCCCAGTGCCAACATAGGCTTCTGGTACTTCGGCTTTCATTAGCTTTACAGCTTCTGCAGCAATCGGTGTACGTAGTGTAATTTCAAGTGCTTTTAGACCGCCGTTATACAGCGCTCTTGCTAGTGGCGCTGCATCTTCTAAATTATCAATTACCACCACTGGCACTACCGGTGCCGATGATAATATTTTTTCTATGCTCATAGTGTGTTCCTCATACCCAGTTTGGCGAATTATTATTCTATTCCAAAGGCGCTAGCGCCCATGTCTGCGCTACTTACGATATTTCTAAATCCGGTGAACAACTCTCGGCCCGTACCAAACGTTAAGCTAGGTACGCTAAGTTGTAATTCACGTTGTGCTAATTCTTCATCACTTACATGTACTTTTAAGATACCTGCTGGTGCATCAAGAGTAATTAAATCACCTTCCTGAATCTTAGCAATAATGCCGCCTTCAACCGCCTCTGGTGCTAAGTGGATTGCCGCTGGCACTTTACCTGATGCGCCTGACATACGACCGTCAGTTACGATCGCTACTTTGTAACCTTCATCTTGCAAGGTTGCCATTACTGGCGTGAGCTTATGCAGCTCAGGCATACCTTTGGCTTTTGGACCTTGCTCTTTTAGCACAGCAATAAAGTCTTGGTTTAACTCACCGCGTGTATAGGCTTCTTGTAATGCACTTTGTGAAGCAAATACTTTTGCTGGTGCTGTAACAACTTGATGCTCAACCGCAACCGCAGACACTTTGATCACGGCTTTACCTAAGTTACCAGTTAGTAACTGTAAGCCACCTTGTTTACTGAATGGGTTGTCAATTGGACGAAGTACATCTTCGTCTAATGAATTCTCTGGACACGGTACCCATTTAACTTTGCTTGGGCCTGTTGCGCTCGTCATGATCAGGTTACTGTCAGTATCTAAACGTGGTTCTTGGGTATACGCCTCGAGACCTTCGCCAACAATGGTTTTAACGTCATTGTGCAAGAACCCTGCACCAACGAGTTCTCTCATAAGGAAACCCATGCCGCCGGCTGCTTGGAAATGATTTACATCAGCAGAACCATTTGGATAAATACGTGTTAGTAGTGGCACCACTTCTGATAAATCCGACATATCTTTCCATGTCAGCTCAACACCTGCCGCTTTGGCAATTGCCACTAAGTGAATTGCATGATTCGTAGAGCCACCGGTTGCTAACAAACCAACTAAACCATTAATAATGGTTTTTTCAGTTACAACATCCGCTAAGCAATTGGCATCTTTACTTTGAATCAATTGTTTAAGCATGGTTTCTACCGCATTACCGGTTAAACCATCACGCAATTCTGTATATGGATTGATGAACGAGCTACCAGGAAGGTGCAAGCCCATAATTTCCATCAACATTTGGTTACTGTTTGCAGTACCGTAAAACGTACAAGTACCCGCGCTGTGATAAGACGCACTCTCCGCTTCTAAAAGCTCATCACGGCTTACTAAGCCTTGAGCAAACTTTTGACGAATACGGGCTTTTTCTTTATTTGGAATGCCTGACTGCATCGGGCCTGCTGGCAAAAAGTACACCGGTAGATGACCAAATGATAAAGCACCAATTAATAGACCAGGGACAATTTTGTCACACACGCCTAAGCAAAATACGCCATCAAACACATCGTGTGATAATGAAATAACTGTCGACATCGCAATTACATCACGAGAAAAAAGCGATAACTCCATGCCATCACGGCCCTGAGTTACGCCATCACACATGGCTGGCACGCCGCCTGCAACTTGAGCTGTGGCATCGTACTTTGTAGCAATGTCTTTAATTAAATCTGGATAATCTTTGTATGGCACGTGCGCAGATAGCATATCGTTATATGAATTGATAATCGCTAAGTTTGGCTGCTCATCAGCTTTTAAACGTGCTTTATCGTCACTACTACACGCAGCCATAACATGGGCGATATTGCCACAACCTAAACCAGAACGAACTCTTGTTTGTTTTTTTGCATGATTGATGCGTTCTAAATAGGCTTGGCGAGTAGCTTTACTGCGTTCAATGACGCGTTCGGTGACTTCTTGAATACGAGGATGTAACATAAAATTCGACTCATCTCTAAGGTTAGAGGATAAAGGCTCAGTGGCAAGTGCATACTCCACGAATGAACTTGCACTGAGCATCTTTGATTTACCCGTTCAAAGGTATACGTTGGCAGGTTGTCTCTCACAATCAACCTGACACCGGTGTCACTGTATTAACGCATGACTGTGACACCGGTGTCAACCCTATCCTATAAATTTAGTTTAAATATTTTAAATGACCAAATAATGAACGAAAATAATTTTTCATTAGGGGATCTAGCTTGGTCGCTAAATTGTGTTGCTGGAGTGCTAGAAAATGTGAGGAGTTTTTACTTTAATTTATTGATTATAATATCTTTTTATAATCTAAATGATATCAATCGTAAGTACCTATGAGCGGATAAAAAAACCCAGATAGCAACAACATGCAGACTGCTTTGTTAAGCAAAAAAATGCCCGAGTAAGCGTCACTCAAACTCGGGCAACTGTGAAAAGCCTTTATCTAACTTGTGCGGTAGACTCGCGTGTGATTAATCGCGCTTCAAGCGTAACCTGATACGGTTGCTCTTGCGGATCACCAATATGCTCAATCAGTTTAGTAACCGCTTGTTTGGTCATTTCTTCAACCGGTTGCGCTATGGTAGTAAGACCAGGCCAAATATGACGAGCAATTGGCGCATTATCAAAACCCGCGATAGAAATATCATCGGGTACTTTAAATTGACGTTGTGTTGCCAATTTTAATACCGCCGCAGCCATGTAATCATTTGATGCAAATACGGCGGTTGGACGTGGGGTTAAATCTAAAATGCTGCGCGCACTATCGACCCCAGAATGATAACTAAAGTTACCCTCTTCAACCAAACGTTCATTAAATTCAATGCCGTGCGTACTAAGCGCTCTGCGATAACCTTTGAAACGCTGCTCAGTGGCACTGTGATCTGGGTGGCCTTTAATAAACGCGATCGCTTTATGGCCAAGCTTAATTAAGTGCTCAGTGATCTCAAATGCGCCCTGCTCATCATTACTGCGTACTGAAATTGAATCGTCTTCAAGCACTGCTGATGCAACTCGTGCATACGGAATTTTTTTACTTTTGAGAAAATCGACTAATACCTTAAAATCTGAAAATGGCGGCGTCAATACCAAGCCATCAAGACGAGAAGATTGTAGTAAATGCTCAATATTACTGATCAACGCATCACCACGTAAATCACATGGGTGGATCAACAAGTTATAGTTGTTTTCTTGACACGCAGCAAGCGCACCAGTTTGCACCCGAGTGATATAACTTTTACTCGGGTTATCGTAAATGCAACCAATAATAAAACTACGATTTTGCGCCAAACCTCTGGCGATCGGGTTAGGAGTGTAATCTAGCTCTTTAAAAACCTTAAGAACTTTTTCACGGGTTGCATCACTAACATTAGGTTCATTATTTAAAACCCGAGACACGGTTTTTTTAGAGACCCCAGCATAACTTGCAACACTATTTATTGTAACTTTCTTCATCCAACCTTCCCAATAACACCCCTATGAGCGATGTATTATGACTGCTCATTGACGTGCAAACATGCAGCAGCACCAATAAGTGGAATATTATCTTGTGTGACTAACGTCACTGGTATTTGGCTCACATACTGCGACATGATCCCTTTAGCACCAAAACGCTCAACAAAACGACTAGCAAGTAAACGAGCTTGCATACGCGGTAAAATACCGCCACCAATATACACACCACCTAACGCACCAAATGCCAGTGCTAAATCGCCTGCGACACTGCCAATCCAATCACAAAATTGATTTAACGTAGCATCGCAAATGGCACATTCACCACTATTTGCTAATTCGCTAATTTGTGCAGCGGTTAAATTCTTAGCATCGACACCTTTTACAGCCGCCATGGCTTGATACAAATGAGCAATACCCGGCCCTGAAAATACTGTTTCGACCGATACATGTGGCAATAGCTTACGTAACTCGATGATCAGCTGAGTATCTAATTCACTCACTGATGCCAATGTTATATGCCCACCTTCACAACTCAAAACAGCACGTGATTGGCTAGTACGCACTAAACACGCCGCACCAAAACCAGTGCCCGGACCCATGACTGCAATATTTGCATCAGTATCGGCTTGTCCTGCTTTAACTGCAATGTTTTGTTGTGGATCTAAATAAGGTGCTGCATAGGCAAACGCAGCAAAATCGTTGATCACTTCCAGTTGAGCTAAATTAAACTCAGCTTTTACTTGTTCGACACTAAAGTGCCAACCTAAATTAGTTAAATGTACTTGGCCTGCTTTTATCGGTCCAGCCACGGCTAAACACGCGCGTCGAGGTTGAATATGACTAACTTGAGATAAATAATGCGTTATTGCCGCTTCCAATGAACCAAAATTGGCACTGGGAAAAATGATATTATGCTCAATAACGAATTGTTTTTCTTGTAGGTTAAAAGCAGTAATTAAAGCAAAACGGGCATTAGTGCCGCCGATGTCGGCCACTAAGATAGGATCGAATTCTGAATTTGGCTTGGAGTTCATCGTGTTTTCTCTTTTGTCTAAGCGGTTTATATACTTAGCTATAACCGTGCTTATTATTGTAATTTCAATGGTCTTGCTATCGCTATGAGATAAACTTTGAGCTATCACCTCAAAGTAGTTACTCTAGTATAAAAAAATGCTGCCCAACTAAATGGGCAGCCAATACGTTTTGACAACAAAATGATAAAACACCCGCATTATGACACCGGTGTCAGGGTTGGATCAATAAAAATTTTAAATTACTGATAAATTACTGATAAATAGCTTGTAAAAATCAGCAAATAAACGAGAATAACACGAGTTATTTGCACTTTAGTTACTTGAAATAGTTAGGTTGTGTATGAAAGGTAAAGCTACATCGTTTGACATTGCACACTACGCAGGGGTATCACAATCCACTGTCTCGCGCGCCTTGCGCAACAGTCCATTGGTTAATGAAGAAACCCGCAAACGTGTTTTTGAGGTAGCCAAACAGCTTAACTATAAAGTCGACAAAAATGCGAGTAACCTTCGAACTCAACAAAGTAGTACATTGGCTTTGTTACTGTTTGAAGATCCCACAGCAGATGAATCACAAATCAATCCGTTCTTTTTAGCGATGCTCGGCAGCATAACGCGTGCTTGCGCAAAAGAAGGGTATGACTTATTGGTATCGTTTCAATCTGCAAGCTCAGATTGGCAAGCGGACTACGAAGACAGTCACCGTGCTGATGGTATTATTTTATTAGGTTATGGCGATTACATTGATTTTCAGCCTAAATTTAATACCTTGCTTGAACAAAACACCAAATTTGTTTGTTGGGGAGCAACGGTAGATAATCGTGCCGATTTAACAATTAGCTGTGATAACTATGGCGGCGGCCAACTTGCTGCTGAGCATTTATTGGCGCATAACCGAACTGATTGCGCATTTATTGGTGATGCATCTGATCATAGCCCTGAATTTTTTGCCCGTTTTAATGGCTTTAAAGACAAGTTAAAACAACATGCTATTACCTTAAGCGAGCGAAAAATAGCGAATGCGATTTCGACCGAAGAGTCTGGTTATCATGCCACACGTTCGCTTATTGCCAACAACATTACCTTTAATGCCCTTTTCGCAGCTAGCGATCTGATTGCTATAGGTGCAATACGCGCCTTAAAAGAAGCCAATATCAACGTGCCAAAAGATGTAGCCGTGATAGGTTTTGATAATATTTCGATTGCCAGCTATATAAACCCGCCACTCACAACCATAGAGCAAAACACCACAATTGCAGGACAAATGCTAGTTGAAAACTTACTAAAACTAATTCGTGGTGAACAAGTACAAAGCACCCTACTAACACCGCGACTAATTGCACGAGGTTCCAGCTAACTACATATATTTTATTACATTATTTACGGTCTTTTGTCCTTATTTTTTTATAATTACACGCTAGGTCAACGTACTATTAACAGCCAATTCACACATTAATTTCACATTAGTTTTTTTTATCTGAAACTGAGCGTTTTTAGTGTAATTTCTCACTCGTCTTTTTATTAGTTTCTCTCTACAATCGCACTTTTATTTTTGCTCTTAAAAATTCAAGTGAATATCTTATGCTATTAACTATTGTTTATATTATTGGTATTACAGCCGAAGCCATGACCGGTGCGCTGAGTGCTGGGCGCAGAAACATGGATTGGTTTGGGGTTATGTTAGTAGCCAGTGCCACAGCAATTGGTGGTGGCAGCGTACGCGATATTTTACTTGGCAATTACCCTTTAACTTGGGTAAAACATCCAGAATATTTATTGATCACCTGCGTTGCCGGTATTATTACAACTTGGCTTGCAAAATGGGTGGTTAAATTTAAAGGCATTTTTATGCGTTTAGATGCCCTTGGGCTTGCCGCATTTAGTATTATTGGCTGCCAAGTGGGGCTTAATATGGGTTTGCACTATGGTATTTGTGTAGTCGCTGCTATTGTTACCGGCGTATTTGGTGGATTATTACGTGATTTAATTTGTCGCCAAGCGCCGCTAGTATTACATCATGAGCTTTACGCCAGCGTAGCGCTGATTGTAGCTTGTTTATATCTAGCACTACACCACTACAACATTGATGACAACATCAGCGTTATTACAAGCCTAGTTGTAGGGTATTTAATACGCATGGCATCGGTACGCTTTAAATGGCGCTTACCTACGTTTAGTTTATTAGAACCAGCTAATTTGAAAAATGAACAGTAAAGGCAGTCGTTTATTAACCCCCTGCTCTTGAGCTTTTCAATAGTCCAATTACTTCTTAGGCTATTGAAACAGCCAAAAATATTATTTTCATACGTTAAAACTAAATAGTTTTACAGACTGTTTTATTTTGAAAGTAATTATTGAGTAATAAAGATTGCAATAAACTTGTACCACTTGATGTTGCCCAATATAAACCAATAGCAGAGGGGAAGTTTATTAAGGTAATAACACAAATCACAGCTGGAATAATAAATAATAAGGTACTGGTTTGCTCAGCAGTTCCAGGCATCATCGCCATAGAAAAATAAGTGATCACACCCACCAACAATGAAAGTGCAATATCGGGTTTTGCTATGCTCGCAATCCACGCAAACTTACTATTAAACACGATTTGTTGAAGAGCTTGAAACGTACCAAAGCCAAATAAACCTTGACCTGCCATATTTAACACACTCTTTTTATCAATAAATTTAATGTTGTGCTTTTTATAGAGCGCCATTGTAGATTTAGCTATTGCACTGGGTTGATCTTTATATTTGTTTTTTATTTCATCAAGCTCAGGCTTTAATACAGCTATCGCCTTTTTGTTACTAACGGTTTTGGCCATCGCTAACAAATTAATCGGCATTAAAACTAAGCGACCAATTAGTGTAAATAAAATAATAGCTAAAGCTTGGCTTAGCCCGACTTCTTGAGTAAGAAAGGCGATAGACTGCACGATAAAGCTCGTAAAAAAATTCCAAAGTTCCATTTAAACTTCCCTTTCAGTTTGATGTATTAAAAGTAAACATCTCGACATATTATGTCAAGATGTTTATTAATGTTCATTATCGCGCTGATGGATCTTTTTTAATGATATTTAACAAATAAAGCTATTTTTTATCATGATAAAGACATTTAAACGTTTCTTACTTATGAGCTATATCGAGTTTCTAAAGCTGAGCAAAAAACCTCAAGTAAGCGAAGATTGGGAGCTAGTTCAACTCTCGATCACTTCTTGCTGGTTAATATTTACACAAGAAATTCAACTGAATTATTCACTGCAGGGAAAATTAACTAATTTTATATTAAGATCGTTTTCTACCTCAACCCAGTACTTAACGTTCTATATTTCACACAGCCTTTGAAACTAATTTCTCCTTAAAAAATCATCAGCATGTTGTGAATCTGCTTTTAAGTAGATGACATTTCCTTTAGTAAGCCCAGAGGCGGATAAGCAGTAGTCGTAGTAATAAATAGCAATGTTGTCTGTGATGCTCAGAACAACATTTTTTAGTTATTTCACATCAAATCATGAACTTAAATGACACCATCAGTACTTGATAGCATATAGTTATTTAATAAGAGGGTGTTGCAAGCATAGGGTAAGTAAATAAGAAAAAGTGAAACACATTAACGAACCAATGGCATAAAATAGCCCACTCTAAACGCTGAGTTTTATAAAAAATGTATCCATAGCCCAAACCTGCAACAGCTGCCACTAGCATGTAACTAGCTCCAGCTGAAAAGTGTGCGAGTGAAAATAAACCAGTAGTGATCACAGGCGCTAGTAATGCAAACCGAGCCGAGGTTATCACTTTCGAAAGCTTAGTTTGTATTATCCCTCTAAATAACGCCTCTTCTGCAACGCAGGTAAAAAATAGATTAATTGCTATAAATAAAAACCAAAATTCGGGTACTTTAGGCGCAAACTCCATAAGGCCCAATATGAAAGCAGTGATGAGTGCAGCTAAAATCGTGATGGCAATAATCGAAAGTGGATGCCCTACGCTTATTGGTTTTAGCGTTTTATTTTTTGTAAAAAAATAAGCGCTCAGCATCAAACCCGCTAATGCTTTATCGAAATTAGCATACAGGGTAAATGCAATTGCATTGCTAGTAAGCTGTTCATTAACAACAATAGGCTGGTTATTAAAACCGGGGAACCAATGTAAGGCTAAACCAAGTGAGGCTATTACAAATAAAGGCGTTAAGATACGGCGTATTAACGCAGAGGTTGCAGATACCGAAAAGTGCAATAAGCCTAAATAAAACACAATAACAACAACTGCGTATAAGTTTATATATTCCTGATAATAGGCAGTTATAACACTTAGCAGCAGTAAGTATTGCCAAATTGGTTGGCGTAAAATTACTATCTTACAAAATGGAAAAACGCATAAAATAGATAGCGCTAGGAAACAAAAAGCCATGAATGTGTAATCTTATGTTTTAGATTTTAAAAAGGCTTTTTACTTTAATTAACGCCTTTTACAGATCCGACCAGCAGCATGGCATTTATAAAAGTAAAAAAGTTCTATCCGCTTTTTGCATTTAATATCAATGATACAAAGCACTATAAATGGCATTAGTATCGAAATAAATAACATCATTGAAGTACCAATAGCGCTAAAAATAGGGCTACTACCAGTAACTACGTCCCATTGCTTACATCTGGAAAATTATGGCGATTTTAAATTCAGTACCAATAAGTAATAAAATATAGAAACCGCCAAATACTTGAAGATAACTATTAACGCCACAACTTATTTGTTAGGGCTGTGATTCAAGGGACTGCTTTTCTTTAAGGTAAAGATAAAGTGGAAGCCCAAACGACACACCCACAAACAACGTGCCCAGCACAGCAAAATATCGATATGTCACTTTATTTCTGTGACCATCGACAATGATAAAACCCAACAAAACAACGGCAGACACTACAACATCAAGCCAAGCAAATACGCTGATAGAATTTGTCACCGCGTCATTAAACAAGAGACCAAGATCTAAACCATTTGTAACTAGCCAAGGAACAAAGGCGCCATAAGGTAGTAAAATTCCTAATAAAGTAAGAACCAGATAAAACCTAACCATTTCACCATCCTTGCAACTGTTTTTAGTAAGCCCTAATGAATCTGTAGAATAACTCGTTTTTAATTTATTTTTATTATTGTATCAACCATAGCCGAATTCCTATTTTGATTCAATCGTTTAGTGATTAACGGCTTTTGAAGTGGTTAGTGTGATTTGGTGTTTTTTAATATGAACCAAATAATTACAACTCCAAACTACCTAGTGAAATAAGAGACGCCCATTAACTATCAAAGATATGACATAAATTATTAGTCTTTCAAAATACCCACCATAACAACTCTATTGCAAAAACCTTTAAAATAGTTAAAGTGTTGTTCCGTTTTTTTATAAAAACCCCTGATTAGCTATAAGGCTTATAAAAAATGAAAAAGATATGTGTGTTACTTATTTTACTCATCGCCAGTGTCGCTAAAGCCGATGACATTAGTCAATATAAGTTCTATGCAACAGACAACTTCAGAGATGATCAGCAACCGGAGTTTGCCGCTTATATAAAAAATGGCGCTCCTTGTATTCAGGTTAAAAACCTAACAACCCATAAAGAGGTCCGCTTTTGTCAGGTCACCAAAGGCATTAATTTAGCTGATGATCCTAACATCTACCCTTTTGATATTAATTTTTCAGGTCACCGATTATATTTCTTTGTTGCTGCCTATTGGGCTGATCAAGCTTGTACTATAGAACTGTCAAATATGACGATTAGTTGTGAGCTAAAAAACAAACCCAAAAAGGAAGAAGACGTTAAAGCAGAGCACCAAAAAGCGGTAAAAAAGAATGAGGTTGTCATCCCTCCTGCTGTTAAACATATAGAGTTTGGCAATGTAAAAGAAGCAGAAGGTCTGTTTCGTCTTATTCTTAATAATTCTGAAATAAACCCATGTTTTACCATTGAGCATTACAGTACATCCCTATTTGATGGCCCAACAAACATTAAACATGTTTGTAGTGCCATAAATAAAACGGACGACTCAATCATTGATCTTATAGGAAAAGACGGCAACTGGTGGTTTGAAAACTTTAATTGGCAAGGTAATAACTTAGCATTTGAAATAAATGCTATGGGGGGTAATTATAAATGTGAATTACCATTACCATTTACCGAGCAATCTGAAGCCTTATGTGTAAGATAAATCACATATTTGTGCAATGTAATCGCCACTCGAAGATTATTGGTTATATTTTATCAGTTTAGAGAGCTCATTTTGAGTCCCATTAAGCTCAGCTTTTTATTTACTGCTTACCAAATATGCCCAAGATGCGCCCGTGTAAGTCAAAAGTTGGGCGCGCAATTCACATAAGCTATTTAAATTAACGAGACTATAAAGTTTTTTAACATTAAAAAACTGTACTACTACAATGTCTTTCATTGTGCTTTATTTTCAAATGATTGCTTCCCATTGCAACCAATCAAAATCATGTTCGAACATTTCCTTATTAAAATCTAAAAATGTTGAGCCTTCATTTAATAAGAACTGTCTGCGCTCGTCATTTCTCATATAAGCAGTCCAGTATGGCAAGTAATTGGGATTATCAATACCAAAAATCAGTTCAAAATCCACTACATTTTCCTGCATTTCATCAAGCATTTTATTAGTTAGCCTAGGCATTTTACACCTTCAATACGAAAACCATTTTAGACCCAACAAACAAATAGAAGTAGATGGGTTTGTTAATTTATAATTTTTCCGCCGACGCGACCTGAAATATTAGTAATTCCTATGGCGAAAGAACAATCCGTATACGTTGTTAGTTTTAAGAAGATGACCTCTTTCTTGTAACTTAACGTTAATCGATAAGCTTGGTTACCTTAAGAGACAAAGCCATTTAATTTTAATGTCTTTTCAAATTCTACAGCTCTTTTTAAATCATTAATTGATACTTCATAGAGATTGTCGGAATTAAAATTAAACTCAATTGTAAGGTTGGTAGTTCCTATATGCACACACGTTTTATAGCCAAAACATTCACATTGGGCATTATATTCAATCCATTTTTTTGTGCCATTTAATACTATTGGCGGTGGGCACCATTGTTTAGGTTCTTCATTATGGACTGTATGACAAACGCCTAACAGTTCTAAATAATTTAACAACTGAGCTTCATTTTCTGCTGCAATAATAGCATTAAGTTCAAAACGGTCGTTATAGTGCCCACCTTTGGGACTTTTAATTTTAAAAATATTACACTTTTTAAGCTCAGTTTTAAACTCTTGAGAGTACATTGACATCCCATTAACCCTATTATTTATGAAGAAATTTTAGATAAATACAGCTCATAAAAAGTAGTTTCCCCACCTAGTTAAAAAGTGAAGGCTACATAAATGAAACTAACGAGCCTAAAAAATAACTCGTTTAAATTTATTTTACTGCTGAACAACCATAATCAAATTAATCTTTTGATTCAATTTTTACTAGTTTCTCCTTGGTTCGTCATTATCGTAATTAAGGATTTTTATGGAGCTAAGAACTCATTTTTTTATTTACGATTTTATGCAATTATTTGATAGCATTAAAGAAACCCCAATTGCTAGTGTCTACCTCATTAGTATCATCAAAGCATTCAGATGTAATTTGAATCGTATTTCCATCAGAATCAAAGAACCTTGCTACATATCCACTTGGCTGACTCCAAACCATTTCAAATTTTACGCCAAGTGAAATAAGGCTATCGCAATAGGATAAAAAGTTAGTTTTTACTTCATAGCCGAAATAGCTCAATCCGGTAGGATTTCCGTGTGAATTTAATAGCCATATTCCGGCATTATCATTTTCAGGAAAGGTTAGAACACAGTCCAGATCCTTAAATTTTAAAGTCTTATGATAAAAATTAAATAGTCGGTCATAATCATCTGTAAATAAATATACGTTAACCATGAGTAATCTCTGTTTTTTGTAAGCCCAACTCTGATTCTAAATTTATGTTTAAGACCTTGTTAGACATTATTACAACTTAACCATATTTTATAATACAGCAAGGCAATACTAGCCTCCGTAATAACTGCCAGTAAAATACCTATACCAGCAAATCCACGTAAATATTCAACACTACCAAGAAAAGCCAATGCAAACATAGAAACGGAAAGACTCAAACATATAGCCTGCCTAGATTCTGAATGCTCAGCATTTCGGCCAAACCAACTAAACACTGATATTCCGAGAAATAACATTGCAGCCCTTCTACCGATAAAGAAAGCAGAGTTATTTTCATCAATATTAAACAACATAAATAATACTTCCGGAATAAGTATAAGAACCAAACACAAAGTGAATGCAATAGCTGCTGTAATTATGCTAACTACTTTAAATTTAATCATACTCCCCCTTGAATGCCAAACAAGGCTGTAGAGTAACTCCTACAGCCAAATTCAATTAAAAAATAGAGCTTCTGAATTAACTCTAAGCGTTTTTAAAGCATTAGGTAATGCATTTTGGAACCCATAAAACAAGCTGTTATTCTTAGAAAATAGTAATTCTACAGCCTCAACACCTTGTTAAGGTGTGAGGCACGCAATACCAAAGCGTCTGCATACCACCTTAACCACTAAACCGAACGCATAGTAAAAATGCCACGCGTGCAGAATAGCTCTTGAACAATTTGTTATGTTGAAATACTAAGTAACACGCTCACAACTATCTAGCATCTTAACTGGTAATTGATTTTCAACTAGAAAATTGTAAAAGCGTAGATCTTCAATTAAATCAGGAGAAGCTAATTCAAAATCTTGATAAGTCTGATTTTTAAAACGAAACCTTACTATATGTTCAAACCTTTTCTCTTGTACATATAAAATTTCACTGATCTCGGTAATACTTATACGTGCACCCAATACAATCAAAACATCGCCATCAATCGCAACGGCCACTGACTTTTTTGGCTTTGACATAACGTATTCACTTATCAAGGATAATGCACAAAACAAGGCGATATATCCAAGTTGCTTTAAAAATGCGGCTTTTGAGATTTCAACAAGATAGTAAGCAAACATGCCACAAAATAACGTTCTAGTGACAAAACTATGAAACAGCTTAACACTAGCTAACTTGTTTTGTTTTAATAAAATTCTCATAACTCCCTTTCCCAAAATAGTATTTCAAACATATAAATATTAGAATATTTATTGACACCAATCATGATTACTTAACGCAATGGTATCTGCACGTTTTATGAATTGGTGTTACGTTTAGAGTTTATTGTGCTTATACTAAAACATACATACCAGAAAAAATTATGCTGATTTTTTCAACCATAAAAGGTGAAGGAGGATATGGATAACACTAAAAAATAGCGGACCTCCAATTATAAATAATTTATACCAGCTTAAACTTAAGCTAACAATTTCTCCTTGATAATTGCAGCTCAACCAATACACATAGAGCAAAGAAGCTACACCTAAAATTAGAAATATTAATCTTTTTTTTAGCGCTATATTCAACCCCCAACTTAAAGAAGTTAGAGCTAGATACCCCAAAAGCCCCCCAACCAATGGTAACAACCATTGCAAAGTAAAACTAAGTGGTACAAAGAAAATAGTTACAATACTTGTTAGGAAATAAAGTCCACCAATAATCATTAGAAAGGTAGTTGGCAACCAAGCGAACACTATTGTTAATCCAATGAGTAGATTTCTTAGGAACATATTTTAACAGCCCAGTATGTTTATAATTTTGCATTGCGAGAGTAATCTTGACAAAATAAAAAGGACAGACACATATTTTGTGTCAGAAGATTTAGCACCTCTTCCTTTGTGGGTAACCGTATCATTATTTTTTTGCACACTGTTAGTGTTAGTTACAGAACTTAGAATTCAGTGGCTTGGAAGGAGTTTTAGGCAAATAAAGGCAAAGCTAGGTCATCACTTTATTTAATATCGTGTTTTTTAAACAAACCAATCAAGATGCAACTGTTCATCCTGCGCCTTTGTACCATTTTACATCGTTGCTGGCGGCTTGCTGCTTTAACCGTTGTTTGCTGCCTGCAAAATTTGAGTACTGCTGCCTGAAACGTTGAATTGATTCAAGCCATTGCGCTTCTTCTATATTCAACGTCAGGAGCACTTTTGGTATGCTTTTGTTGATATGCCCTTTTTTCTTTGGATCTATCTGGCGGCCACTCCAGTCGACTAATTCAATGTAATCCAGTAAGGCAAAGGGGATCGTGCCTTTAATATGATTACCACCAAATTGCTTTAGCTGTGCTGGTTGACTTTCATATTGAACAGTATCTTTTTGTTTGAGGGGTTTATTTGCTTTGACCGTGTCTGTGGTAAAGGCTTTGAAATGCGCTATACGCTCTTGAATTGAGGTAAAATCACTGTCTTCAAGCGTATCGGCTATGTTTGCTCTGATAGGATTCAAATCAACGTAGGCCATGCAACTGAGTACTGCGGTTTGATCTAATAATGCCTGTGACTTATAGCGCCCTTCCCAGTACTTGCCCGTGCAGTTATCTTCCTTATTGGCCTCGCGGGCAATGTACTCATTAAGGTTTTTCATATACCAGCTGATGTCATAAAGCCTTGCGCGCCATTTAGCGATGATCTCATCAAAAAAGAGCACACTCGCCTTATCTAGCTGCTCACCATTTAAGTAACGATCAACTAAAACATGGCCGTTATAAAGTTGATACCAGCGTTCAATTACTTCATCATCAGACCAATCAAGTGCTTGACGTCTATTGACGTTCACAACAAGGTGGTAGTGATTGCTCATTATCGCGTAGGCAGCTATCTCTATAGCGAAAACGCTACTTAGTAACTTAATTCGCTCTACTAACCACACTCTACGGTGATCAAAGTTTTTACCTGTGTATTTATCATCACCACACAAGAATGCACGTCTCACGCATCGTGAGATTAAGTGATAATAAGATGTGGACGCTAAATCAATAAGCTTTTTTCTTGCCCGGGTCATACATAGCAACTCCTGTCAAACTGTATATAAAAACAGTAGTTGATACTATGGATTTTGCAAAAAATTTGCAAAAAAATGCGCCTGTCCTATTTTTCAATCAGCTAACAGTGGATTTAGATCATTGGATCCGCCGTAGGATAAGAATGTGCTACTGGCGACAGTGGCGTAAACCTCGCACCAAAGTACGCAGTTTAATGAAATTGGGGGTCAGTGAGAGACTAGCCATAGCATGTGGTATCACCAGCAAGGGGCCTTGTCGAAGCTCAAAAACAAAAGGAATTAACATTGCGCTAGGCAATGACTATTTAGCGTCAAAAGGTTTAGTGTCACTGAGAGGTATTTGGATCAATATTCATTACGGGAGATGAACCGCCCATTGCGGACCCGCATGATGGGTGGTGTGGGGGCTGGAGGTTAGAGACCTCCGGCTACCCGATTAAGCATCTTTACGCGCCATGACACTTTTTAAACTTCAAGCCAGAGCCGCATGGACACTGATCATTTCGACCAGCCTCTTTAAACGGATCAGCACCTGTAAAGTAATTATTTACCACAACTTTTGGTTCCGCAGCTTTACTTTTGAACACTGTTTGGTACCAAGTTATTAACGCCAATATGAATGCGAGCATTGCATACATTTCGCCCGTATTACCCGGAACAAGGAACTCTTTAAACCAAGATAACTCTGGAAGGGAAATCTCCAAGTACTCTTGAAATTCTTCGTGAGTAGTTTCTTCATTGACGGTCTTGGCAAGAGCCTCTTGAAACTTTGGAAGAGATTGACTTGTAAGGTTGGATAATTGAAGTTTTTCTACAAACTGTTCTATTTTTGGAATACTTATGACAGCGTTATAGCTTCTGCACCCAGGGCATTGCAGAACCAAGTTTTCCATTTGCCCCGATGCCATGCCTTTTGCAACCATGTAACTGCACGAGCCGCAATGAAGGTTGATATTCGCTGCGCCTTTAAATAGAGGCCCTTGAAAACCTTCTGCTGGCACCATAACAGAAGCCGTATTTTCCCTTGGCTTAGGAATCACTGGCAAAAATAGCCTTGTGCTCATGCTTAGACTTCCTTAATGCTTAACGCCTAAATAACAGGCTAAGTAATAGTTGGCTAAAATTGTGTAGCGAAGCGAAACGTAGCCAACTGTTACGTGTCCTTGTTTATTTTCTTGTTATATTTCATTGAACTCAGGCTTTAATAAACCATAACATTTCAAATCGTGAAATTCATTTTTCCAGTAACCACTTGCACGACGGATACCTTCTTCTTTGAAGCCAAGCTTTTTCAGCACCGACTCTGAGGCACCATTGCCAAGCATGGTATCACCTTGGATTCTATGAAGCTCACCAAATGGTAGTTGATTTAAAAAGGCTGAATCAATGATTTTGTATAAAGCTTCTGTGGCATAGCCGTACCCCCAATACTTAGAAGATAACTCGTAACCTATACCAGCATTCTTCATCTTTTGGTTCCATGAATTAAAGCCGCAGGTGCCAATTAACTGACCAGTGTCTTTTATACGAATAGCCCACCGAATGCCAATAGCCTCAGTGAAGCGAGAATTGAAGAATTCAATTAATTTTAACGATTGCTCTTCAGAATCATAAACGTCTATATCATAAAATTTGATAACGTCTTTATCTGAAAAAATATTTAATAATGCAGGGCTATCATCCACTGATAGCTTGGTAAGCATTAAACGAGATGTTTCTAACTCTGGGAAATCCACCTAAATCCTCCATGAAATATAACGCCCTAATAATGGGCAAAAAATTGTTGGCTAAAATGTTGAGGAACGAAAACAGCCAACTGTTTTTTGTCCTTATTAATTAGCTTGTTATGTGTTTTTACTCTGTTCTTGTTTGATGATTTTAAGCAGTAAATCAATTCTGCGGTTTGTCTTTTTACTTTCAGCGGTAACCATGCCTTGAACAAAAGACGAGGCAATGAAAATAACGCACATTATTTGAAATAACTCACTCTCGATTGTAAAGAAACTATTTGCAAGTAGAAGCAAGCCAAACGGCGCAATAATAGAAAGAAAATCTTTAAGCCCCCAATCATTTGAACCAAGCTTATCAAATTCTTCTTTATATTTTTGAAGCTCAGAAATACGTTCTAACTCTATTTTAGCTTCTACCATTTTTACGTCACCATTATCCATTGAAAACACCATACTCCTGAAACACATAACAGCTTATTGAACACCACTTTGGGGGATTATAACACCCCAAAACGGCGTATATTACATAGCTCAATAATTCCACTAAATAACTCAATTGTAAACATGTAATTACGTGCTATATAAAATAACTCTTGTGTAATTACACCAAAACGACTTTTAATAATATTATTGGACAAAACACCAGTAACTGTCTATATATACAGTACCCTTTTTATTGGAAATTGAATATTATTTATGAAATCTCTTTTTCTAAACATGATTCAAGAGCATATGTATAGCAAGCGTTATGCTAAGAGCACCATTGAGGCTTATCTTTTTTGGATAGCTGCCTATATTCGCTTTAATAATATGCAACATCCAAGTTGTATGGGGGATACGGAAGTCGAATTATATTTAAACCATTTAGTAAACACCCAAAATGTTGCTCAAGGCACACAAGCTCAGGCGTTGAATGCGCTTAGCTTTCTATATAAAGAAATAATTAAGGACCCTCTGTCGTTATCATTAAATTTTGTAAAAAGTGAGCGTCCGAGAAAATTACCCGTTGTGCTTACGCAAACTGAAGTAACCGCACTATTTAAACACTGTATTACAAAGCACTATTTAGCTTGTGCGCTACTTTATGGCAGCGGTATGCGGCTAATGGAAGCACTACGTTTACGGGTACAAGATATTGACTTTGATTATAGCTGTGTTCGAATTTGGGATGGAAAAGGAGGAAAAAACCGTATTGTAACACTCGCGATAGAGCTAATTCCTCAATTGCGCGCACAAGTACAATTAGTAAATAGTTATTTACAGCTTGATCTTAAAAATCCTCTATACAGTGGCGTTTACATGCCCCACTTATTACGTAAAAAATACCCCAATCATAACAAGCAGCTGGGATGGCAATATTTATTTCCATCTTATAAGCTCAGTGTTGATCCTGAAAGTAAACAGTTGAGAAGGCATCATATAGATGAAAAGCAAGTACAGCGCGCGGTTAAAAAAGCAGCTAAGGATGCCAACATTAATAAACACGTTACCCCACATACTTTACGCCATTCTTTCGCTACGCACTTACTCCAAAGTGGCGCTGATATTCGAACGGTTCAGGTACAATTAGGTCACACTGATGTGAGAACAACCCAAATTTACACGCATGTTTTGCAGCAAGGCGCCAATGGCGTAATTAGCCCATTTTCACGAATTGGGGCTAACATATGTTAACCCCAATTTATGTGTAACCTATTTACAGTGTGTTATTCAGTAACAACAAACCATAAGCTGCGAGTTGCTCGTCATTGAGATCGTGTTGCCAGCTAGGCGTTAACCCCTGACGTTTTATACCGCTGATGCTTTGCGGGTTAGCGGTTAAATTAAGTATAAACATCGATTTACTGCCGTTTAACTCGCGGGTTATTTCAACTAGGCCGTTGTTGTGTTGCGTTAATTCATAACTGCCTTTAATACCCAGCTCTGGGCGCTGTTTTTTCTGCGAAATTAAGTGCTGATATAAACGCCAAAGTGAATCAGAGTCTGCTTGCTGTACTTTAACATTGCGATCGCCTGCGCTAAGCTGCTCGGCTAAAAATTCAGGCCACCAGCTGGTAAAGTCTTTACCAAATAATTCACTTTGTTCAACCCAGCTCGTTTTAGCTTTGGTAAAACCGGCTTGATTGCTGTTGTCCCATTGCATAGGCGCACGTTTATAAACATCATGGCCTGTGCCACCTTGTGTTAAGCCAATTTCTTCGCCGTAATAAATATACGGTGTACCAGGGGAGCTAAATAACATGGCGGCGGCAAGTTTTGCTTTATCGTCATGCTCTGCAAGTTGATAAGCGATACGTTCTTGGTCGTGATTTGTTAAAAACGGCGCAAAAAAATCAAGCGGTGCGGCTGAGTCAATACGTTGCTGTAAATTTTGTTTGAGCACATTGGCATCAACTGCGTTGATTTGTTGGTTAGATTGCATGGTGCCAAATTGCGCTTCGCCACTGGCATCTGGTTTTAACAAACCCAGTATTTTATAGCCCACTTCAAAATCAAAGCCCTGATCAAGCCCCTTCCCTGCACCATAATACTTGGCTGCCACAGGAATATCGGCCCAGGCTTCACCTACTAAATACGCCTCAGGGTTCACACTTTTTACATACTGATTAAAGTGCTGCCAGTAAGCTATGGTTTCGTCTGTGTCGGCCTGTGCATTGCCGCCGCTTTCCATGGCAAAGCGCACAGCGTCTAACCTAAAACCTGCAACGCCTTTATCAAGCCAAAACTTAGCCATTTTTTCCATTTCAGCAATAACATCAGGGTGGCGTAAATTTAAGTCAGGTTGGCTGGCACCAAACGCGCCGTAGTAATATTGCTGGCGTGTTTCATTCCAATGCCATACGGCATCGGGCTTGTCGTTATCACTCCATGCGTGGCCCCAACCGCTACCGGCTTTTGGCATATCGTCGCGCCAAATAAAGTAATCAGCAAAAGGGGCTTGTTGTTTTGCTGAACGCTGAAACCATTCATGGTTACTTGATATATGATTAATAACTAAATCAAGTATGACTTTCATGCCTTTATCATCAGCGGCTTTTATAAAGGCTTCAAACTCTGCCATGCTGCCGTAGTCGTTTTCTACTTGGTAAAATTCAGTAAAATCATAGCCATGATACGACGGTGCTTCAAACATGGGGGTTAACCACAATGCGTTAACGCCGAGCTCTTGCAGATACGGGAGTTTTTGGGTCATACCATTAAAATCACCATGGCCATCAGCATCGCTGTCGTAAAAACTGCGGGGCCAAATTTGGTAAAATACCGCATTTTGCCACCAAGGCGTTGCGTGTTGCTCAGTGTTTAATTGCGATCTGGCGATATTGTTAGTGTTGGTATTTAATGATGGTGCGCTTTGGCAGCCTGTTAGCATGATTGCTAATGCTAATGCGCTCAAGGTAAATGTTTTCATTTCAGCCTCGTTATTATTGTAATAAATAACATAGCCGTATTTTACTACGGCTATGTTAATTAACCTGAACTGCGGATAGTTTGCGGTTATTTTAGTGCTTTAGTTACCACTGGGTAATGATCCCATACTTGCTTGTCACTTAATGAGCGCACTAGCTTCACGTATTCAGCATGCGTCCATGCCAGTGGTGTGGCCGAGTTTGTACCCTCGCCTAACGTGTATCCTGCTTTATTTACGCCTACGCCATCCCATACTTGTTCTGGTAGCATCATGCCTTCGTTAGCAAATTGCTCTAGCCCTTTTACATAGCTATTTTTAATAGCCTGCTGTTTTGTTGCATCTAAGGTATTATTAGCATTTGCGGCGGCAATTTCATAATGGCCCCGTTCACCGGTAAAAAATGGCCAAACTCGCCCACGTTGCCCTGGGCTATTTTTTCCACCTTGCGCATAGTTAGCGCCAGTTACTTCGTCTTCACCGTACCCGTCGTTACCATAGCGGCGGTATCCTGCAAATGTGCCGCTGCCATCAGTAAACTCAAAGCTGTATTTAACTTGTAGGTTATCTGTTAGGGTTTCGTCATCATATTCTGGGAGTGTTTTTACTATGCTCGGTGCTAGCGCATCACGTACACCATAGCGAACGAGCTCTAAAAACCCACCATCAAGTATTTGCTTTTTATTAAACCCGTCACGGCCATTATTAGCGTTAATTTTGGTATTTGAGTTAGCGTCTTTGTCTTGGCCAATACGTATAAAATATTCGCCGTCTGATGCGCTTGATTCTAAATTACCTGCGGTGGTAAACATCATACTTTCTATATCGGCGTTGTAACTTTTTGCTGTTGCAAGGTAGCGTTTAGCATTCACCTCATCACCTGCCATTTTTGCAATATCAGCGGCGGTAATTAAACCGGCAATAACAGCAGCGGTGGTTGATGGTGAATACCCTTCTTGCTCTTCCCAACGCTCTTGTTGAGTCGCAGGTGGGGTTATTTGCATGTCGTTCCATAGGATTTTAGCGCGCCCACCGTCTACCAAAAAGTCAGCGGCCGGTTTTAACATGCGGGTATACCAATCAGTTAGCTCAGCATCACTTAACACATCTGCCTGATGAAGCTTCCACGCTAGCATAATAGGCATAGCGGTTTGGTCTAGCTGTACGCCTACCCATTCAAGTTCGCCATCTACGTGTGTTTTTTGTAAAAACCACCCTGTGTCGCCTTTGTTGCCCTGGGTTTTGCTGTTTACTTGTACTTTTTCAAGGTATTCAAATGCGGTTTTAGCTGTTGCAGTATCGCCCATGGCCATAAATGCCATGGCAACTTGATAAAAGTCGCGCACCCATACCGCTTTGTAACCGGTAGAGCCGGTTTTCGCCGATACGGTTTCACCCCATGGGTTAGATAAAGAGGCAATGAGCGCGCCTGCATGGGTTTTATCTTCCTGAGCTTTTAAAACCATGGCGCTGGTATACAGCAGTTTACCGTTATCAGCTGTTTGCTCGCTCATGGTATTAAGTGGTGCAAGGCTTTGTAGGTAATCTTGCCAACCTAGGGCTTCGCCTTTGCCGTTGTAGTTATCAAGTACAGCTTGATACCCTTTGGCTAGCGTAGCTTGGCCCTCTTTAAAGCTTGCTTGCTGGTTTTTACCAAAGCTTAGGCTTAGATCAAATTGACTGTTTTTACCAATCTCACCCAGCTCAGCAAGTAAGCTTACGTTACCCGATTGCTCACCCGTATTTTTATACACAGTTGCTAATTGCTGGGTTGTTTTAAGCTCAGTTAAACCATCACTCACGCCCGTAAAACCGACACTTGTTTGTTTAAATGGCTGTGCACCTTGCAATGACAAGTAATTATCGCCCTGCCACGCTACCAATCCTTGCTCGGTGGTTTTTGCAAAGTCATCTAAGCCGTTGTTGTTTATATACGGGTTAACCGTTACATAAGCTTTTACACCGTCAAGCTGGGTATTAAAAATACTGCGTACAAATAAGCTTTGACCGTCTGGATCGGTAAATATATGTTTTTCTAGGCTAAAGCGACCTTGTTTGTCTTTGCTTACTACTTTGTATGCTAATGATAACGGGCGGCCTTTATCGTCTTTGTATAAGTAATCAATGGTAACGTCTAAATCGTCAGCTTCGGTGACTGTAAAATCTTTTCCGACTACAACAAATTGCATGTCTTTAATTTGCGCTTGATGAATAAGCCCAAACATAGTTTCGGTGATCATCCCTTTAGCAATCGAAAACCATACTTTTGACACTTTAGCTGTTGGCGCGTCGTCACTGTAATGGCCATTTTGATATTGCTCAAAAGACGTGCCTATCCCAGTTTTGCCTGCGTATGCCCAAAATGGGGCTTCGCCTGGTGCGCCTGGGGCACTCACTGATGTTTGCGCTACTGCACTAGTTTGCGTATTTTGCACGCCACAACCTACAAGGCCTGCGGCCAATATTGTCGCGGTAATTAGGTTATATTTTTTCATTTTAGCCCCTTAAATTAAGACTGTTTAACCCGCAGTACGGCAACCGCTGCAAGTACAAAAGACATAGCACCTAGCATCAATGCGTAAATAGGTTGATTTTGGAAAAAGTGACGAAGTATCAGGCCAAGTACACTGGCGGCTAATAATTGTGGGATCACAATAAAAAAGTTAAATATTCCCATATACACACCCATTTTATGACTCGGTACTGAGGTACTTAACATGGCGTAAGGCAATGACAAAATAGACGCCCACGCAAAACCAATACCTATCATTGGCCAAATAAGTAAGCTCGGATCTTGTATAAACATAAAGCTCGCCAAACCTAACGCACCTAAAATAAGGTTAAGTGCATGTGCTAGTTTTAAACCAACACGCTTAACGATGATCGGGATACATAAAGCCGCCAATGCAGCAAAACCGTTGTAAGCCGCAAATAAAATACCCACCCAGTCTGCACCGTTGTTATACGCCGCTGAACTTGTGTCGCTGCTACCATAATGAAAACTGGTTACCGCTGAGGTGGTGTAAATCCACATGGCAAATAATGCAAACCAGCTAAAAAACTGTACCCAAGCAAGTTGTTTCATCGCCTCTGGCATGGTGAATACATCGTTAACGACTTGGTAAAAGCCACCGCTGGTGTGGTTTTTTGCCTGTAGTGCGGCTGCAATAAATTGAATTACGCCAAAACTCACTAAGCCAGCTGCCAATAGGTACAGCTCTTTTTCTAGGTTTAATCCCATGACTAAACCAAGCACAGCAAGGCCTAACACAGTAAATACACTGCCGCCTTTACTAAAGTTAATTTGTGCAGATACAGCCTGTTCAGCCGCAGTTTGCTCTTGTTGATTAAATGCGGCCAATTCTTCAGGTGAATATTCTTTGGTGGTTATAATTGTCCAGCCCACTGCGACCAGCAATACAACTGCACCAAAGTAAAATGAGTACTTTACTGAATCAGGAATTTGCCCTGCAGCGGCGGTGTTAGCAATATCAAACCAGTTCGTCATCATCCAAGGGAGTGCAGAAGCAACCACGGCGCCTACGCCTATAAAAAAGCTTTGCATTGCATAGCCAGTAGCACGCTGTTTGTTTGGTAGGTTATCGCCTACAAGAGCGCGAAATGGTTCCATAGTGACGTTAATCGATGCATCCATTATCCATAACATGCCCGCTGCAATCCAAAGTGTTGGTGAGTTTGGCATAATAAATAACGATAATGTGGTTAAAATAGCGCCGTATAAAAAAAACGGACGACGGCGGCCTAATTTGCCCCAGGTTTTATCGCTCCAGTAACCAATAATTGGCTGTACAATTAACCCTGTGAGTGGTGCTGCTACCCACAAAATAGGAATATCGTCTACATTCGCCCCAAGGGTTTGAAATATTCGGCTTACATTACCGTTTTGCAGTGCAAAGCCAAATTGAATGCCTAAAAAGCCAAAGCACATGTTCCATATTTGCCAAAAACTTAAATCTGGTTTGTTATTTTTCATTATGAGCTCCAGTGGTTAATACTGCACTGCTAAGCGCATTTAAAGTTAAACTAATGTGTGCCTGCTCAGCTGTAATAGTTAGCTCGGCGTTTTGATTCGCCTCTAGCAAATCAAGCAATTGTATTTTTTCGTTGGTATTTTGCGTCAGTGTGTTAAGTGGAATATCAATACTGATCTGACTGACTTGCTCAGCAAAATTACTCACCACCCAAATTTGTTGATTACCGATACTGCGGCTAAACGCAGCAACTTTTTCGCTGCCAGTAACCATCAGTGGTTGCATGTCACCAGCTACAACTGCTGGATGTTTACTCAACGCCATAACGGCTTTGTAATATTCACGTAATTGACCTTGTGCCGGTGTTAATAAAGCACCATCAAACTTGCCGTTGTTCATCCACGCTTGATGCGCTGGCACGCCAATGTAGTCAAAAATACTGGTGCGAGTTGGTTTGCCAAAGCCTGCATCTTCAGAGCCATCTTCACCCACATCTTGAGCAAAATATAATAGTGTTGGCGCACGGCTAATAAGGTTTGATACTACTAATGCGGGTTTGCCCTTTTCACTACTACCTGCAAAGTCAGGGCTGGCGATACGTTGTTCGTCATGGTTTTCTAAAAAGTGCAGCATATGCTGCTCTATGTCAGCCACTTTTTGCTGAGCATTAAAAATAGTGTCTGCCGGTTGCGTGCCTTGCATAACAGCTTTTAAGGTGTCGTAAAAGCCGACTTTATCGTACAAGTAATCCATTTTTCCTTGCTGGATATACGGGCGATATAGTGCGGGATTGTATACCTCGGCTAGTAAAAATGCCTCTGGGTTGTGCATCTTGATTGATGAGTTTAGAAAGCTCCAAAACTCTACTGGTACCATTTCGGCCATATCATAGCGAAAGCCATCTACGCCTTTATCGAGCCAATATAGCGCGATATCACGAAACTTATACCAGCTGTTTGGCAACTCTTTATCCTGCCAAAACTCAAAGTGCGCGCGTAAATCTTTAGTAGCATACTCATCGGGCAGAGTTGGAAAGTCATAACTACCGTCAGGTTTTACGCCATAATTTACTTTAACTGTTTCGTACCAGTCGTTTATATCAGGCTTAGCAGCACGGGCACCATTACCAGTCCATTTTGCAGGCGTTTCAGCAAATAAGTTATCAGCAAGTGGGTGGGCATTACCGCCTAGCACTTGGTAGTTTTCAATGGTTGGTACTTGAAATGACTGCCCAGTAACGTAATAAAAGTTATTATCGCGGGCATACTCTACGCTGGTGTCATCTTGCTCACCAAAATCTTTAACTCCAGCGGGTTTAGCGGTTGATTGATAATGACGCGCCACATGATTTGGCACAATATCAATGACCACTTTCATACCGTGTCGATGGGTGCGCTCAATTAATGCAGCAAACTCTTCGAGGCGGCGCTCTGGATTAATGGCTAAATCTGGGTTTACATCGTAATAATCTTTAATTGCATACGGCGAGCCGGCACGGCCTTTCACTACATCCGGGTCATCTTGGCTAATTCCATATTGGCTGTAATCGCCTACCAAAGCATGGTGTAACACGCCGGTATACCAAATATGGGTGGTACCAAGTTCTTTAATGCCACTTAAAGCAGCATCATTAAAGTCACTAAATGTGCCTACGCCATTTTGCTCTTTGGTTCCCCACGGAATATTGGCTGTTTGCGTATTACCAAATAAGCGCGTGAATACCTGATACACAACCGGCTTTGAATGCTCGTTAACTTGTTCAGCTACCTTTTTGTCAGTACTGTGGGTTGTGGGCTCATCTGAGCAGCTCGACAATAACAAGCTACTAGCTAATACCCATGAGCCATATTTGAATGTACTAATTGTGGTTTTATTTGTTGTCATAATGTTCTTACTTAGATCTGACGTTTTAATGGGTTGTCATTTAAACGTCATTTTTATTATAAATTTAATACTAAAGTGAACTGCCACTGACTGACAGCGGCTGCATACGTATTCACACAGGCTTTATTCAATTATTAATACCGTTGCACTCATAGGCGCTAAGGTCACTGTATCTGTTATATTTATTTGCTGTTCAGTAAAAAGACTCACAGCCTTTTTGTATTGCCCAATAACCTCTTGCAGATACGCTAATGACCAGTTTTTTGCTGCGGTATTTTTATTTAAAAACACCAACAAAGTTTGCTGTTCACTTATCCGCGCGTAACTGTATATACCTGATTTAGGACTAAAATGAACCAGTTTACCTTGCGCTATTGCTGGGCTTTGCTTTCTAAAATTAAGTAAGGTGGTGATGGTTTGCTGCATATCACGCTGCTCATCTGATAACCCTTGTCCTGTAAAAGCATTACTTGGCTGACCTTTAAAACCACCGGGGAAATCAATACGGATATCACCGTGATCATTACTGCCCGTATTATCAAGCAATACTTCGGTGCCATAATACATTTGTGCAATACCACGAGTGGTAAGCAACATAGTCATCGCCATTTTCGTTTTAGCAAGATCTTGCTTAAGCTGAGTGTAAACTCGGCTCATGTCGTGGTTATCGGCAAACACGAGCAAGTTGTCTGGATTTGGGTATAAAAAGTCATTGGCGATTGATTGATACACTTTTACCCAGCCAGTGTTCCAACTCTCCTCTTCATTAAGTGCTTGAATAAGTGACTCTTGTAATGAAAAATCCATCACGCTTGGTAAGCTTGAGGTATAGCCGTCGTTATTTACCTTTCCTGCTTGCCAATATGAAGCAATCGCAGGATTGGTGGTCCACTCTTCGCCAACAATATTAAAAGCGGGATACTCAGTCATTATGGCTTTAGTCCAGTCAGCTAAAAAGGCTTTGTCTGAATATGAATAGGTATCAACGCGAATACCGCTTAAGTCGGCGTATTCAATCCACCAAATAGCATTTTGGATAAGGTAGTTTGCTAATAACGGTTGCCGCTGGTTTAGATCCGGCATTGTGGCTACAAACCAGCCATCGCTAAACTGGCGTTTATCAAACTCACTTGCATGTGGGTCTTGAATGGTTTGACGAGCATGGCTGGTAGCATGTTTACCGTTTGCAAACTCGCCATTAAAATTGATCCAATCTGATGTGGGTTTATCTGTCATCCATTCATGCTCAGAGCCAAAGTGATTAAGCACTAGGTCCATCACTATACCAATACCGTGTTGTTTCGCTTTGGCTGATAACTCGCGATATAACTCATTTGAGCCCATGCGTGGGTCGATAGTGTAAAAATCGGTAATTGCATAACCGTGATAAGAGTAGCTGGGCATATCATTTTCAAGCGGTGGTGTTAACCAAAGCTGGGTTACGCCCAGTTTTTGCAAATACGGCAGTGCGTTAATTACACCTTGAATGTCGCCACCGTGACGCCCACCTCGCTCAATTGGATTTGCACCCTCAAGCACTCCTTTTACTGTGTCGTTGCTGCTATCGCCATTAGCAAAGCGATCCGGATTAATTAAGTAAATGGTATCACTGCTATCAAAACCGTTACGTTTACTGCTATTAGCTTTACGTGCATGCAATTGATACTCAAAACGCTCCCCTGATTTACTGCTAAACACTAAAACACCTGGCTTTGCTATTGGATTTATTTCAATATTTAAAAAAACGTAATTTGGGTTATCGGTTTTAGTTACACTTTTTAAACTCACCCCTGAGTAAGATGCTAATTGCCATTGTTGCTTAGCAATACCTTGATCATGCAGCATAATTTGCAAGGTATTATTTTGCATACCAACCCACCAGTTTTGTGGCTCAACGCGCATTTTTGCGTGCAGCTGAAAACTCAGCATTACTGTTACTAACAGTAATGCGCTTTTTGATAGTCTCATATTAATATCCTGATTATTTTTGCTGCGGGATGATGGGCGTAAGCGCTCTAAAATGGCTTGCACACTGATGGTTAAAATTATAAAGCTCTTTAATTTGCTGTTGTTGCGTATAACTTGGCTTAGCAACGCTAGGAGGGAAGACGCCATAACCGCTCAATAAGGTATGCCACGACAGACTTGAATAGTAGTTTTCAATCCCTTGATGGGCAATTTCGCCGGTTAAATCATTACGCGATAGCCAGCACTGAAGAATATTTTTTAACGAGGCTGATAGCATTTCATTTTGACCATTTGCTTGCCAATACTCTGTATCTCGCCGATTAGATGCGCGATAATGACACACAATATAATCGCGAATACCTTCTATACGGTTATTAATTTGCATATTGAACGGATCACGTTTTACTTCACTCGGTCGGTTATGCTCAAAACATGCGATAAACGATTCGATTGTTTGCTGCACTAAATGTAAAGCAGTTGCTTCAAGAGGTTCAATAAAGCCTTGCGATAAACCTACAGCTAAACAGTTTTTATACCAATGTTGCTTAACTCGTCCTACTTTCATTGTTAGCTTACGTGCAGGTACATCGCAATTGAGTAAGCCGAGTTTGGTTCTAAGTTCTGTTTCTGCTTCATCAGCACTGCAAAAGTCTTGGCTGTAAACATAACCATTGCCAATACGATTGGTAAGCGGAATAGCCCATTGCCATCCATATTTTAATGCGGTTGAAGTTGTTTGCGGGGCTTGTAATTGATTACTCATTGTCGGCAGTACAATAGCACTGTCGTTAAATAGATTTTCTTTAAAACTAAGCCAAGGTACGGCTAATGCTTGCTGAATAAGCAATCCTTTAAAACCACTACAATCGATAAAAAAATCAGCTGCAATACACTGCTGTCCATCACTGTTTTCATCAAGAACAAGCTGCTTGATGTTGCCTGCAGAATCAAGCTCAACCTGCGCTATGGTGCTTTTTAGGTGCTTAACACCTTTGCTTGTTGCTCTATTAGCTAAAAATAGCCCAAGCAGTCCCGAGTCAAAATGATAACCATAACTTTGCTGAAATGGAAAGTCCGCTTGAGTATGTGGCCCACGCTGTTGCTTAGCTAAGTAGGCTGCTAAAAAATAGCTGTCGGGATGTGCATCAATCGCTATACCTTGACGTTTTAACAAACAACTTTTTATAAATTGCTGCTGTGTATGTAAATCCGTCTGCCCATAAAATGAGTGAAAATACTGCTCATGACCTGGATGGGTAGACCAATCTTTAAATTCAATCCCCAGTTTGTAGGTTGCATTGCATTGAGGCATCCACTCACTTTCGCTAATATTTAATGTATCGAAGAATTGTTTTAACTGCGCAGTCGACCCTTCACCAACACCAATAGGCGCAATTGTTGGTGATTCAATTAAAGTGACATGGGTATTAGTGAGAGAATGATTTAATAAATTAGCAGCCATCCACCCTGCTGTACCACCACCAACAATAATAATATTCATACTAGATCTGGCCTTTTGCTAACTCTGAACAACGACAAAATCGCTGTAAATATTGCTCATGTGTTGGTAAGTGAGTAACGTATTGCTGTTGGATAGTCGCTATATTGGATAAGAACTCATCAAGCTCAGAATCTGAAATTGCACGTGCGAGCGGGTGATAACTTTGTGGTCGGATCCCTTGTCCAATTAAAACTTGTAGCCAAGCAACCTCTGAAAAAAGTTCATCTGCTTGTATTGAAAGCGTGCCTGTTCGTTTAAATAGTGCAATACGTTGCTGTAATGAGTCAGGTAATGTCATAGCGCCACACCGTTGCCAAAATGGAGACTGTTTTTGATTAACAGCGTAATGCAAAATAATAAAATCACGAATTTTTTCAAATTCATTTTTGGCTTGTAAATTATAAGCATGCGCCGATAACTCACAATCAGGGTGCGCCGGAAATAACTTAATAAACCGAGCTATACTGGTTTGTATTAAATGTAAGCTGGTAGATTCCAAAGGTTCTAAAAAGCCACTAGATAAACCAATACTTAAACAGTTTTTAAACCACTGCTGTTCGCGTCTTCCTGGCGTGAACTTAATATGTTTTGGGGCCGTTATGGTCTCAGTTTCTAAACTATTTAATAACTGTTGTTCAGCTTGTTCAGCACTCATAAATTGGCTGCTATATACCAGCCCATTCCCCACTCTATTTTGCAGCGGAATTTGCCATTGCCACCCGGCATCTTTTGCAATCGAACGAGTAAATGGCGGCGTATTTTTCAGCGGTTTAGTTTGCACTGCAATTGCACGATCACAGAAAAGCCAATGCTGATAACTTTGGTATTTAACCCCCAACGCCTGTTCAATCAAGCGTGCACTGGAGCCGCTGCAATCAATAAAAAAATCACCTTTTATGGTTTGTTCATCACTGAGTTCAAGTGTTTTAATCAAGCCATTATCGTCTAATTTTACAGACTCCATCGTACCACTGAGATATTCTACACCTTGCGCAATTGCAAACTCTTGTAATAACTTTGCGTATTTGCCCGCATCAAAGTGATAAGCATAAGTAAGCCCAGCTAAAGGCGTTTTACCAATCTGTGGATTTGGGTTGAATTTATTATGGTTTGCCGCAATCGCATTAACACTGAAGTCCCATAAGGTTTGCGTTGTTTTGCTTTGGTTGCTTTTGAGCCAAAAGTGATGAAATGGGGTGATCCCAAGCCCTCTGCCAATATCACCAAATGCATGCTGGTAACTATCGCCTTGTTGGCCCCAATTTTCAAATTGAATACCAAGTTTATAAGTGCCTTGAGTGCGCTTTAAAAAAACGTGTTCATCAAGCCCCAAGACATTGTTGAAAGTCTGTATCGCAGGGATAGTTGCCTCCCCTACACCAACAGTTGGAATATCGGGTGATTCTATTAAAGTGATTGATAGCTGCTTAGAAAACACTTTTGCTAACATCGCAGCGGTCATCCAACCTGCACTGCCGCCGCCTAAGATAACAATTTTTTCTATCGCTTTCATTTATCACTCCTCACAAATAAAAAAGGGATCTCTATTGAGATCCCTAGTATCTTGTCTCAATCGCGTTTAATACAACTGAATCATACTGACTTGGGTATATTTAATTAAAATTTATAAGCAAAGCCTAATAAATAATTAGCCCCATAGCTTTGATAATCACGTACCGTTGCTTTATTGCCGTCATGATAAGTTACAAACGGCTCATCAGTTAAGTTTTGTGCTTGTAGCGATACAGTAAGACCTTGTAATGCTTCAATGCTAGACTCAGAGAAATCGTAACCAATTTGGGCATCCCAGATAGTCTCTTCTGCAACAACGACCGTTGTTCTTGCTAATGATAGACCATTTACTTCACCTAAGAAGTCAGAGCGGTAACGCATACTCACACGTGCTTGAAAACCGTAGTTTTCATAATAAAGTGTCCAGTTATAAACTTTATCTGATAGACCTGGAATTTCTTCTTTCTCACCATTGAGGTTATCAAGCGAAGAATCTAAAAAGGTAGCGCTAATAACTGTACCAAAGCCTTCAAGGCTATCGCTGAGTATATTACCTGGTAATGTCGCTGTTAACTCAAGGCCTGATACTTTTGCATCGCCTACGTTATCCCATGCGCTCACTAGACCTTGGTTAGTGATCGGCACTTCACCATTAGGTGTATCAACATCAGCAAAATCACCCACTATTTGCGTGTTGAACTGCCAATCTTCTATGTCTTTATGAAATAAAGCAGCTGCAAAATAACCTTCCGCACTAAAGTAATACTCATACGATAAGTCGATTTGATTAGCAATAACAGGACGCAAACTTGGGTTACCGCCACTTGCACTCCATGGTGAATTCTCTAGATTAGTCGGTGGTGTTGTAACGTTGTTTTTTGCCGCATCAAAGCTGTAGCTGTTACTTGCATTCATACGATCCATACGTGAACGCGACATTGTACGAGCTAAACCAAAGCGTAGCATTTGATCTTCAGTCAACGATAAGTTCAAGTTCAAGCTTGGTAAAAATTCAGTATACTTGTCGCCTGCTCTATTCGATTGTACACGGACAAGGCCTGTATCCGGATCTGAATCAACCGCATAACCGTCAGAGCTTTGATCTGTATTTACAATTTGCAAGCCCACGTTGCCGCGTGCAGGTAAACCAAACAATTCAGTATCTAAATCAGCTTTAACATAGGCAGTTAAAATATCCTCTTGTACAGTCCAAATATTTGCCCAACGGCCTGTATCAGTATCAGCTTGATTAAATGAATCGTACGCGCCGCTGTTGTATAGGGCTAACGAATCATATGCAATCATGTCACCCATACCAATAAAATCAAGTGATACTGAGCCTAGGTAATATTCATCTGGGATACGCACCATTTCAGGATACTGCTTGAGGCGCAGGTACTCACCGGTATCTTGTTTATCTTTTTCACGGCTGCTGTAGTTAACACCAAATTCAACTTGGCTTATCGGGCTGTTTTCAATAAACGTTTTTGCACTGAGCTTTAATGATGCTAATTCATCTTCAACATGTGGTCTATTTAAAAAGCCATCTTGACCATCTCCACCAACAGCACTACTCCCCCAAGTACGCGCTGCACCCAGTTGAAATAAATCGCGGTCTGAATAATCAAGTGTAGGGGTAAAAATGGCGCCAGCCATACCACTGTCAAGTCTGTATTGTAGGTTATCACCAAGGCCTTCGTTGTCACCACGTCCTGTCGCTGCATAGCTTTCAAGACCCCAGACATCACGTTCAACCTTTGAATAACTCACATCAGCAGCCACTTGCCAGCTGTCATTTATATCGTATTCAACGTTAAAACCAAGCGCGAGTAAATCAGCAGTCCTGAAGTTTACGTCATTACGAACTAAGGTTTTAATATTATTAACTTGGCCTTGAGTAACAACGCCACCATTGGTGGCTAACGTTTCATAATTTGTATCTGCACGACCTGAATTTAATGGCAGCTCTATGCCTCGTAATATTTGCTTATCTTCAAAATCAACATACATCGCATCGGCGGTAATATGCAGTTTATCTGATGGTGCAAATTCAAGCACACCTAAAAAGCTATCTCTTGTTAGCTCTGATGAACGTGCATAAGGCTTAGCGCCCTGTAAACGTAAATTGCCGTCAGCACCACTTGGATCATAACCCCATGCATTCCAGCGTTGTTCTTGATTTGGTGATTCCATGTGGGCATAAGCAAATGCAACACCAATGGTATCGTCAGCAAATTGATCTACATAACCAAACGAACCACGATAACCTTTATTATCCATTTCTGGATTAACTGCATCCATTTCGTTTTGTTCAAAACGCACATTTGCAGTAATTGATTGTTCACCGGCTGATAGAGGACGCGTAGAGCGTAAATCAACGGTACCGCCAATCCCTTGAGTCGTTAAAGATGCATCTGGCGTTTTGTATACAACAACTTCGCTGATCACTTCTGACGGGTATAAGTCGTATTCAACACCACGGTTATCACCAATCGATACTTGCTCACGACCATTAAATGTTGTGGTACTAAAGTCTTCGCCCATACCACGAATAGTAATTGAACTTGCACGGCCATCTAATCGTTGCGCGGCAAGACCAGGTAGACGCGCAATTGATTCTGCAATAGACGAATCTGGTAACTTACCAATATCTTCTGCTGAGATTGCCTCTACTACTGAGCTGCTGAAACGTTTAGTGTCGATAGCTTGAATTAAACTACGACGAAAACCTTTCACTTCAATGACTTCTAAATCTTCATTCGCAGTTGTTTGTTGCTCAGCTGCAAAACCTGACATGCTAGTTAAGCCTGCGGTTGCAAGTGCAATTGTTAATATACTTGGTTTGAACATAGACATGATGTGTTTCCCGTTACCCAATTTTATATTACTAACTTTTAGCGAGTTGCTTGTGATAGAAGCAAACCATTTGTTAGCTATTTTGTTGTCAGGATGAATATTAACGCCCGCCTTATTTTTTTAACAACTTTATGCATACGTATTCAGGCTAGTACAAAACCAACAAAGTTAACAAAAAATTCACACAAATAATGGCAACACCTTGTTTTTATAGGTATAAAGAGGGGATAATTGATCATTCTATTTTATAAAAGAAATATGTACTGCTTCGAGCTCCTTCAGCGCGGCGATTTACAGTTTAATACCTTAATTATTAGTGCATTCACACTTTGCATTCGAGTCCCGATCGCCCCCCTCACAAAATGCCAATTGGTAAGACCATTAATGGCGCTGCACCATAACGCTACAGAACCCATATAATATGCACCAAGTTGGATTTGCTACTTTGTTAATGATACGAAAACGAGAATTGGTAAACATCTATTTGCCGCTCACATACCTTTGTTAATAGGTTTTTCAGAAGCTGTTTTCCTTATCAAAGCGATCTATTTAGCATGCATACGTATGCATCCTTTTTACAGTATCAAGCCCTTCACGTATGCTTTTTAAAAAATAACGTAGTTTGCTTTAATTGAACTGCTAACAAGATTACGAACACACCATTTCTAAACAGTAATAATTGCTAGGGTAAAATGGGGAGTGTTGTCACGATGGAGAAAAAAATGGCTCAACAGCAGTGGTATAAGGGTGCCGTGATTTATCAGGTTTATCCGCGCAGTTTTCAAGATACCAACGGTGACGGCATTGGTGATTTAAAAGGGATCATCAGCCGGATAGACTATATTAAAAGTCTGGGTGTTGATGCTATTTGGATCTCACCATTTTTTAAATCACCAATGAAAGACTTTGGCTATGATATCAGCGATTATCGTGACGTAGACCCTCTTTTTGGCGATCTTAATGACTTTGACGAGCTCATTGCACAAGCTCATCAACGTGATATTAAAATTATTATTGATCAAGTATTGAGCCACACATCAGACCAACATCAATGGTTTTTAGATAGCCGAGAAGACAAAACTAACGCCAGATCAGATTGGTATGTATGGGCTGATGCAAAACCAGATGGCACCCAGCCAAACAACTGGCTTTCTATTTTTGGTGGCCCTGCTTGGCAATGGGAGCCGCGTCGTGGCCAGTATTATTTACACAACTTTTTTACTGAACAACCGGATCTTAATTTTCATAATCCAGATGTCCGTCAAGCAGTATTAGACAATGTTGAGTTTTGGCTTAAAAAAGGGGTAGATGGTTTTCGCCTAGATGCAATTAACTTTTGTTATCACGATGCACAGCTACGTGATAACCCAGCCAAACCACCAGAAAAACGCCAAGGCCGTGGTTTTAGCGAAGATAATCCATATGCATTTCAGTATCATCATTATAATAATACCCAACCTGAAAATATCAGCTTTATGCAAGATATTCGTACCCTGTTAGACAAATATCCTGGTACCGTGTCTTTGGGTGAAATATCATCCGAGGATTCACTTGCTACTATGGCTGAATACACCGCTGGTGGCGATAAATTGCATATGGGTTACAGTTTTGAGCTACTAACCAATGATTATAGCAGTGAGTATATTCGTACAACAGTTAAAACATTGGAAGAACGAATGACAGAAGGCTGGCCATGCTGGGCCTTTAGTAACCATGATGTAGAACGTGTTGCTAGTCGTTGGAGTAACAATGGTGAAGTAAACTCAGAGCAGTGTAAAATGCTTACCGCCCTCCTCGCTTCATTGCGCGGTAGTGTATGTATGTACCAAGGTGAAGAGCTAGGTCTTGGCGAAGCAAGTGTGGCGTTTGAAGACTTACAAGACCCATATGGGATAACTTTTTGGCCAAACTTTAAAGGCCGAGATGGCTGTCGTACGCCTATGCCATGGCACAATGATGACGGTGAACAGGCCGGATTTTCTGCAACGAAACCTTGGTTACCTGTTGACGAAAACCACAAACGCCAGACTGTAAGCAAACAAGATAGCGATAGTGATTCTATTCTAAATGCGTTCCGCCATTTTATGACATGGCGTAAGCAACAAGCTATCTTACTCGAAGGCGATATTGAATTTATTAATACCCCTGAGCCATTGTTAGCTTTTTACCGTCGTTTTGCAGGCCAGACTATGTTGTGCGTATTTAACCTAGCGCAAGAGCCTGCAAGCCTCAACATTGAACACACTGATATTGTGCCACATACAGAACTGAATCATCACAATGGCAGCTTAGATAAACAAACCCTTACCCTACCCGGTTTTGGTTGTTTTTACGCAGCCGTTAGTTAATATTTTTTAGTAATATAAAAGGGATTTGCAAGATTGTAATTTCCTTTTCGAAAAAGAGTAATCGGTCATAATCTATATTGTGGCCGATTTTTTGATTCTTTATCAACTATAGTTCTTTAAATAATACCAATCTGCATAAAGATTAAGTCAATTTTATCCAGTCTCTAGAGCATTTGCTTTTAACCGTATCTGGGACTGAAATGAATTTATTCCACGCTTGCGAAACCTGTTCGACTATTTCTTCATAACCACTAAACACACGATTAGATAAACAGTGTTGCCGTATCCAACTCCATACTTGCTCTATTGGATTTAACTCCGGGGAGTAAGGCGGAAGTTTTATTAGCGTGACATTATTGAATGGTTTTACAGTATCAATAGTATGCCAACCAGCGCCATCAACGATCACGACCGCATGACGTCCTACCTCCGTGGCTTTTGATATTAATTCCATGTGTTGCGTCATGACGTCTTTATTGACGATAGGGCTGATCAGCGCTTCTGTTTTACCATTACTTGGGCACACTGCACCAAATAAGTATCCATACTCAAACTGCTGTTGTTTTGTTGCGCGAGGCCTAGAGCCTGTTTCAGCCCATAAGCGTGTTGTTTGATTTTGTTGTCCAAACCGTGCTTCATCTTGAAACCACACATCAATGCGATCTAAAGGGAGATGTCCTGGGGTGTGAAGGATCGTTTCCACTTGGAACTTTTTTAAAAGCCTCTTGGCTTTCTTTTGACTGCTTTGGGTGCTTAGAACGGCTTGTGATCCAGCTAAACCCACGCTTCTTGAGCAGTTTGTAAATATGATCGGTGTGATATCTTATGTTGAACTGGTCATAAATATACTGAGCAATATCTTCCCCCATTAGTCTGCCTCCTTCTGAAGAACTTGCTGACTGTTTTACATAATCTGACAGTGTATTTAGTTGTTGTGAGGTTAATTTAGCTGGACGACCTTTAATCGGTTTGTTGTTCAAGCCAGCAACGCCATTGTTAAGGTAGTTTGAAACCCATTTATTGAGACTGCCGCGCGCTGTATTTAGGCGCTTAGCAATATTCGTTCTGTTTTCACCCTCAAAGAATAATGAAACAGCAAGCAGGCGTATGCGCTTTCTTGCATTAGGCTCTTTACGTGATAAAGCTAAAAGTTGCTTGGATTTTTCTAAGTTCAATTTAGTAAAAGTAGATAAGTATCAGTGTGTTAATTAGATCACATAATTTGGCAGATTGGTATAATTTGGCAGATTGGTATCATTAGCTGATAGAGGAAATAAATTTGCGAGTTTCGAGTTTCGAGTTTCGAGTTTCGAGTTTCGAGTTTCGAGTTTTACAAAAATAAACTTTTCGCGCCCTATGTCAAACGTTCGCTAACTTTACTCTCGCTAACTTTACTCTCGCTAACTCACATTTTAAACGTAAAAAAGCCGCTTCATTTCTGAAGCGGCTTTCTCAATTTGGAGCCTGGCAATGTCCTACTTTCACATAGCAAATGCTACACTATCATCGGCGCTGTTTCGTTTCACTACTGAGTTCGGCATGGGGTCAGGTGGGTCCAAAACGCTATTGTTACCAAGCAA